>JBHHWM010000434.1:0-2927 GCA_046756545.1 Rhodothermales bacterium | reverse complement strand
TCGGTGAGCAGATTCTCGATGGGAAAGCCATGCATGCGCGCAAAGCGCTGCGCGCCCTTGCCCACTAGAAGCACGTGGTCGGTGCGCTGCAACACCAGGCGTGCCACCTTCGATGGATACATGATGCCTTCGATAGCCGCCACCGCCCCGGCACGGTTGGTCGGCCCGTGCATCGCCGCCGAGTCGAGTTGGACCACGCCGTCGGCATTGGGCAGCCCGCCGTAGCCGACCGACCTGTCTTCAGGATCTTCCTCCACCAGGTTGACCCCTGCAATCACCGCATCAAGGGCGTCGGCCCCGCTCCGGATCACTTCGACCGCTTTTTCTACCGCGCCCAGCCCATTGCCGCTGGCAATGGCTACGGGTCCGGCAACCCGCCGCGATGCGGCGTGAGCCGTCGCCTCCCCGACGACCCGCGCACCGGGCATGAGCGCGGCAGCGGCACCGGCCAACGTACTCTTTTTCAGAAAATCACGACGGGAACGGGACGACGAACGGGACATGGCAGTACCTCATTGACATGGAACTGGTGAATGGAGCCCCTGAACAGATGCAGATCGATCCGGGTACGATCCTTCGTTAGCAGACAGGATGTAAATATAACACGTCTCCTCTATGGAACGTACCACAAAGAACCTCTTCTCCTAGATTAGACTAGCTCGTTACGATGGGGGCAGGCAGGCAAGCGCTGTCCGGGTTTCGGGACCGTGGCGGCAGGGAGCCCTTCGATCTCAAAGCCCAGGTCTTCAATCATACGCCAGTCTAACTCCGCCTGTTGGCCGGGTTCCGTCAGATAATCGGCGACGAACAGCGAATTGGCGGGATACAGACTCAGTGGCTGCATCGAGCGCAGGTGCCTCTCGCGCCCGGCGGAAACACGGATCTCCCGGTCGGGGCAGACGAACCGGGCCATGCTCAACACACGGAGGCAGAACCGGGGAGTGAGGGGTCGCGCGCCCTGGCCCAGCGGCGTCCCTTCAATCGGGAGGAGAAAGTTGACCGGGATCGAATCCGCCCGGAGATCGCAGAGGCTGAAGGCCACCTCCACCAGTTGCTCCAGCGTCTCGCCCATCCCGACGATGATGCCGGAGCACGGCGAGATCCCCGCTTTCCGCGTCGCCTCGACGGTATCGGCTCGGTCCTGATAGGTGTGCGTAGAGCAGACGGCCTTGTAGGCGCTCTCGGCGGTGTTCAGGTTATGGTTGTAGCGGTCCACCCCGGCGTCTTTGAGGGATCGGGCGTCTGCTTCGGAGAGGAGGCCCATGCAGGCGCATACCTTCAGGTCGGGATAGCGCTTCTTGATTTCCTCGGTCGCCCCGGCTACATGGCGCACTTCTTTTTTTGAAGGCCCCCGGCCACTCAAGACGATGCAGCAGGTCGAGGCTTTCAGCGCCACGGCCCGTTCGGCAAGGCGGACCAACTCGTCCTGCGACATCAGGGGGTATTTGTGAATCGGAGCCTCGGAAACCCGCGACTGCGAGCAGTAATTACAATCTTCCGGACACAGCCCGCTCTTTGCATTGACCAGAAAGTTCAACCTGACCGTGTTGCCGAAGTAGTGATGCCGGATGCGATAGGCAGCGGCCAGCAAATCGAGCAACGCTTCATCGGGTGCTTGCAAGATAGCCAGGGCGTCGGCGGGGGTGGCCGTTCCGCCGGCCAGCACCCGATCTGCCAGCGCATGCCACCGGCTGCCGGTCGAGGTCCTGTTTAGCATAAATCGGTTCCTGTTAACGCGTGGTAGCGACGGCGAAGCCGGTCGAGGTCGAGCCCGGCGGCCAGGGCCTCCGCCGCTTCCTCCGGGGTGGTGATGGACGGGCGACGCGGCACCATGCCCAGCACCGGCACCCGGCACATCTCTTCGATCATGGCCGGGTTGGTTTGTTCGGCCACGTCGGTCGTCCCCACACGGCTTCCGTTGATGACCACCCCGAGCACGTTAAGTTCGTGTGTTCGCGCATAATGCACTGTTAAGAAGGTATGATTCAGCGTTCCCAGGGTGGGCCGCGCCACGACGAGTACGGGAAGCCGAAGGCGCTTCGCCAGGTCGGCCATCCACACGCTCTCCGTGATCGGCACCGAGAGGCCCCCGGCTCCTTCCACCAGCACGCAGTCGTACCTTCGGTGCAGTTGTTCAAACGCCCGCTCGATAACTGCTATCTCTATCGGTTGCCCGCAGCGCCGCGCGGCGACCAGCGGTGCCAGCGGTTCGGCGAAGAGATGGGGCACCACGTCGGAGCGCGTATCCTGCATGCGGGCCGCATCGGCCAGCAACCGGCCGTCCGGCGGCCATTCCGTGCCCGAACCCTCCCAGCCCGTTTCCACGGGCTTCAACGCGCCGACCGACGTGCCCCGGTCGCTCAGCAGACGGGCCAACCCTGCCGCCACCACGGTCTTGCCGACGCCGGTATCCGTACCGGTGATGAAGAGGCCGCTCATGTCGATTGCGAGGATAGGGCTGCCTGCTCCAGAGCGGGCGTAGCTGCCTGAAACGCGGCGTGGAGGATGGCTACCATCTCGCGCAAGGCTTCGTTCGAGGAAGCAAGGGGCGGCATGAAGATAACAACATTGCCGATGGGCCGGATCAGCATCCCGCGTTCGCGCGCGGCGTCGGCCACCACGTAGCCGGCCAGGGCACCGGCGGGAAAAGGGTGCCGGGTTGCCTTATCCATCACCAGTTCGAAGCCAACCATGAAGCCGCGCCGGCGTACATCGCCCACGTACGGCAACGCGTGAAACGGCTCCAGCCGCTCCGACAGCACGCGCTCTTTCTCCGGAAGCATCGGCAAGAGATCCTCAAAGAGATCCAGGTTGGCGA
This sequence comes from Rhodothermales bacterium, assembly GCA_046756545.1. Lineage (GTDB taxonomy): Bacteria > Bacteroidota > Rhodothermia > Rhodothermales > JBHHWM01 > JBHHWM01. Next base: position 109 of record JBHHWM010000434.1, on the reverse strand, counting down.
GTGCAGCAGCGCAGGCCAACGGGTTGCCGGTGTAGGAGTGGCCGTGATACAGCGTGTTGCGCCGGTCTCCGAGGAAGGCGGAGAAGAGTGCTTCCGTGGCCAGCGTCGC
>JBHHWM010000433.1:0-2927 GCA_046756545.1 Rhodothermales bacterium | reverse complement strand
ACGCCGGAAGACATCCACGTTGAGATGAAGCTCCCCTTTACGCTGGCCTATGAAACGCCCCACACCTTGGGAACCGACCGCCTAGCCGCGGCGGTCGCCGCCTGGACCATGCACGGCCTCACCGACAACCACGACCCCCGGTGCATCGTCGCCCTCGATGCCGGTACGGCGATAACCTACGACGTCGTCGACCAATTCGGCGTCTTTCGAGGAGGGGCCATCGGGGCCGGTCCGCAGCTCCTCAACGCGGCGCTTTCAAAGGGCACGGCGCAACTGCCGTCCGTACCGACGGAACTGCCCACCACCCCGATTGGACGGTCCACCCAGGAAGCGCTGCAGGCGGGCATTATGTATGCCTTCCTCGACGGCGTACAGGGCCTGCTCGCCCGTATCGGCGACACCCTCGAAGATGCTCCCTTCGTAGTGGCCACCGGCGGATGGGCCGATTTTCTACACACCCACCTCAACGCAATCGACCACGTAGAACCTCACCTCGTCCTGCACGGGATTCGCATCCTGATGGCGCTGAACGGCGTGGCGAATCGAGAAGCCTCCCCCCCTATTTGACGGAAGCAACCTGCCCGTTCGTAAGCGCCTGAAGGTCTGCCGGCGTGAGCGCAAAAACAGCACGCGGGGTGCCTGCCGCAGCCCATAGCTGATCGTAGCCCAGCAGGTCTTCGTCGATGAAGGTCGGCATCGGCTCCTTGTGTGCAAGCGGGGGAACGCCTCCAATGGCATACCCGGTTCGTTCCCGCACAAAGGCGGCATCGGCTTTGCGAATCATCTCCCCCACCAACCGCCCGAGCTTCTTTTCATCGACACGGTTGACGCCGCTGGCAAGCACGAGCAGGGGACGCCCCGTAGCCTTGCCGGTGAAAATGAGCGACTTGACGATCTGCCCCACGCGACACCCGATGGCCTGAGCGGCTTCGGCGGCACTCCGTGTGGAATCGGGCAGCTCTACCACTTCCAGGTCGACGCCATGCGCCTCCAGAGCCTCCTGCACCTTGTGCGCACTGTTGCTCAGGTTTCGTGATGACGATGACACGGACAACCCTCGACTAAACGGATGCTTCGAGTTGATACTGCCTCAATAATGCCCCAATGCGCGCGATGACCATGTCGATAGCCACCTGATTGTGGCCGCCGTGCGGAATGATCACGTCGGCTCTCCGCTTCGAAGGCTCGACAAATTCGAGATGCATCGGGCGAACGGTGCGCTCATACTGCTCCAGGATATCCTCAATCGAACGCCCCCGTTCCAGGATGTCCCGGCGGATTCGGCGCATCAGGCGGATATCGGACGCCGCATCGACGAAAAGCTTGATGTCCATACGCTCGACGAGGATCGGCTCGGCCAGCACCAGGATCCCTTCGATGATAATGACGGGACGCGGCTCGATGTGCGTGGTGACCGCCTCGCGTGTATGCGTCGTGAAGTTATACACCGGTTTCTCGATGGAGGCTCCGTCGAGGAGCCGGTCGAGGTGCCGCCGCATCAGGTCGGTTTCGAGCGCGTCGGGATGATCGAAGTTGATGGCGATGCGTTGTTCCAGCGGCAGGTGGTCGAGGGGACGGTAGTAGGCGTCGTGGTCGAGGACGGCGATGTGCTCCGGCCCGAAGGCACTCACGAGGCGGTGCAGCACGGTCGTCTTGCCCGAACCCGAGCCTCCTGCGATTCCTATCACCACCGGATGCTGCATCGTACCCTGTTAGATTTAGCCCACCGGACTATGCCAAATCTACCACCAAAAATCCACAATCGCTCAGGCTTTTTTCACCATCGCTACGACGCCCGTTTTGGTCTCTTCGTTGAAGCTGGAGGCCGCCTCGTCGTACCGATAGCCCGCGGGATGTTCCCAGGCCAGGAAGGGCTCCAGTTCTTCAACCGTTTCGCGGACGATAAAATTGACGAGTTGCCCGCGAAGAGGCTTCACATTATGCGACACCGCTTTGCGTTCGCCCCCCTCTTCGACGTAGAATTTCACCCGAATGAGTTGGGCGTAGGAATGGTCGTCATCCCAGGCGTCGCGATGGGCGGCAGGCAACAGGTCCCACACAAAACGTCCTTTTAAGGTCTCATTCAACACCGGACTCAGAAACGGTTTCCAATACTTCGCCATGCGCCCGATCTCCGGCAGCGTGGCTTCCATACGGAGACGATAATTGGGGATCAGATCGTCGGGGCGCAGCAGGCCGAACAGGCCGGAAAAGATGATCCCGTTCTCCAGGAGACGACGTTGGGCTCCGGTGGGCAGGCCGGCGAAATCCATGGCCTTATACATCACCCCCAGGCTATACCGATCAAGCGCGGACATCAAGGGAGCCGTATAGATCTCCGAATTGACCCGGATTGCTTCTTCCAGATAATCGCCCTTGACCCCGAAAATTTCCCGCAACACGTCTTCCTCACGGTTCTCGACGACATTCTGCAAGGCGTTGATGAGTTGACGCCGCTCCGGGTTCAGGTCGTGGAAGTAGTTGAACGTGGTGGAGGAGCGATAATCGAACATATCGGGGGCGAAGGGATTGCCGCCAGGCTTTTTCCCTTCAGCGGGCGGTAGCAGAATACTAAAATTGGGCATAGGCGTCTGATTTGAAACCTAAAGAAGATAGAGCGCACCACGCCGGGTGTATCAAGGCATGGAGGGAGACGACGGCCGCGAGGAGCCGGGCTGGCGCACTTCCCCCAGTAAGGCATCAATGTCACTGCGGATACGCTGGGCACGAACCTCCGCATCCGCTACAAGGGCATCACCCGTACGACGCGCCTCACTCTCGGTCTCCGGGTTCAACACCTGGTCGGCCAGGTCACCTACCTGTTTACCCAGGCTCTCTAAGCGATAGCTGAGGCGACGGCGCAGCTTGCGTCCTTCTTCCGGGGCTAACAACAACCCTAATGCAAACCCGGCAGCCCCTCCGAGAAG
>JBHHWM010000432.1:0-2928 GCA_046756545.1 Rhodothermales bacterium | reverse complement strand
AAGGGCTTCATGGATCGTTGCGAGAATGACAATTCGGGCAGCGTCATGTTCACGACGCCCGTTGCGAGCACCTGGTTCTGACGCAGGTTGAGTGATAAGGATCGCCCGCTCGCCTGCCATCGCTTATTGTATTGAATCGTGGAGCCAATGGACTGCCTGACGTTGTCGTCATACTGGTCCGACACGTTTCGGAAGTAGCTGCTGGAGCTGGCCAGATTTACATTGGCTGAGATTCGAGCGGTGGGATTGAGGGTCTGGTTGTGGTTCCATCGCACGTTTACACTGTTGCGAATGAGGACGTCGGGGTCGTCGCGTTCGCCGTTGCGTTCGTGAATGTAGTCAACGGAAAGATTGCCGCTGAAGCGATCCCGGAGGCTGTAGCGGAAGGTGGGGTTGACCTGCCAGCTACCTTTGGTCCACACTCCCACCCGAGCCTGGAGGTCCATGTAGTCGTTGATGGCCCAGTAGTAGCCCATATTCCGGAGGTAAAAGCCTCGCTGATCCTCGCCGTACTCGGGGGGGAGGATGCCGCTACGTCGGCCTTCCTGAGCAGGCAAAAAACCAAAGGGGAGCCACAACGGCGTGGGGATATTGTAGATAAAGAGTTGAATAGGGCCGGTATAAATCCATTTCTGGTCCACCGCCTTCATCTTGTTCGACCGCAGCGAATAGGAGGGGGTCTCGTCGGGGGCGCAGTTGCAGGTAGTATACTGGCCGTGGAGGATGTTGAGGGTGCTATCTTCGAGCACCTTGGCCACCTGTGCCCGAATGAACCCGTCTTCATAGCTGGTGCGGGCTCCTACCACGCGTCCACGGCCCGTCCGCATATTGTACGCGAACGACGACCCCGTGAAGTCTTCGCTACCCTGTCGAAAATGGGGCATACCCACGACGCCCGTGTCGGACGGCAGCCCTTCGGCACGCAGTTCGTCGATGTCGAAGAGAATGTTGATGGCGTGGGCGGCAAGGGTAGCGTCGCCGTAGGTCACGGAGACATTGCCTACGAGACGGCCTTCATCGCCGACGGTGTCGTCAAAGCGCAGGATGAGTGAATCCGTGCCTGAGAATTGGATGGGTTTGTCGAGGTCGGAGGTGTCGGAAAGACGCGCCCCGGTCGTCGCGCTTCGCAGGGTTGTGTCGGGCCGAGCCAGCGAGTCGGGGCGGACGTTGACGGCGGCGGAATCTGGGCGGGGTGCAGGAAGGGGCGGCGGGATATCCTGGGCGAAGGCTGCCGGCGTGAGGCAAGTCATCATCAGCAGGCAGCATCCGAAGATGAAGCATATCCCGAGAAAAAGATGGAAACATGAAGTGAAACGCCTCCCGTGATCGCGGGCCATCGCGAACCGGCTGGGAAGCCACCTAAGATCGCTCGGGCGGGGTATCATGGGTATCCAGGAACTCAAAAACAAGATAGGCCGCTCCCAGGATACCGGCCTCGTTGCCCAGGGTTTCCTGTAGAATGGTCACATCCTCTCGCAGGCCGGGGTGGAGAAAATGCCGAATGCTCTTTCGCGCCGGTTCGAGAATATAATCTCCGGCTGCGGAGATGCCTCCGCCGACGATGATCGTTCGTATGTCGAGCAGGTTGACCACTGATCCCAGGACGCATCCCAGCTTGTGCCCGGCCCAGGCAAGCACGTCGCGCGCGCCTTTGTCGCCTTTTTCGGCGGCGCGTGAAAGCGTTTCAGGCGTCAGTTCGGCCAGGTCCCGTCCCGCCATCCGGTAGACCCGGCTCTCCGGGTAGCTTTGCAGGATCTTGCGGGCATGCCAGCAAAGAAATCGCTGCCCAAGGTAAGCTTCGATGGATCCCGCCACGTCGGCATTGTCCTTCGGGCCTTCGTAGTCGATGGTCATGTGGCCGATCTCAGCAGCGCCTCCCGTGGAACCACGGAAAATCTTGTTCTGGTAGATGACGGCCCCACCGACGCCGGTTCCCAGCGTCACCATGATGAAGGAATCGTACGGGCGTCCGGTCCCGTAGTTGGAGGAACCCAGCCCGGCAACGTTGGCATCATTCTCAACGATCACAGGCAGGGATACGTCGAGCCGTTCTTGCAGGACGTTTCGCAGATTGATCTGCTCCCAACCTGGAATGTTGGGAGGGTGGCTGAGGCTGGTGCGGTCCAGGTTGACGGTGCCGGGGACGCCGATACCAATACCGTCCACGGGTTTACCGGCCGTTTTGGCCATCACAATCCGGACAATCGATACTATGCGATCTAAGACGTGTTCGGCTCCTTGTTCGGCCTCCGTCGGTTTCCGGGTGACGTAGACTAGTCCTTCCGTTCGTTCCACCAGGGCCGCTTTTATATTGGTACCACCCAGATCGATGCCTATGGCAAAATGTTGCATACGTTGAAAACAGATAGGATAATCAGTGTTTGGAAAAGAGACAGAAGGGGCATGGATCCGTGTAACATATGGTATTGCAGATAACTACCCCGGATGCCATGCTGTCTCCAGGGAAAAGAGGTGGATCTTCGCCGGATCAGGGCACTTGTTCGGTACGATAGACGGTCTCGCCGGCTCGTCGCATGCCGTATTGCTCCCGTGCAATCTGTTCGATCACTTCGTCGGACAGGGGCTGTTTTAACAGGGCTTCCAGATTCTTGATTTCCTTGCGCAACGCTTCGTTTTCCTCGGCCAGCCGGGCATATTCCTGGTGCCAGCGCACGCGCTTGACGAGGCTGTGGCTGTCGAAGAATGAGAACCATAAGACGACGAGGAGCAAGGCCGCCGCGAGCAAGGGGCGTTGCAGGCGATGCCTGGATGAGGAGGACGAAGCAGGCATGGAGCGGGTCGGTCCGTTGGTCGTGGTCAGAATCGGAAGGCGCGCAAGCCCGGATAGCGTGCCGTCGCATCGAGTTGCTCCTCGATACGAAGCAGTTGGTTGTATTTGGCGGTTCGGTCGCTCCGGCTGGCCGAGCC
>JBHHWM010000431.1:0-2935 GCA_046756545.1 Rhodothermales bacterium | reverse complement strand
CGCCTTCGCCGGACCCGGCTGAGGTCATCGTCGACAATGTGTTTTACTTCACCGAGCCGTTCTACCAGGACGGCTTCATCGCGCGGGAGGTCGATCGAGTGGTTGCTGCGGGGCATGCCTATTTCACCGCAGCCGGCAACAACGCCCGGCAAGCCTATGAGAACTCCTACAGATGGGCCGGAACGCAAATCATGCCGGGGGTGAACCCTACTAGCCCACCGCATGATTTCGACCCGGGCACCGGGATGGACGTCTTCCAGAAGATCAGGCTGGCCTCGGGGACGACGACCTTCTCCTTTCAGTGGAGTCAGCCGTATATCTCGGCCGCGGCAGGAAGCGGCGGCGCCCTCAGCGATATGGATATTTATCTCTATACCGAACCGCCCGGCGCAGCCCCGATCGCCAGCGGTATCGATCTCAACATCGGCGGAGACCCGATTGAAGTCTTTAGCTACACAAACCCCGGACCGCCGACCCTCTTCAACCTCGCGATCACTAAATTCTCGGGCCCCGACCCCTGGCTGATGAAATACTTGTTCTTCAACAGTGGATCGGAGATCCTCGAATATCCCACGCACAGCAGCACCGTCGTCGGGCATAGCAGTGCGGCCGGTGCCGCGACCGTAGGGGCCGCCTTCTATTTCGAGACGCCGCCGTTTGGCACGGCCCCGCCCGTCATCGAAGGCTTCTCTTCGGCTGGGCCGCAGACTATCCTCTTCGACACCGCCGGCAACCCCCTCGCTCAACCGCAAACGCGCTATAAGCCGATTTTCACAGCGCCCGACGGGGGCAACACCACCTTCTTCGGCTCCGACATCCCCGACCCCGGCGATGGCAGCGACCTCGACGCCTTCCCCAACTTCTTCGGCACCTCGGCCGCTGCGGCGCACGCCGCCGGTGCGGCTGCGCTGATGCTTGAGTCGCTCGGCGGCCCCGGCTCCCTTACGCCTGCCGCGATCCATGACACGCTAGGGGATACCGCCATCGACATGGCCCCCTCCGGATTCGACTTCGAATCCGGCTACGGCCTGATTGATGTCGATGCCGCGGTTACGGCGGCCCTCCCGGTGGAGTTGGTCTCCTTCACAGCGGTGGCCGACGGCAACGCCGCGATCTTGCAGTGGGAGACCGCCAGCGAAACCAACAACGCCGGCTTCGACATCCAGCACCGTTACTTCGACGGCGACTTCGAATCCGTCGATTTCGTCGAAGGCTACGGCACCACGCTCGAGGCGCAGCGCTACACCTATCGCCTCGAAAACCTCGACCCCGGACCGCACACCTTCCGCCTCAAGCAAATCGACTTCGACGGCACCTTCGAGCATCACGGAGAGGTAGAGGTCTTCGTCGAACTGCCGGGGCGGTACGCGCTCTCGGAGGCCTATCCGAACCCGTTCAACCCCGAGACGCAGTTTACGCTGGTGTTGGCCAGGGCCCAGCAGGTCAGGGTCGAAGCCTACGACGTGATAGGGCGGCGTGTGGCGCTGCTCCACGACGGCCTGTTCGAAGCCGACGAACTGCACCGCCTCACCTTCGCCGCGAGCCACCTGCCGAGCGGTCTCTATGTTGTGCGTGTCGTCGGCGAGACGTTCACGGCCTCGACGTCCGCCCTTCTGGTGAAATAATTCCGCCTGCCGCGTGACGGTGAGCCCCAGGTGAATCCAAGCTAAGGATAGTGTCGCATGAGACCTCAACGGCGACCCCGCCTGCCGTCCGTCTTGTCATCCGGCAGCGGGTGTTAGTTGCGTGCCGGTGAGGGAGCCAGCAAACCCGCTAGCGCACCTACCGCAGCCGATCCAATCGCGACGAGGATCTCCGGCGTTTCTTTGCCCAACGCCACCAGGACGATGGCCCCAATCAGGGTTACCAGGACGGCAGCGCCGAGTGAACCCACGGTTATCCGATACACAAAGGTGTCGGGAATATGAGCCGGTACAGCGAGCGCCTCCAGCGCCCCGGCGGGGTCTCTCTTGAGCATCTCTTCCAACTCCGGGTTCACCTTAACCTTCTCGGCCAGTTCTTGCACACTTCCTGTCTGTCGTTCCATCTTTGCCACCTCCCTCCGTTGTTAGTTTAAGCCCGGCAACTGACCTTTGCACCGGACTGCGATACACTCACCTGCTCGAAGAGTCAGGTGCTTGCATGTGTTATGCCATCATGTGTGACAGCTCAGATTGTTTTGCTTTAATGATTCAGTTACAGCGTTTTACCTAACCGAGACAGTTGGGAAAGATACTCCTTGCCTTTCAACGTTATTTTCCAGAACTCACCGCTCTTCCGCATCCTGATCCTGACCAGCCTTTTATCACTAAGTTGCGTTAGTGCAGCGTCAACCACGCTCGCATCTAGGTTCAACTCGGTTGCGATTTGGGAGGCCCTTCTCAGTAAGTTCTCATCCCAAAGCGCTTCCAAGACGTGCTTTGCCTCACGGGTCAACCCGTACTTTCGAAGTACCCAGCGCCTCCACAACACGGCCATGAGAGTCAATATGGCGGTTGCTGCAACGGCGCTGACGATACCAGAGACGATGCCATAGACCAAATCCATTGGTTCTCTCCTCTCTTCCCATAGGCATAACGGGCGCGATTGCCTTCACGATAGCGCTCCCCCCGAAAAAGAAAGGCTAATACGCCTTGATACGGCATACCAGGGGGGATTTTCAGGCCGATAGGCTACGACATACACTCAACCAGATCAACATAATGATGGGCCACGCGAGTGTCAACGTGCGCGTCCATCACTCGCTGGATGTATCTGCAATGAGTCGATACCGGCAAGGAGTGCGTGGTATGCGGATCTGGGAGAGCGTCAGCCGGTGTTTGAGGTGGAGGGGCTGTACCGAAGCGCGAGCGCGTTGTGGGCGGCGGCGAAGTGAGGCATACGGTAGCCATTGCATGCGTTATATCTCTATCCTACATTGAGATAAGTGCGCGGC
>JBHHWM010000430.1:0-2935 GCA_046756545.1 Rhodothermales bacterium | reverse complement strand
CATGGCTGTGGGGCATGCAGTATTCACCGCTTCGGGAAATGGTGGCCCAGCTAAGATCGGTCACAGCCTCATCGAAGTCAAGCACCGTTTTGAATAAGGTCATGGCGCGCGCATTAATCAATTCGGCTTCAGCAAACCCCCATTGCTCGATGTGATGGATCTTCGTTCCCCCCACGCCACGACCACCACGCATAAATCGCGTCCCCTTCCCCTGTCGCTCCATCGCCAGAATCTGAGCTATCAACCCTGGATGGTAATCGTCGATATCATCGAAGCGCGTGACCTTAATCGTAGGGTCCGCCTTAACCGCCAAGCTCTGGCCCTCGGGCCAGATTTCAATTTTCTTTGATCCGACCTGGATCGTCGGTTTGTCCATCGTCGCACTAGCCTTTAGACGATTCACTGGTAGTGTTCGCATTGAGCCAAAGCTCGCAGATGTCAGGCGGCCACAAGCCCTGGAACCAAGTTATGATGTCCTCGATCTGCTGGTCGCTCAGTCTATCTTCATAGGCCGACATCATGATTATTTCACCGCCAGTCGCACCGTGCATCTTGTCATAATAGCCCCCTTTCGCCTATCAAGAATTCCGGCCCTCTAGGGTTATCTGTCTCCACATTACCGCCTTGATCGCTGGACGGGGAGATGCAGACGATGGTGCCAGGAGGGGAGTGGGTGCGGGAGAAACTAGCAGAAAAAGCAACCTAGAAAATCCGAAATCACAGCCTGTTACTGTGCAATTGCCGCCGGCCAGTTGTGGACCGACGGTCCGCATCGACAAAGAGTGGCGATTGGTATGGGCTGCGGCGGTCATCTTCCCGCCGATCTTTGAAGTGAACATATCGGCAGCGACAGTGCTCCGCTCCACAACCCGGCAGTGGCAAACGTGGTGCCTCTTTCGAGAGGAACCTTTTCCCCTCAAGCTTCTTCACCGCGTCGCAGGCATTGGCGCGGTAATACCTTATCGACACGCCGTCATATTTACTAGAGACGCGATCCGATTTAATGGGGAGCCGGCGCGGCGCTTTGGCGCGACGCGACCCTAGCCACGCCGCAACAGCGATAACGACAATCAATAGAAGTAACCAGCCAGTCCTCACTCCAGCTGCCCAACTATGTAACGGTAAAATTGGCTTGCGCTAAGGCCGGCACAAAAATGCGCAACTGAAGGGAGAGTGCCAGCCCTTTTTATGCAGGCTACTCCTTCGCAGGAGGGTTAGCAAGAGCTACTTAGATGGCCGGACATACCCGATTCGCTAGCCGCCAGGCAAAACGCATCAGCTAGACCTCGGGGATGAGTTCGGGTTCCAGCGAAATACCCGGTTCCGTCACTCAAGCGGGGACGACCTATCGAGTAATGCCCCCAATTTGCCTTATCATCGGACCGTACAATCCGAGGAGACTTTGCCATGGCGGAGAAACAAAGGTTCTCACACGATGAGGCGGCGCAGGCGGAGTTCCGGGCCGATGGGCTGCGCTCCTATTTCGAGTACCGCGATCTTGGCATCAAGGATGCCACCCACGGTGAATACGTCGCCCACGTGATTCGCGCGCGCGAGGGTCACAATGCCACCGGACAGTGGCATTGGCACGACTGTACGTTCCAGATGTTCTACGTGCTCAAGGGGTGGGCCAAGTTCGAGTACGAGGGACACGGCGCCCACGTCGTCCGCGAAGGCGACTGTGTGCTGCAGCCCGCAAGAATCCGCCATCGGGAGATCGAGCACTCAGAGGATTTCGAGGTTCTAGAGATTGTCGCTCCGGCTGACTTCGCCACACACGCCAAGGGATAGCAAACTCTGCATGGGGCGTCATTTCATGAGGCGGTGGTATTGCCTGTTTGTACCCCCACCTCAGAGTCATTTCGTCCTCGCGAATTCGCACGCCCACCACGTGTGAAACCTGAAGCATCGTACCGGTTAGTTGATCCTCACTCCCGCCCGCTGTCTCTCGCGCCCATTCCAGATTCGACGCGATCTGACTGTGTAGGGAGGCCAGTTGAATCGACTTCGGTCAGTCGACCTTCTCGAAAGGTTTGCATTCGGCGCTGCTAAGCATTATTCATCACGTGTCGGCCCGTGCCCAACGCTGGACAATGTCACGTAGTTGCCCGAGCCCGTCGCCGAGCGCGGCGGGGCCGGGCTGCAGGATGTCTGCTGACTTGATCTCATAGACATGCCCTTGACGTACGGCAGGGATCTCCGCCCATCCTCGCCGCTGCCTTACTCGATCAGGCCGAAACTTCTTTCCGCACCAGGACCCGATGATGATGTCGGGCTGGCGGCGGACCACCTCCATCGGATCGCCGATGATGCGGCCCTTTGCGCAATGCGCTACTGCCTGCTCGGCGAAGCAATCGATCCCGCCCGCGATCTCGATGAGTTCCGATACCCAGCGGATGCCCGAGATCAGGGGATCGTCCCATTCCTCGAAATAGATTCGTGGGCGGTCACTGAGGGCAGTGGCGCTTTGCTTGACCGCATCCACGTGCGCCCTGTAGTGGGCGATGAGCTCCTCCGCCTTGTCGGTTGCCCCAACCATCGCGCCCAGTGTGGCGATCATGGCGAAGATCTCTTCGATGGAGCGTTGATTAAAGATGTGTACCTGTAGGCCGTGGCGGATCAGCGTCGCGGCAATATCCGCTTGCAGGTCGGAAAAGCCGAGGACCAGGTCCGGTTCGAGGGCGAGGATCTTGTCGATCTTAGCGCTGGTGAACGCAGCGACTTTGGGTTTCTCTCTGCGCGCCTGCGGCGGGCGTACCGTGAAACCGGAAATGCCTGCAATGCGGTGTGCTTCACCGAGCAGATAGAGCGTTTCGGTCGTCTCCTCAGTGAGACACACGATTCGCTCGGGCAGCCTTGCCGCGACGGCAGGGCGCTCCTTTGATGTTGACGGGGGGGTTTGGTTGATCATGACTGAAATAGCGTGCTTCCGCAC
>JBHHWM010000429.1:0-2938 GCA_046756545.1 Rhodothermales bacterium | reverse complement strand
CGCTCGACCCCATGGTGTCGTTGGCCGCCTGTATGGTCTTCTCCTTCATGTTGTGAAGCATGTCCATGATGGTGTTCAAGCCACCCTCGGCGACGGTGAGCATGCTCTTGGCATCGCCGATGTTGGCCAGGGCCTGAGCCTGTCCACGGACCTTGGCTTCGAGTTTCTTGGAGATGCCGAAGCCGGCGGAGTCGTCCTCGGCACGGTTGATGCGGCTGCCGGTGGCCAGGCGGAGTTGACGTATGCCGAGTTGGCTGTTGGTTTTCTGGAGTGTGCGCAGCGACTGGGCCGCCTGGATGTTGGTGTTGATGCGGGATAGATCTCCGAAAGACATGGTTTTCTCCGAATATGGTTCAGGGGTATCAAGGGGTTAAGGGGGGGTGCCTAGGGGTAGGCTGAGGCGTGTATCGTTGCGTGATTTGCCGACCTTAAATTTCTCTTTTCGAACGCCCCCTGTGCCTTGAGTAAGGACCTGTTAAAGTGCGGGGGATAGTGACCGATTTGTAGGGATGTACTATCACCGAGGGAAATAATGAACACACTCTCAAAACGTATCCGGGCGCAATATCAAGCGCTGCAAACGCTGTATGGCCTGATGGGCAGGCTGTGGCGGAACGAAATCCGAGGATTTGGAATTCGCCGGGCAGATCGAGGTTTTATCATCACTATCGAACTGAACGAGGTAGAGGACAAGAAGGCCGCCTGAAGGTAGGGCGGCAGAGAGGGTTCCCTTCGATGGCGGAGCCTCTCGCCCCGGACCGGCATAATTGCTAGATCGTGTCTTGTGGCCTGCAGGGGCAACACCGCCACCCCGTTGCACGCGATCAGCTATTCATTTTTCGGCGGAATAATCATGATGTGGGCCGATGCCGTGCCGGGACGCATGATCCAGGGAACCCCGGGACCGGCCGACGTGGGAAGCCCGGTCGACTCGGCGGTGGCGTAGGGGATGTACACGGCATAAAAGGGCGAACCCCCGGTTACAGTGCCGGTCTCCGGGTCGAAAATATCCAGAGACCCACTCAGGTTATAGACGGCAGCAGGGGCCGACGGCATCTCTAGTTTGTCGGCATCGGCTTCCTCGTGGCGCATGCGGAGAGATTCTTGCCCGGTGATGCCTTCGGCTCGGAGTTCCCGCCCTCGTTTCATGTACGGTTCCAGCGAATTGTGGTAGCAGGCGGCGTGGAACCGGTCGTCGGTCGGATTATCGGCGAGGCACGTCAGGTCGTTGGTCCCTTCGCGGATCGTGACCAGCGTGCCGTCGTCCGCGTAGCCGAGGACGGTAGCTCCATCGCGCAAGTCTGCCGGGGCGGCGCTCACGGCACCGCCGATTTGTTGTTCTGCATTAGACACCTGGGCCTGGCAGCCCAGGGACGGAATGAGAATGCCTAGGGTCGCGACCAGGATGCTGATGTTGAATCTCCGCATGAGGGCTCCGGGGTCAGAATGAACAAGGTCAGCCAATAGCGTCAGGGGAAGGTTCTCTTCGTATGAAACGTACGAGAGGCCGCCGTCCGATGTCAACCCGAAAGTCGTTGCCCGGATCCTTGGAGGCGTGCTTCACTGGTGATTTGCACGCAGACAGAAACGCCTGGGGTCGGTAGCTGGACCGGACCCCATCACATGATCTCTTCCTCCGACGTGCTGTAGTCGAAGAGGAAGATGACCTCGTCATAATACTTGTCGTAGTCTGCCGCGACTACCTTGAATAACTCGTCTTGTGAGCGAAGCAATCGCTTTTCTCTGAGCGCATACAGCAGCGAAGGAACCCCCTCGCTGGCGAACGGCAACGTCAAGGTCCTCCCAAACGCGCCCAACTGCTCTCTCATCTCCTTGAACTTCTCACTCATCGCTCCTGCTGTTGAACCCCATGCTCTAGTGCATCCTACGGGTCTCCCCACGATATGGGGAGGTTACTACGTTGTTACGTAGTTTCGACAGCGACAATGTTTCAGTTAAGCCGATGCAAAAATAGGCGTTTTCTGGGGCAGCGGGACGGTTGAGGCGAAGTATGTTGCTTTTGCACCTGCGCAGCAGCGCCGCAAATGGCCGATGTCCTCGCGGCGCGCTGTGCCGGGGCGTATATTCCCAAACCCGGAGGTTCTCACTCCGGCTATTCGATCACGCGACGCTACCGGGATTATGCCATACATCCTCGCCCTGGACCAGGGGACCACCAGTTCTCGCGCTATCGTTTTTGATCGGTCGGGAGCCGTTCGGACGGTCGCGCAACGCGAATTTCGGCAGGTGTTTCCGCGTCCCGGATGGGTCGAACACGACGCCGATGAAATCTGGACGACCCAGGCTGCCGTCGCAGCGGAAGCCCTGGCGGCCCTGGGCCTGGCTCCCCGCGACATCGCTGCCGTCGGTATTACCAACCAGCGCGAGACGACGGTGGTGTGGGATCGAACGACGGGCCGTCCCGTCTACCACGCCATCGTCTGGCAAGACCGGCGCACCGCCGGCTATTGCGATCGGTTGAAGGCAGACGGCCATGCCTCGTTGTTCAAAGAGAAAACGGGCCTTGTGCTGGATGCCTATTTTTCGGGCACCAAGGTTCGCTGGATCCTGGAGAACGTGGACGGCGCGCGAGAAAAAGCCGACGCCGGCGACCTGGCCTTCGGAACGATCGACACCTGGCTGGTCTGGAAGCTCACTGGTGGAAAACGGCACGTCACCGACGCGAGCAATGCCTCGCGCACGCTGCTGTTCAACATCCACACGGGCACCTGGGACGACGACCTGCTCGCCCTCCTCGGCGTGTCCCGGTCGATGCTGCCGGAGGTGCGCTCGTCGAGTGAGGTGTATGGTGAAACCGCCGACGGTCTCTTCGCTTCCGGTGTCCCGATTGCGGGGATCGCAGGCGATCAGCAGGCGGCGCTCTTCGGGCAGGTATGCACGCAGCCGGGCATGGTCAAGAACACCTACGGCACCGGCT
>JBHHWM010000428.1:0-2940 GCA_046756545.1 Rhodothermales bacterium | reverse complement strand
ATAGCCAGCTACCTCTATCCCGATCCCGAGACCAAAGCCCGGCTGACGGGAGCGCGGAACACCAACGTTGCGCCGGTGTGGCTCAGGCGGCCCCAGGTGCATGTCCTGCTCACCACCTACGACCGGGTTTTTGCGCATGAACTGGCCCATGTCTTCTCGCGGAGCTTTGGGTTGCCCGTCTTGAAGGCGTCATTGGCCGTCGGGCTGGTCGAAGGATTCGCCGTCGCGCTGGAACCGCCGGACGGTTTGCCCACACCGCACGAACAAGTAGCCGTGGCGATGCAGTCGGGTTTTCGAGCCGATCAAGGCCTGGATTCCACCCTGGCCGGTGTGCTGGTGTCGCGTCTCTCGCCCCTCGGTTTCTGGACCGGTCGCGGTGCCGTTTCCTACACCATGATGGGTTCCTTCGTGCGTTACCTGCTGGATGCGTACGGCGCGGAACGGCTCAAACGGGTCTACGCCACGGCCCATTTTGAGGAGGTGTACGGCAAGCCGGTGCGTGTTCTGGCACAGGAGTGGCAGGCGTATGTACAGGGGTTGCCTTTTATAGACCGATCCGCAGGCGAACTCGTTGCACGGCGGTTCAGTATCCCTTCGCTTTTCGAGAAACGATGCCCGCACTACGTGCCGGTCTATCTGCGTTTCTACCGTCGGGGCCGGCAGGCGTTGGCGGCAGGGGATACGGCGCAGGCCCGGAGGCTGATTGAGACGTCTCTTCAGCAGCAGCCGGTGTTCGACCGGACCCTGGCTGCGTGGGCCTCACTCAGGCTGGCTGCCGGAGCCTCTGCCGAGGTCATAGCCCGTCTCGATACGCTTTCTCCTGAGCGCATGACGCCGTCTCTGGCGGTGCGTCTGGGGGATGCATGGGCATTGGAAGGCCGAGTTGAAGAGGCACAGTCACGGTTTGATACGGCGTTGATGCGCCTGCCGGGCTATGCTCATGAGCAACGGGCGCTGATCCTCCTGCGAAAGTCGCTTGCCGGCCATTCGGCCATCCTGCGCATCATCACGTCGGGGTGGCCGGACGAAGAACAGGCAGGGCGACTCGTGGCTTTCCGCGACTCGATTCCGGCAGCGGGTGTAGCGGAAGCCTTGCTCTGGGGCCGGGCCGGACATCATGAATATGCATTAGACCGGTTAATCGGTACACCTCCCGTGGACGGGGCGCAAGAATCGGAAATGCAGCGGAATACCCTGCACCGTCAGCGTCTCGTGTGGCTGGCGCGTCAGTATTATGGGGCCGGGAGACCGGATAGCGCCGCCTTCTATGCCGAAGAAGCGGCCCGCCGTGCTCGTGACATGGGGGATCTGAACGGGGCCGCTTTCTTGCGGGATTTTGTGGTAAAAATGCACTGGGTTCGGCAGGAAGGTAGATACTCCGATTCCTCTTCTGGCCCGTAGAATTAGGAGAGGTGCGGAACCGAGAAGGGAGGAGGTGTTTTCAGCACCTAGCCGTGCTGCCGTGTATACTTGAAGCAACAGAGTCCTTCCATCTACGAAACTCCTCATGCTGATGAAAAAGGCGCTTGGTTCAATGCAATGGTTCGTGTGCCTGTTACTGACGGCTCTTTTTATGATAGGTTGTTCGGGGCCGAGGGATGGGGATGCCTCGTCTGACAGGAGACGCCAGGTGCGATGGGCAGAACCTCCACGGACCAACCTCCACCTCCGCGCTCCCCTCGATGCCGTTAAGACCATCCAACTCTATGCAGAAGAGGAAGACCAGTTGCCCGTACTCCCTCTGGATAGCGGTCGTACCTTAACGCTGGAATTTGACTTGATGGAGGGAGCCGGACGGCCCCTCTCGGTTTATTTCTATCATGCCACCCGTCAATGGGAGCGCGATCTCATCCCCAGCGAATACCTCACCTCTTTCCATCGGGACGACCTGTTCGACTACACCATCTCATACAGTACGCAGGTACCCTATACGCATTACACGTATTCATTCCCGAATGGAAGCATCGACTTTCGTCTCAGTGGAAACTACATCTTGCGCGTCACCGAGCAGGGGCAGGAGGAGGAAGTCCTGTTCGAACGCCCGTTTTTCGTGACCGAGGATGTGACAACGCCGCAACTCGGCATCGACAATGTGATTGTGGGGGGGCATGGCTATCCGTCCGATCAGCCTATCTTAACGTTCACGCCCCCGCAGGCACTGGCCGGGAACGTGTTCGATTACAATGCCTGCTTTGTACGCAACGGGCAACTGGAAAATACGCGATGCACGGATAGACCCTCGCTGACGCAGCAGCCCAACCTGCTTTTCTTTTTACAACCTGAACGGTCCTTTGAACCACAGGAAGGGGATTATTTTCTGGATATCGGTCATCTGAGGGTTGGCGGGGACATCGAGCGGACCGATTTTTCTGCCTCTCCTTATTTCATCCTGCTGGAGCCGGATTATGCACAGTTTCCGAGCACGGGGCTGGATCCGTTGCTGAACGGGCAGTTGGTCGTCTCCGATGCTGTTCGGGAGGTAGGAGATCCCGATACGCAGAGCGAGTATGTGCACGTAGGGTTCAGCTATGTGCCTCCCGATGAGGAGCGATTGATGGGCGGGCTGCTTATCACAGGTAGCTTTAACGGCTGGGCCTTTGATCTCGCCAACGAACTCGACTGGGTAGCTGAGCGAGGACGCTACGAGGGCGAACTGCTGCTGAAACAGGGACAATACGAATACCGATACACGTCGCCCGAGCCGGACGTACGCCGCCGGCTTCGCGCCAACCTGCCTCGCCCCGATAATTTTTATGCCGCCTTTGTGTATTACTATGACATCAGCCAGCGGACGGATCGGTTGCTGGCCTATCAACACCTTCACACCCGATGAAGCGGTAACTCTACGTTGACAGGCTCAGGCTCGGCGTAGGAAACCGATAAAAAGAACATGGGGATGCCCGGGGCAGGTAGGCATCCCCATGTTTATGGGTTGAGTGG
>JBHHWM010000427.1:0-2955 GCA_046756545.1 Rhodothermales bacterium | reverse complement strand
TACGCTTCAGCCAGAGCGGCAACCTTGCGCCACTCGCTGAGGCCGCCAACCTTGATCACGCTGGGCTGGATGAAGGTGGCTGCGCTGGCTTCGAGCATCGCCCGAAACTGATAGGCTGTGCACGCATTTTCGCCGGTGGCGATCGGTGTGCCACTCACCTGGCCGAGCTGGGCTAGCCCAGAAAAATCCTCCGGGGGCCAGAGAGGTTCTTCGAGCCAGTAAAGCGTGTAGGGAGCAAACTGCCGCGCCATATCAAGGGCCTGCTCGGGAGTCCAGGCACAGTTGATGTCCATCATGAGGTGGATCTCGTCTCCGGCGGCCTCTCGGGCAGCTCGCAGGCTTTCGACATCCAGCTGATGCAGCTTGATTGCCGTATATCCGGCCTCCCTTGCAGAAAGCGCGGCTGTCCTCACCTGCTTCGGCTCCGGGTAGCGCACGAGGCTCGCGTAGGCTTGGACTCGGCTGGTGCTTGTTCCTCCGAGAAGCCGGTATAGGGGAAGCCCGGCAGACTTGCCGGCGATGTCCCAGAGTGCTATGTCGACACCGCTGATGGCGAAGGTGGTGATGCCGTAGCGGCCGAACAGATGGGTTTGGCGATACATCCGATCCAGCAAGGACGCGATCTGGGTAGGATCCTCACCGAGCAGCATGGGCCTCAAGACCTCGTCAATGACGGCGGCGGTCGCGTGAGGAACCCCATAGCCGTACGCCTCTCCGTAACCGGTAATCCCTTCGTCTGTCCGAACTTCGACGATGATCTGGTTGAAGGCGCCCCAGACCCACTGGGTAGAGAGCTCATCTTGCTTCAGGGGTATCGCCAAGACGTGGGCTTTGACACCGGTGATCTTCATGGGTTCCCCCTCAACGCCTCACTTGGCGTCCCAGATCATGCCTCCGGGGTAGAGCTGGCGCCAGGACGAAAGATAAGCCTGAGTGGCCGGCACCGGCTGCAGCGTAGCCCCGGCCAGCGGGCCGCTGAGCGCCTCTCCTGTGATCGCGTTCCAGCGCGAGCCTGTCTCGCGGTCCTTCATGCGCCAGAGTTCGCCCTCGGGCGTGAGGCGATGGAAGGTGAGGAGGCGTCCGTTCACCTCGCGCCGAAAAGCGACGGCCGTGCCGGCCGGATGAACATAGACGACCAGGAGAGGTTGGCCTGCCAGGCTGAGCTGGGCGAGCGGTGCGCGTTTGAGTTCGGCGAACGGGAACCCCACGGCCTCACCTTCGACGACGAGGCCGAGCGCATAGCGGCTTCCCCATAAGGTCAGGGTCCGACGCCAGCTTCCGTGCTTGTTCAGCACCTGGCTCTCAGGGTGGTTGGCTTTCCACAGCCCCCAGCTCGTGTGCACGGCCGGCAGCATGGTCAGCTGCATGCCCTTGAGTGGTCCCGCCACGGCCTTGCCTGTTACGTGGCTCCAGAGGCTTCTGGTCTCGCGGTCGAACATGATCAGAGAGCTCTTCCAGAGCATGCCCGACACGGCAAAGGTGAGGGGCTTGCCCTGGTGCATCGGCCGGGCATACACGATGCCCGTCCAGCAGAGCGGTCACCAGGTCACGGTGATAGGGGTCTCGCCCAAGCGGTCGTTGACGATCTCGTGGGCGGTGAGATAGCCGAGGGGGTAAGCACGGGTGACCCCGCCCAGGGTGAAGCCCAGGACGATTTCGTCCCTCGCCATCTGCCGTTCAGCGGCGGTGCCTGAGAGAAACGAAGGGCTATCGATCGCACGGATAGCATCGGGCGGCAGGACCGCGCGCACTCTCGCCCCGTCGATCTTCCCCGGCACTGGCAAGTGAACCGATCCCTGGGCCCCGCCTGCGAACGCGGCCGAGAAGACGAACATCATCAGTCCAAGCGTCATCATCCTTCCGGCCCTCCTGTGCCAAGCATACCGCTACAGGTGACACTAGGAAACGGCACTACGCAGCTAAGAAGTGATTCTCTTCACAACCAGCGTGAGAGCACGATTTGGCGTCGGGGCAGGGTATACTGATTCTATCAATGGGTTGTCGGTGCAGCCTGACCGGGGGCTGGATCGTCGAGAAACGGGAATCGGCACGAGCGAGGAGTAACCTGATGCCGCGGAGGGGAGACGGTATGGGAGTGTCGGCGCGTTCGCGACAGCATCGAAAGTCTCGGGGGCGCAATGGACGCCCTCAAGTCGGGTTCGATAAGAAAATCGGAATGCTCTTCCTGAAGTATGCGCGCATGGTGGTCGCGCGGGGGTACATCCACAACTCCCTGGGGAACATGGCGATCAGGGTTCGCCACTCGGCATTCAAAGATGGCATCGTCTACACGAAGCATGCCGAGGTTTCCCTCGAAGAGATGACCCTTGACAACGTGGTGGTGACCGACATCCCGACCGGGAAATTGCTGTATGGGGCGATTCCTCCGAGCGTAGGGCATCAGCTCAATCGGGAGATCCTGCGACTCCGCCCAGACATCAACGCCGTCGTCCACGTTCACCACGATGAGACCCTGTCGTTGCTGGCGTCGGGTGCGGTGAAGGAGATCAAGGTTGTCTCACTTGAATTTCCGTACGTGATGGCCAAGCCGCCCCACATCGTGCCATCGCACATCAACGTCGAGGAGGACGTGTCTCCTATCAAGGAGTTCATTCAGCACACCAACTCCATAGTCATGGAGAACCACGGCGTCACGACGCTGGGTCGGACGATCTCGGAGGCGTATCATCGCTTGAACACCCTCACTTCGGAGGTGCGGCGGAACGTCCTGGCCGAGCTGCTGGCTTCCATGAAGGCGACGGAGATCCACTACCTCGGCCAGGAGGCTGTGGACTGGATGTATGGACGCGCCGAGCAGGTCATCTATCCTTCTCGGTTTTCAGCGAAGGGCTGACCCACCACCTCGCATCTCTCTGCCCTCGCGCCGACCGCGAGTAGCCGGGCTCAGTGCATGACCGCCCCGCCGTCCACGCAGAGGGCCTGGCCGGTGATGTT
>JBHHWM010000426.1:0-2962 GCA_046756545.1 Rhodothermales bacterium | reverse complement strand
GGAGCAAAAACACGTCGGCGTTCAGGTAGAGATCTTTGATCTGCGTTCGATCAGAAAGACCGCCGTGGTGGGTGACAACCTCGCCCAGATGCTCCTCCTCGACGAGCCGCTCGAACGCCGCCCGATCTTCGTCGGAGGTCCAGCGGCCCACAAAGTCGGCGTGCAGCGACAGGCCGCGTGCGTGCAGCAATCCGACGGCGCGCAACACGTCGAGGTAGCCTTTCGAAGCGATCATGTTGCTCAAAAACAACAGCCGGAACGCAGTCCGCTCCATACACCGGGCCTGCTTGGCATCGACCTCGTCCTCCGCACAGCGCACCGCATCGTCGATGGTGTTGGGGATAGCCAGGCGTTGCTCGCCGGGAATCCAGGGGGCACAGCGCTCGGCGAGGGCCTCGTTGAGAAAGACGAAGCGACACACGCGGCGCACCATACGCCGGGCCGTCCATGCGGTGAGCGGATGGCGAAAGACGCGATCAAAATTGCCCCAGTGGATGACGGCATGAACCGGCTGGCCCGGCTGGAACGCCGGAAGCACCGTGAGGACGTCGCGGAGGTGACCGAACGGGGAGGGCGAAATAGAGGCCCACAGCACCGGCGCGGTAGGAGCCGCGTGGAAGAACAAGCGGATGCGCTGCCGGAGACGGATGTAGTGCTGTACCCGGCTCGGGCTAAAACGTACGTCGGCCTGGATGTGATCGGTGGGTTCGGGCGAGGTGCTGATACGGCGCACGTCGTGGGACGGCACGAGGAGGTCGGCCAGGCGCTGCGTGGCCATGGTCTGCCCATCGATGGGCGGCGGAAACCGGCCTACGACGTGTACGATCTGGTTCACCATGCGGTCGGGTTAGCCTGCCAACACCTTCTCGAAGGTGCCGGCGATAGTGTGGATGTCGAACGCCGTTTCGGCATAGGCTCGTGCGTTTCGACCCATCGTCTGTCGCTGTTCGGATTCATCCAGCAACGATGCGGCGGCTTCCACGAACGCCGCCGTATCGGTCGGCGAGACGACGGTTCCGGCTTCGATGCGCGCTACGATGCGGGTCGCCAGGTTTTCGGGCGGCACAGCCAGCAACACGGGACGCGCCGCACAAAGGTACGTCAAGACTTTTGAAGGGACGGAGAAGACCCCGGCCTCCGGCTCCAGCACGGCGAGCAGAACGTCGGCGGCGGCCAACACGTCGGGCAGATCTCCAAAAGGCTGAAACCCGAGGAGGACCAGGTTATCGAGCGCGTGGGCGGCTTTTTGCTGATTGAGCCAGTCGGCCCCCAGCCCCTGCGACACCACCACCACGCGCACGTCGTGGCGGTCCTGCACGTGAAGCGCCAGTTGCAGCAGGAGGTCCGGATTGTGCTTCATGCCCATCGTTCCGGAGTAGAGCAGGCACGTCTTATCGGCCAGCCCATGCGCCTGCGCCCACGCATTGTTCTTCGGGCGGGGGGGCATGTCGTCCAGCGGAGCCCAGTTTTCAATGACATGGGTGGTGGCTTCTCGAACGCCGTAGTCGCGCATGAGGGCGAGGAAGTCCTCGGTAATCAGCACCACGGCATCGCTCCGGCGGAGCAGCGATTGTTCGAGCCGCAGGTAGTAGCGCCCGACGACCTCGCCCAGGAGCGGGATTTTTTTCCGCAACAGCCGGTGCGCTGCGACCCCGATGAGATCCTGGAGCCAGAACACGAAGCGGATGTTTCGGGTGCGGCAGGCGGCGAGCAACATCCGCTGGGCATCCAGAGGAGCATTGCCGGAGAGCACCACGTCCGGGCGGAAGCGCTCAACCTCGCGGGCAATCAGGCGGCCGTGCTCGCGTTCCTGCCTCCATCGTTTGACGAATGCGAACTTATCCAGCGGCGCTGCCAGTTCGAGTCCTTTGATTTCGAGGCGTGCGGCATCCTCTGGTTGCCGGGCCGGAATGCCGGGCGGCGTGGTACGCAACGACGCGCAGTAAGCATGGCACACGGTATGCCCGCGTTGTGCCAGCGCCCGGCTGAGTTGGACTGCAAAAGCATACCCGCCGAAGTCGTGGACCAGGATGCGCATACGGAAAAGAGGGAAGCTATTTGGAGGAGAGACGAACGAGTTTCTGCAATCGAGGCTGTCAAGAAAGCTGCCAAAGAGTACAGCTACAAGTCTCCAATACCATCCGATTCATCCTGTACGGACGCTGCACGTAGGTATCAAAGGAGAAACCGGTTTGCCGTCTACCGGGGGTTCATCATACAGGTTCAGAAGATATATCTTCTGAACGTGCGGTATGAACCAACGAGGTGGCAAGTGGGCTCTGAACGATGTCACACCAGCAAAATATGTACGATCCGCCTCAATACAATATTCCTCAATATGAACTTCTTCTCCGTCAATAACGTCTTGCCCTGTAAAAGAAGGTGACAAATAAGGATTAAGAGCGGTGGAGCTAATCTCTATGGTCCCTTTGTCCGTTTCGATAGTAAGAAGGCTATCCTTTCGGGCAGATGGAGAATGAGTATACCCTCCCGATCGCATCTGTCTATCCACCCTGTATAACCAGTCGTACCACAGACACTGTTTCTTTGAATACGGCGCTGTACATGGCTCACGACCATACACCGTGACAGCAAAAACCCCTGCATGTTTCAGGTTTTTTAATTCAATACCTGCCATGATACAATCCGTATCCTCTCTATAGGATAGCTCAATACGTTCTCAATATATGGAAGCCGTCCGGAGAACGCGCACGACCACCCGGTGCTGATTTCCATGTCGGGTGTGCCCGTTTTTGACGATATTGGTCGAAGCCGTTGGGGCACCCGTGCGTGACGCGAGGAGTCATCATGGCTCAGAAGAGAGATCGGTGACACGGGAGCGTCAAACCTGTCCCATTGCCGGGCTCCCAATGGCCCGTACATAATGTCGATCACTACCTCAAATGCAAAGAATGAGTGCCCTACCCAACTACGAAGCGTACGACGCCCTGGGCCTGGCCGA
>JBHHWM010000425.1:0-2981 GCA_046756545.1 Rhodothermales bacterium | reverse complement strand
CATCACGTCACGACCTACGAGTTTGTCAACCAGCGTCTCATTCCCAATGCCATCGAACCACGGTGTGCCATTGGCGACCACAACGCCGCGACGGACGAACTGACCCTCTATACCACCTCGCAGAACCCGCACCTCATTCGCCTGCTGCTGTGCGCCTTTGTGACGGGCCTGCCGGAGCACAAGGTGCGCGTGATCTCGCCGGATGTGGGAGGCGGCTTCGGCAGCAAAATTTTTCACTATCCCGAGGAAGTCATCTGCGCGTGGGCGACCCGCAAGATCGGGCGTCCCGTGAAGTGGACGGCCGAGCGAAGCGAGAGTTTTCTCACCGACGCGCAGGGCCGCGACCACATCAGCAAGGCCGAGATGGGCTTCGACGCCGAAGGGCACATTGTCGGGCTGCGCGTGCATACCCTCGCCAACCTGGGCGCTTACCTGTCCACGTTTGCGGGGGGCGTGCCGACCTGGCTGTACGGCACGCTGCTGGCCGGGCAATACAAGACCCCCGCCATCTACGTGCGTGTTCAGGGCGTCTTTACGAACACCGTGCCCGTCGATGCGCTTCGCGGAGCCGGGCGGCCCGAGGCGACGTTCCTTGTTGAGCGACTCGTGGATTTGGGGGCGAAAGAGATGGGGGTCGATCCGGCGGAACTGCGCCGGAAAAATTTCATCCAGCCGGATGAATTTCCCTATACCACGCCGGTGGTGCTGGCCTACGACAGCGGGAACTATGAGGGCGCGCTAAACCGCGCCCTGGAAATGGCCGACTATCAGAATTTACGCCGGGCGCAGCAGCAGGCCCGCGCCGAAGGACGCCTTCTGGGGATCGGTTTTTCGAGCTACATCGAGGCGTGCGGCATCGCACCGTCGAAGGTGGCCGGAGCCATCGGGGCACGGGCCGGGCTCTACGATAGCAGCAACATCCGGGTACATCCCACCGGCAAGGTGCAGGTGTTTACCGGAGTTCACTCGCATGGACAGGGGCACGAGACCGCCTTTGCCCAGATCGTGGCCGATCATTTGCAAATCCCCATGGAAGACGTCGAGGTGATCCACGGCGACACGGCGCAGATCCCTTTCGGGATGGGCACCTATGGTTCGCGGAGCCTGGCCGTCGGCGGGAGCGCGATTGTCAAGGCGCTGGATAAGGTGAAGGCGAAGGCGCGCAAAATCGCGGCACACAAGCTCGAAGCGGCCGAGCAAGACCTGGAATACGTCGGCGGCGGGTTTCGCGTGCGCGGCACCGACCGTTCTGTTGCGTTCGGCGAGATCGCGTTGACGGCCTACGTCCCGCACGACTATCCCGAAGACCTGGAGCCCGGCCTCGAACACAACGCCTTCTACGATCCGAAGAACTTCACCTTTCCTTTCGGCACCCACATCAGCCTGGTGGAAGTCGATCCGGATACCGGCAAGGTCCAGGTATTGCGCTACATCGCCGTCGATGATGTGGGCAACGTTGTCAACCCGATGATTGTGGACGGGCAACTTCATGGAGGCATCACGCACGGCATCGGGCAGGCGTTCCTTGAAGGCGCCGTGTACGAGGAGTCCGGCCAACTGCTCACCGGCTCCTACCTTGATTACACCATGCCACGCGCGGAAGACGTGCCCTCGTACGAGGTAGATCGGACGGTGACGCCGTGCCCGCACAACCCGTTGGGGGTCAAGGGTGCCGGGGAGGCAGGTACCATTGCAGCCACTGCCTGTGTGGTCAACGCCGTCGTCGATGCCCTCTACCACAAAGGGGTGCGCGACATTCCGATGCCCCTCACGCCCGAACGCGTATGGAGGGCTATGCAAACGCCGGGGGCTGCGTCCGGCGGCAACGGCCATATGGGCGGCAACGGCCAGGTTCTATGATGGCGAGATGGTGCGAGGTGGGGCGATGGACACTAACCATGCAAAACGACCGAAACGATGATTCCTTACGAGTTTGAGTACAAGCGGGCGCATACCCTCGACGAAGCCGTCATGCTGATGACTGATTATGGCGACCATGCCCGGTTGTTAGCCGGAGGCCACAGCCTGATCCCTGCCATGAAGCTCCGGCTGAGTAACCCGACGATGCTCATCGACATCTCCAAGGTGGACGAACTGACGCAAATCACCAATGCGGGCGATGCGCTCCACATCGGCGCGGCGGTTACGCATCGCGCCGTCGAAGATTCGAACCTGGTAAAGGCCCGGTGCCGCGTGTTGGCCGAAGCCGCGGGCGAGATCGGCGATCCGCAGGTGCGCAATAAGGGCACCATCGGCGGCAGCCTTGCTCACGCCGACCCGGCCGCCGATTACCCGGCGCTCATGCTGGCGCTCGACGCGACGATCGAAGTGGTCGGGCCGTCGGGCGTTCGCACTATCTCTGCCGACGATTTCTTCCAGGACCTGTTTACCACGGCGCTGGTCAATGGGGAAATCATAACGAAAGTCACCGTCCCCGTGCTGGGTGCGAACACGGGGGCTGCCTATGCCAAGTTTCCGAACCCGGCCTCAAAGTATGCCGTCGTAGGCGTAGCTGCGAAGGTCACTTTGGATGGCCAGGGGACTTGCACGGCCGCACGTCTGGGAATTACCGGGGCGGGTCCGAGCGCATTCCGAGCCACCGGCGTGGAGCAGGTACTCATCGGACAGCCGCTGAATGAGCAAACCATCGGGGCTGCCGTCGCCGACATGGTCGATCCCGCCGATTTAATGAGCGACCTGGGCGGCAGCGCCGAGTATCGCGCCCATCTGTGCTCGGTCATGGCTGCGCGCGCGCTTACTCGTGCCGGCCAGACAATGGGCTAAGGAGAGGTCAAGTACCTTTCGCGTGCCGTATCAACGCCCCGTCCAGGGGCGTTTTGTTTTACGGACGGCATCGCTGAACATTCTTTCCTTTCTGGAGTGAGTGTAGGCCCGCACAGGTCGAAGCACGCCTGGCATCAAGAACAGACGCCGGTATGAAACACCTTTCCTCGATAGAAATCATTCAGCAGGAGCTGCAA
>JBHHWM010000424.1:0-2985 GCA_046756545.1 Rhodothermales bacterium | reverse complement strand
GGGATCGTCCTGGCTTTGTTCGGGGCGTTTTTCTGGTCGGCAAACGGACAGCACCTGTATCTTTGCCTGGTGCCCTTGCTCTGGATGGCGTGGCGGCACGGCCTGGCAAGAGCCGTGCTGGCGGTATTGCTCATCAACCTGGGCATCGTGTTGGCCCTGCATGCGCAGGGCGCGGCGGTTGTCGGGAGTGTGCAGGTGTTTATGGGGGCGCTCGCGTTGGTCGGATTGGTTCTGGGCGCGGCGGTCTCCGAACGTCGGCGTGCCGAGGCTGTGCTGAACAAGGCACAGGATGTGCTGGAAGCCGACCTGGAAAAGCGCGTGCTCGAACTGGAAGCGGTCCGGCAGGATCTGGAGGCGCAGCAGGCGGAGCGCCGGCAAATCGAAGAAGCCTTGCAACGCTCGGTCGATGCCTTGCAGGCCGGCCACGACGACCTCGAAGCCGCCATGCAGCAACAGGCGGCGTTGAATGACAAACTACGCGCGTCGGAACTGCAACTCAAAGACCTGAATGCACGCAAGGATAAGCTCTTCTCTATTATCTCGCACGACGTAAAAAGTATGCTCGTCTCGGCCATCGGCTTTTCAAAATTGCTCATCAGCGACGTCGATACGCTGCCCCGCGAGATGATCAGAGAGTTCGCTTCGCACGTCCACAGTTCGACCACCAACACCTACGATCTCCTGGAAAACCTGCTGACCTGGACGCGTATGCAAACCGGGCGCATGTACTACCAGCGGGCCTGGCACGGCGTCAGCGAGTTGATCGAGAACAACCTCACCATGCTCCGAGATAATGCGGCTCGCAAGGGCATCCTGCTCAAGAAAGAGACGAACAGCGATGCCCAGGTCTATGCCGACCGCAACATGATCAATTCGGTGTTGCAGAACCTGATCTCCAACGCGATCAAGTTTACTGAGCGTGGGGGGGAAGTGCTCGTAACCTCCGAAACGTACGACCACACCGTCGAGATTGCTGTTACAGATACCGGCATCGGAATCGATCCGGAAGATCAAGAGAAGCTGTTCCGCATTGACATACACCATTCCTCCAGGGGCACGGAGGATGAGGACGGTACCGGCCTTGGTCTCGTGCTCTGCAAAGAGATGGTTGAAAAGCACGAAGGGATGATCTGGGTCGAAAGCGAGGTGGGGAAAGGGTCCTCCTTTCACTTTACGCTGCCTTGCGCCGAGGCTGCACCGGCCCCCTCGACCCAGGTACATTGAGGAGCGGTCGGGAGATTATTCCAGATCAAGGAGTTCGATTTCGAAGATCAGCGTCTGGCCGGCCAGGGGATGATTGGCATCGAACGTGACCGTCGTCTCGGTCACCTCGGTGATGACGACCAGCAGTTGGTCTCCATCGCCGAGGCGTAGCTGTAGGTGTTGCCCTATCTGTACCTGGTGCCCGCTGGGGAGGTGATCGCGCGACATCTCGATAATAAGGTCCTCGCGGCGAGGACCGTAGCCCGCTTCCGGTAATACGGTGGCGGTGCGCGATTGCCCTGGTTCCAACCCCAGGACGGCACCCTCAAAACCGGGGATGACCTCGCCCGCTCCGAGTGTGAACTGCAAGGGTTCGCCGTCCTTCGACGAATCGAAGACGGTGCCGTCTTCGAGCTTACCGGTGTAGTGAACGTTGACCGTATGGCCTGTTTGTGCCTGAGTCACAGTGGATAGGGGTTTTGTTAGCGGGCTACGATAGTGTGTTATTCGATGGTGGGATCATCCCTGAACCGCCTTCCGCCTCTCGATCCGTATTCATGATATCAGACGCCCTCGCTCACCCGTGCCCGGCGCGCCGTGAGAAAAGACCTGAGGGCACCGGCGAGAAAAACGGTGCATAACAACGCCGTAATGCTTTGCTCCACCGCGGCTGCCGGACGCGTTACCTCGCTCCCTTTCAGTAAGGCTACGGTTTGTACGAGCCCGGACGATGTGCCCAGCAACGCCAGCAATGCCAGCACCACGGCCGCATGCATAAGGTGTCGATGCCACGCCTCCTTCTTCTGTGCATAGATGCCCAGCAGCAAGAACAACACGCCGAAGAGAGCCGGGAGAAGCGCGGTCCATTTGGCCACGTCAAAACCGAGCAGCGCGAAGGTGCAGGTTCCAAGAATAGTGAGGAAGGCGCCGAGGAGCGTCGTGTTTCTTGCCACGTTGTATACGGTTCAAAGAGTTTCCAACCGAGGGGCTTATCCGATCAGATCCTATCTCTACTGAGGGGCCGGGACGAAAGTGCCGCCCTGATGCGCATTTCGCACAGCTTTCACCTGTTCTCCTCTACAAATAAATCATGCGCACATCACTGTACGCCTAACTCGTACAGAGAGTAAAAAAGTGACCTACGGGCGTAGAGGCAGGGGTCCTACACCCAGAGAGGCAGGGGGCCTACACCCAGAGAGGCAGGGGGCCTACACCCAGAGGAGAGAGGGGACTACAGACACGCATAGCAGGTGTTTGTATCTATGGGGAGGAGCAACAATACCTCAAGCCGGCATGGCTTCGCTACGTCATCACTTATGCTGATTCAGCCATGTATGATATGAAACGTTACCTCGCCTTTATCACCTTCCTGGTCGGAGGCTTTTTAGCCGGCCAGGCGCTCGCGCAAGAAACCGACACCACCGAGGTGCTGGGGTTTGACGACATCGAGGAAGAAGCCCCACCCGCCGCTGGAATAGCCAGTTGGATCGACATGATCCATATCAGCGGCCGGTTCGACTTGAACCTCGAAGTCGAAAGCCCGGCAAAAGAGGGGGATGTCCGCGAGAGCAGATTCCGGAACTACCACAAATTCCTCTTTCTCAAAGTCACACCTAATGATCGGCTTACGCTCGAAGCCGAGGTGTTGGACCTGTCCTACTACGAGGTCAAGTACCAGTTGCCGAACGGCCTGTCCGTCAACTTCGGCAAGATCTGGGTGCCGTTCGGAGCCACCCCCTTTCATCATCACTACGGAGGACGTCAGGGGGATCCCTTCCAGGG
>JBHHWM010000423.1:0-2987 GCA_046756545.1 Rhodothermales bacterium | reverse complement strand
GGCGTTGCAGGTTCGATGCATCGACCACGTCGAAATCGACGATGCCGAGGCGGCCCACCCCGGCGGCGGCCAGGTAGAGCGCCAGCGGTGATCCCAGCCCGCCTGCTCCGATGAGCAGGACGGACGCGGTCTTGAGCTTTTTCTGGCCTTCCAGGCCTACCTCGGGCAGGGTGAGGTGGCGCTGATACCGGCGCAATTCTTCGGGCGAGAGAGTCACAGCAGGAGCGGTGCGCGTTTCCATAGTTCGGCTGGATGAGTCGAAAACGATATTGGGGTAGGCAGGGGTTCCGGGATGGTTATGTTCGAGGGTTCATTCACGTCCTCCTGCAATGGAGGGGACGATGGACAGCGTATCATTTTCGCGCAACGGGGTCGCCGTGTGCTCCAGGTAGCGGATATCATCGTCGTTCACGTAGACGTTCACGAAGGAGCGCAGTATTCCCTGGTCGGTGTACAGGTGTTGTTGGAGTTCGGGATATTGCGTGGCGAGGGCGGTGAGGGCGTCGCCCACGGTTTCACCGCGCGCCGTGACAGTGGCTTGGCCGCCCGTGTATTTGCGCAGGGGCGTCGGGATGTGGACGGGCGTTTCGGTGTGTGGAATGGTTGTCATAGCGTTTCCTGGGTTATGGAGAGAACGTCGATGTCTTCGGCATCGAAGTGGGAGCGGTCTGGAGCCAGCGACCACGCGGTAAGTTCGGCCGGCTCACCGTCCTGAATGGACACGATCACGTAGGTATAGCCCGGAAACGTCGCTTCGGCCAGGTCGATCTCCGACGGGTGAGCGGGATGATCCGGGTGTGAATGATAAAACCCCACGATGTCGAGGCCCTGGCGGCGGGCCGCATGGTCGGCGTCGTGGTAGTCTCGCGGCGTGATGGTGTAGCGCCGCATTCGGTTTTGGGGCTGCCGGTTTTCTGCAAACCACGCTTCAATCACCTCATTGCCCTCCGCTGTCAGGCGGCCCAACAGGAATCCGCAACATTCTTCGGGATAGGTGGCGCGTCCGTGTTCGCGGATCGCATCGAGCACATCAGGGTGTGTTTTCATGAGACCGTCCAGAAGGATTCGCCCAGGTAGCGGGTGCCGGTATCGCAGAGGATTGTGACGACGATACCCTCGTCCAGGTGCTCGGCCAGGCGGAGGGCTGCCGCTACGTTAGCACCGGAGGAGACACCCACCAGCAACCCTTCTTCGCGAACCAACCGCCTGGTCATCGCGAAAGCGTCTTCGGTCGGCACCAACATGGTCTGGTCCGCCAGGTTGTCATCGTAGATACCGGGGACGACGGCGGTCTCCAGGTGCTTGACGCCTTCCATGCCGTGCAGCGGCGAGTCGGGCTGGATGGTGAGGCAGGAAATAGACGGGTTGTGCTGTTTCAGGCGGCGCGCAACCCCCCCGAACGTTCCGGTCGTCCCCAGGGCGGTCGCAAAATGGGTGACCCGGCCTCCGGTTTGTTCGATGATTTCTCTGCCTGTGCCGTCGAAGTGTGCCTGCCAGTTTGCGTCGTTGTTGTACTGGTCGGGATAGAAATACCGCTCGGGTTCCCTGTGCACGAGACTGCGGACGTAGCGTTGCGCGCCGTCGGTACCCTCCATCGGATTGGTGAGGATCAGGTCGGCCCCGTAGGCACGCAGGATCTGCTTACGCGCCTCAGAGGCGTTGGCCGGAATCGCCAGCATGACGGGAATCGCCATCGCGGCTCCCAGCATGGCATAGGCGATGCCGGTGTTGCCGCTGGTGGCGTCGATCAAGGTTTTGCCTTCGTGCAGTGCGCCCGTGCGGAGCCCCTGCAGGATCATACGGAGCGCTGCCCGGTCTTTCACCGACCCACCGGGATTCATAAACTCGGCTTTGGCGAAAACAGAGACGGCGTCGGGCAGGTCGTGTGCCACGCGGGTTAGTTGGAGCAGCGGCGTCCTCCCGATCCTGCGGGCGATATCCGGCAGGCCGAGCCCGGCTGGGCCCGCCTTTCCGCGTCTCTTCTTGCGTGGTTGATGGATAGTATGCGTGATCATAAAATCGGGTTAGCTACAAAAAAACCCCTTGCCGAAGATCTCGGAAGGGGTAACGCGTGAGCTAGAATAGCGACGATGGTTTTCGAAGAGGTGGGCTACTCGAAACAACATCGGGCACCGCGCGCGCACGGGTTCCCCCGGTCGGCCTGACAACAGCAGGCGACGCAACAGGGACAACACATGGACGGGCGGATAGACATCGAAATGGGACGATAAATGGGCAGTATGTCCGCCTGAACAGGAGAAGCAACGAAAAGTTCTCTTGAATATCAGAAAAATGGTACCTTCCGGGCGGCGTGCAGGAGGAAATGCCAGTTGGTTCACCGAGAGGAGGTTGTCGAGACAACACGACCTATGCAAACCATCACAATACCCAGGGTAAAGATTTGCTGCATCAGCAGCCTGGCGGAGGCATGGATCGCGATCCGGGCCGGGGCGTCGGCATTGGGGCTCGTCTCGCAGATGCCGAGCGGTCCGGGCGTTATCTCGGAAGACCTCATTCGAGAGATTGCCCTGGGGGTGCCGCCGCCGATTGCCACGTTTCTGCTCACGTCCAGCCAGGACGCCGACGAAATCATCGCGCAGCAACGGCGCTGCCATACCAACACCGTGCAACTCGTTGACCGGATCACCTCCGGCAGCTACGCGGATCTGCGCCGGGGGATGCCCGGTATTGCCATCGTGCAGGTCATTCACGTAGCCGGGCCGAAATCGGTCGAAGAAGCCCGCGCCGCCGCGCCGCACGTCGATGCGTTGCTGCTGGATTCCGGCAATCCGGCCCTGGCCGTCAAAGAACTGGGGGGGACCGGGCGCACGCACGACTGGCATATCAGCCGTCGTATCTGCGAGGAAGCAGAGGTGCCCGTCTTTCTCGCCGGCGGGTTGACGCCCGAGAACGTGGCGGATGCCGTACGCCGGGTGAAGCCTTTCGGGCTCGATCTATGCAGCGGCGTGCGCACCGACGGGCACCTC
>JBHHWM010000422.1:0-3000 GCA_046756545.1 Rhodothermales bacterium | reverse complement strand
CCCCACCGACGCAGCGCCCCCCACCGACGCAGCGCCCCCCACCGACGCAGCGCCCGCCACCGACGCGACCGAAGCCGAAGAAGGGTGATTTCACGGCCTCCAGGGTCGATGAACCTCGCTGCGCGTACGGGCAACAATTGAACGGGGTGTTCGTTAGCTGTTTCGCTAACCGGCACCCCGTTTTCTGTTGGCGGCCATGCTGTAACGGAATGGAGGTGCAGGCTTCTAACAGAGTGCTTACCGACGAATGCAAGCCTGGTCACCCATGAAGATTTTTCGTCCACTCGCCAACCTGCGCACCGGCGTCGTACGCTGGTTGTTTACGGGGTTGTGTTTGGGCCTGGGCCTCCCGTCCCTTGCCCAGGCGCAGGATGTGGGACCGGCCACCGATTATGTGTCGTGGACCGTCACGGCGGTTCCGTCTTCCGTTGCTGCCGGTGAGACGGCGCGGTTGTATTTCAGGGCGTCCATCGATGCGGGGTGGAAGATGTATGCCCTCGACTCGCCCAAGCCCAGCCGGGCCGTCAGCGTGCGGTTCGACGAGCTACCGGCGGGCCTGGCTGTGCAGGGCGACATGCAGCAAGACGGGGCGAAGCAGGGGTACGATCCCAATTTTAAGATCGACGTTAGTTATTTCGAAAAAGAAGCAGAGCTTTGGACGGATGTCGCCGTCGCTCCTGATGCGGCACCGGGGAGCGTGACGGTCGGTGGGAAGATCAACTTTATGATCTGCAACGACCGCATGTGCCTGCCGCCGGTCAATGTGCCGGCCGAGGTACATCTGGATATAACGAGTCCGGCAAATGGAAGACAGGACGCTGCGTTTGCTCCGGATGCGATTGGTAACACGCAGGTGCCGCAAGATGTCTCGGCCCTGTTGCAGTGGGCCGTGTCGGCGGACCCCACGACCATCGCGCCCGGCGAGTCGACGCGGGTGCAATTCACGGCGACCATCGCCGAGGGGTGGAAGCTCTACGCGTTGGACACTCCGCGCCCGAGCCTGCCCACCACCATTACGTTCGACGCGCTTCCGGTAGGCTTCATCCAGGAAGGAGACCCCGAGCAGCCCGAACCCGAGGTGGGGTATGATCCCAACTTCAAGATGGACGTGCGCTACTTCGAGGGCACGGCTGTGTTGGGCGCGGTGCTGCGTCTTGGAGAACGAGCGACGTCCGGGTTGCATGAACTGGGCGGTACGATCAAGGGACAGATATGCAGCGACACGCTCTGTATCCCTTTTCGAGAAGCCTTCACCCTCGCTCTGACCGTCGTGGGAGGCACCGAAGCGACGCCGACCATCACGGCTGCCAGCGATTTTAATGGGGTGCAGGCCGAGGGGGGGATCTGGGGGTTTTTGATCCTGGCAATCGGAGCAGGGTTTGCCGCCCTGCTGACTCCCTGTGTGTTTCCCATGATCCCGCTGACGGTTTCTTACTTTACCAAGCATTCCCACAACCGGAGCGAAGCGGTACGTATGGCTCTGGTGTACGGCCTGGCTATCGTGGTCACGTTTACGGGCCTGGGGGTGCTGATGGCGTTGATTGTAGGAGCCTCCGGCGCGCAGATGATTGCGACGAATCCATGGGTCAACCTGTTCATCGGGGGGATCTTCGTCCTTTTTGCGCTGTCGTTGCTCGGGCTGTTCGACCTGCGTCTGCCGTCGGGATTGATGAACTATTTCAACCGGCAGAGCAATGAGCAGAAAGGGTACCTGGGTGTGCTCTTCATGGGCTTCACGCTCACACTGGTGTCGTTTTCATGCACGGCTCCGTTCGTAGGAGGGCTGCTGGCCGCTACCACGTTTGGATCGTGGTCGTATCCAGTACTCGGCATGGTCATGTTCAGCGCCACCTTCTCGTTGCCGTTTGTGTTTTTTGCGCTGTTCCCTCGTGCGTTGAGTTCGTTGCCCAGGTCGGGGTCCTGGATGAACGTAGTCAAGGTCGTGCTGGGGTTCGTCGAACTGGCGGCGGCGATCAAGTTTCTTTCGAATGCCGACCTGGTGTGGGGCTGGGGTCTGATCTCGCGCACGCTGGCCATCGCCGTCTGCGTCGTCATCTTTTTTCTGTCCGGTCTCTACCTGATCGGCAAGCTGCGCCTGACCCACGAGCCTGCGGTCGAGCACATCGGGGTCGGGCGGTTGCTGGCGGCCATCGCATTCTTCGGGCTGTCGCTCTATATGTTGCCGGGGCTCATGGGTGCGCCCCTCAACAAGCTCGACGCCTACCTGCCGCCGCGCCAGTATGACGATGTGAGCCTGATAACGCTTCTGCAGCGGAGCGGGAGCGATGCCGTGGCCCACAACGAGGAGGCCTGGATCGTCGACGACATCGAGGCTGCCTTTGCCCAGGCCGAAGCCGAAGCCAAGCCGGTGTTCATCGACTTCTCGGGGTATACGTGCACCAACTGTCGCGACATGGAGGCCAATGTCTTTACTCGTCCTGAAATTGCGGAGCGCTTCGAGCGCGATTTTGTGCTGTTGCGGCTGTACACGGACGGCCCCCGCGATATCGAGTTTCAGCAATATCAACTTGAACTGACCCAGACCGTGGCCCTGCCGACGTATGCGATCGTCAATCCGTTTGAGCAGGACGCACCCATCCTCAAGGTCAGCGGGGTGGTAGACACCGATAGATTCGTAGCATTTCTTGATCAAGGCACGTCATCCTTTCAGGAGAAAAATCTGGCCCGAAGCCAGTGAGTTCATCTCGTAGCACACCAGCCTATCTCCAAATCGAATTCCCCTCTCAGTGGGATAAGGATTGTTCGACGTCTCAATAAGCCGGTGATTCTCTGTGCCCTGGCTATCGCGGGAAGGGGATTATTCTGCCTTCCGCCCAAATCGATTTCGACGGGGTTACTTAAGATGATGCTTATGATATCGATATACGATTAGCTATCGGCTGTCTCTTTATAGGATAGCTGCTCGGAGGAATAAAAAAGGGACTGGGACGATGTTTAACCAACTCAAGAATTGCTGGGAAATCAAGCGGTGTGGTCGTG
>JBHHWM010000421.1:0-3002 GCA_046756545.1 Rhodothermales bacterium | reverse complement strand
CCAGGTCGGTCAGCGGCACCTCTTCCGACGGGTTCGCCAGGCGGCTGACCTGAGGTAGTTCCACCAGATCGCGGAGCAAGTGATACATGATGTCGGCGGCATCTTGAACCTGCTTGATGTCCCACTGCATGCGTTCGGCATTGCCGTCGGCGGCGTCTTTTTCCAGCAGGCCGAGGAAGCCTTTGATGGTGACCAGGGGGTTTTGGAGGTCGTGAGAGAGGACGTAGGTAAAACGCTCCATTTCGGCGTTTCTGGCTTCTAGTTCTGCAATGAACCGTTTCCGTTCCCCCTCTACCTGTTTGCTTTCTGTGATGTCTTCCACCATTCCCAGCCCGTAGAGCACAAGGCCTTCCTGGTCGCGCACCACCGAGCCGGTCACCCGCGCCCAGACGACCTCACCCGTCTTTCTGAGAAGACGCATCTCGACCTGCGCGTACGGTATTTCACCCTTCAGCACCTGAATAGCCAGCCGGGTTTCTTTCTCTCGCTCATCAGGGTGCGTCAGATCGAGAAACGTGCAACCAAGGAGTTCCTTCTTGGTGTAGCCGAGCATGCGGCAGAGGGTGGCATTGGCGTTTACCAGGCTGAACCCCGAACCGACAACACACATCCCCAGCGGGCCTTCTTCAAAGATCCGGCGGAAGCGTTCTTCGCTCTCGCGTAGCGCCGCCTCGGCGCGTTTGAGTTCCGTGATGTCGATCATCACCCCCACCGACTCGACAGGGACGCCCTTCTCGGCCACCACGTTCACGATATCACGCAACCACACCACCCGCCCGTCCGAAGCGATCATCCGGTAATCGAACGTGTGCGGGCGCAACTCCGCCGTCGCCTGGGCGCAAAACGCAGGCACCCACTCCCGGTCCTCGGGATGCACGTGCTCCAGCCAGAACTCCGGCTCTTCGATCCATCGTTCGCGCGCATAGCCCAGCAGCGTCTCGGCTTCACGGCTCACAAACGTGAACCGGAACGTCCTGGGGTCGCCTCGCCACAAGATCGCCGAGGTCGATTGCACCAGATCGCGGTACTGCTGCTCCTGCGCCCGAATGTGATCTTCGGCCTGTTTGCGATCCGTGATGTCGACCAGGGATACGAGCACCCGGTCATACGTCTGCTCGTGCCCCGGTGCCACGGCCCAGTGCAGCATCACGTGCCGCCACGTACCGTCCAGCGCCCGCACCTCCATCTCAATCTCCAGTTGCCCTCGCCCGTGCCAGATCGCCACCACTTCCTGCGCGAGCGCCGCATACGAGGTATCCTCAAACAACCGGTTCAGCGTCCCGAGGAGTTCGCGTTTGCGCCGCGCCTTGTGCAACGTGAGGGCCGCCTGATTCACATCAACGACGTGGACGCGTTTGACACACTCCCGGACGACCTCGGGGTGCGCCTGGAGGTAGGTTTCGATGTCCTGGTCGCCGACATCGGAGAGTTGGTCGAGATAGGTTTTGACACGGGAGAAGTCTTCTTCCCAGACGGCGATGGGCGCGTTTTCGAAAAGGCCCCGGTAGCGCTCTTCGCTCTGTTTGAGGGCTTCCTCGGCCTGCTTGCGGGCGGTGATGTCGTACGCCGACCCCTGCACGCCAACGATCTTTCCGTAAGCATCCCGAAGCGGCAGGGCCTTGACGACCAGGTGAACGGCTTCTCCGGACTTCGAGATATGGCTGGTTTCGTAGTCGGTCACCGTGCCTCCGGCTAACTCGCGCTCGAACTCCCGGATATCGCGGGCAGCCACCGACGGTGTTTCAAAATCGGTGAACTTCTTTCCGAGCATCTCCTCGACGCGGTAGCCGTGCGTCTGCTCCCATGCCTTGTTGAGGTATGTAAACCGTCCCTCGGCGTCGCAACTCCAGAGCAAATCTTGCGAGGTTTCCACCAGATTGCGATACTTTCGCTCGCTTTCTTCTATGCGCCGAACCAGGGGGTTGCTGACCCGCATAAAGACCACCAGGCCCAGAAAAATCAGCAATAGCCCCACGCCCGCCGCCTGAAAGCCCGCGCGGACAAACGGGGCGCGTATCTCGGCCAGGTCGATCTTCGCTACGATGCCCAGGTTCAGAAGAGGAACAGGTTCGTAGGCCGCCAGCACTTCCGTGCCCCGATAATCGAGCCCGACGACAGTGCCCGTCTCTCCGCTCAAGGCACGGCGCATCGGTTCGGCAAAGGTCGAGGAAAAGGGAAGCGCGAAGGGCTCGTCCATCGCATGATGACGGTGCCTCAGCAAAAAGACCATCCGGTCGCCTTCCCGTTTGGCCAGCGTAAATTCGCCGGTGTCGCCGCTTCCCCGGTACTGGTGGTGGGCATCGATGATCTGATCGAGCGTGGCGTCGAAAGCACCCCCGGAACCCTCGTCCACGCCGGATTGTCGTTCGTGCCTCGCCATGGCCTCCATGAGGCACGCCTGGCTATGCGCCGTCTCGACCAGGCGCTCGTGTTGCTGATTGAAGGCCGTCCTGTATAGCGTAATCAGAACGATCAGGCCCACCCCGATGGCGATGACGGTCATGATGAGAACTAAAAAAAGAACCCGCCGGTGACTCGGGATCTCTCGGCCTCCCATCAACTTATTTATACTCATTACTTCTTCGACTCGATCACGCAGGTTCAAGTCCCGGCGTAGATGGCCGGCCCTGCCACGTGCTCATGGTAAGGGTTCAGTAGGGCAACCGGATCAACAACCGGCGTTGTGTCGGATAAGAACTGCTCGACACTACCTCACCATATCATTCAACCGTGGCGTACGATCACGAGTCATCATGGCCTCTGCCGACAGCCCTGCAATTCTTCTCCGGCAATCAATATCGTGGATGCGTCTCCTCTCTAACTATGGGAGTAATCCCCCTTACGGTGTGGGTGAATCCCTGCATCTATCTTAGGTCAAGGGTTGCCTGTGCCTCCTCAGAACGCGTATCAAGCCGCGCGTTGAAGACGCGGCAACGTAAACCAGAAGGTGCTGCCGTGCCCCACGCCCTCCGACTCCACCCCGAGGGATCCACCGTGCACCT
>JBHHWM010000420.1:0-3011 GCA_046756545.1 Rhodothermales bacterium | reverse complement strand
TGGACCTGGGACGGGACCTTCCCGCCCAAGCTGCTCATGGCGCGTTATGGGGAACCCATTTTGATGCGCCATTACAACGCGCTTCCGATCGACCCGGCGGCGAACTTCGGCTTCGGGCTGCATACGATTACCACGCACGAGCACAACGGGCACACCCCGGCCGAGAGCGACGGCTACACCCAGGCCTTCTTCTTCCCGGGTCAGTTCTATGACTACCACTGGCCTATGGTGATCGCCGGGCACGATAGCATCAACACAGCGGCCACCGACCCAAGGGCGGCGACACCGTGTTCGGCCGATGAAACACTCACCGTCAGCATTAACGGCGTCGGGGTTACGAAGCCGTGCGATAACGGGAGCATCCAGATCCCGGGCGACTGGCGGGAGATCATGAGCACCCACTGGTTCCACGATCACATGCTCGACTTCACGGCGACGAATGTCTACAAGGGCAATGCCGCCATGATGAACTACTACAGCTCCGTGGACCGTGGCCATGAGGGGCTGGACGACGGCGTCAACCTTCGTTTCCCGAGCGGCACGGCTCTGAGCTGGGGGAACCGCGACTACGATGTGAATCTACTCATCGCCGACAAGTCCTGGGACGCGCAGGGACAACTCTTTTTCAACATCTTCAACCTGGACGGCTTCATCGGCGACCAGATCCTGACAAATTGGTTATGGAAGCCCTACTTCGACGCGCGCGCGCGCCGGTACCGCCTCCGCATCTTGAACGGCTCTGTGTCGCGGTACTTGCGGATTGCCCTCGTGGAACTGGTCAATGACAGTTCCGGAGAGCTGGCCGGCCCGCAGGGCTCCGGAATCTCCTATAACCGGGTACCCTTCTACATGATCGCCAACGACGGCAACATCATGGAACACGCGGTCGCTTTTGACGGAACAGACACACGTGATGACGGGGTTCCGGTAGCACGAAAAGGCATACTCCCGACGCAGGCCATTGCGGAGCGCTACGACATCATCGTCGACTTCGCCCAGTTTGCGCCACACACCAAGCTCTACATGGTCAACCTGTTAGAGCATCATAACGGGAGGCGCCCGCACCAGGAAATTCCACTCCAGGACGTCCTGAATGGGACGTATCACGGGCAGACCGAGGAGCCGGTGGACCAGCCCGAGCCTGTGGACGGGCGCAACCTCACTGACCCGAGCGTCGCAAGGTTCTTAGAGTTCCGTGTGCAGGCATACGCCGGGGATGACTTGAGCATGGATCCGGCCGATTTCGTCGCGGGCAACGGGCTCGGGCCAGGCGGCACAGACCTGAAGATGATCCCGCTACCCGGATTCACCCAAGCGGAGTTGGAGGGTGCGCTTCACCGGACCTTCGAGTTCGCGCGATCAAGCGGCACCGACACCTCGCCGTGGACGATCAAGACCGATGGCGGCGCGGGGTTCAACATGGATCCACGACGGCTCTCGGCATCGCCGACCGACGCCCAAGTCGAGATCTGGCACATCAAGGGCAACGGCGGCTGGAGCCACCCGGTTCACGTCCACTTCGAGGAGGGGCAGATCTTCAAGCGGGGCGGGGAAGACCCGCCCGAGTGGGAGAAGTGGGCCCGCAAGGACGTGTACCGGATCGGGCGCATGGATGACAGTACCCACACTGTAGATTTTGCCATCCGTTTCAGGGAGTTCCTCGGGACCTACATGGAGCACTGCCACAACACGCAGCACGAGGACCACGCGATGCTCCTCAGGTGGGACGCGGAGAACCCGGGCCAGGTCAGAGTCATGCCGACGCCGATGCCGGCGTGGGACGGGGTCGGATACGTCCCCTCCTTTGCCCTGCCGACATTTAGAACCGGCGACCTGGACGCTGCCGCAGACGCGGCAGATGACCCTGACTTCGGGAATCTCTTGAATTAACCAGCGCGCCGGGGCCGGGGGGGTCGCGACAATGAGCAGCGGCTCCTCGGCCCTCGCGCCTTGACCTTGAGGTATCCAGACGAGGTGTTAGTGGACGTGACCAAGGTTTTCGGAAATAGCTTGAAGATTGAAGGAGCGTACACCATGCGAGGGTATCGCTTGAGGCGTTGGGTGGTACTCGCCGTGGTCGCGCTGTTCCTCTGTGAAAGCGCGCCGGTTTTCGGGCATCGAGGGCATGATCACGCTGGCAAGGATCAAGGCACGGCCGTTCGCAAAGCCAAGGTCGCTCGCAAGGGCGGCTCGCGCTGGGGGGCGAACTACTTCCCCAACGTCCCTCTGGTCACACACGAAGGCAAGTCGGTCCGCTTCTTCGATGACCTCCTCAAGGATAAGGTGGTGGTCATCTACTTCATGTACACGAGTTGTGAGGATTCGTGCCCGCTGGAAACGGCTCAGCTGGTGAACGTGCAACGGATTCTGGGTGACCGGGTAGGCAAGGACGTCTTCATGTATTCGATCACCATCGACCCGGCACGGGACACGCCGGAGGTGCTCAAGAAGTATGCGGAAAAGTTCCATGTCGGGCCAGGCTGGTTGTTCCTGACGGGGAAGGAGGCGGACATCACGCTGCTGCGCAGGAAGCTGGGCTTGTATAGGCCCGAAATCCTGGAGAGCCCCACTGACCACAACATTAGTCTTGTCATCGGCAATCAAAGCACCGGGCAGTGGATGAAGCGCTCGCCCTTCGACAATCCCTATTTCCTGGCCGCGCAGATCGGCACTTGGTTGAGCAACTGGAAGCTGCCTAGCGCAAACAGCACTAATTATGCAGATGCCCCAGAGCTGCGGAAGATCTCCACCGGAGAAAACCTCTTTCGCGGCCGGTGTGCCGTCTGCCACACCATCGGGGGGGGCGACATCATGGAGGTGAACCAGCAGAGGGTGGGGCCGGACCTGCTGGGCGTGACACAGAAGCGGGACGAGGCGTGGCTTGCCCGCTGGCTGGCCGAACCGGACAAGATGCTGGCGGAGAAAGACCCCATCGCCATGGAACTCTATGCCAAGTACGAAAATATGCCCATGCCAAACCTACGCCTGAATGAGGTCGAAGTGGCTGCCCT
>JBHHWM010000419.1:0-3012 GCA_046756545.1 Rhodothermales bacterium | reverse complement strand
CCCTTCTCGAACAAAAATTAGCCAACCTGCCGACCGGTCCCGGTGTCTATCAGCATAAAGATACCGAGGGTACGGTGCTCTACGTCGGCAAGGCCAAGAACTTGCGCAACCGGGTGCGATCCTACTTCCAGGAGAGCCGCCCAAGAGAGGGCCGTTTGAAGATCCTGGTCGGCAAGATCGCCGACGTGGAAGTGATCGTCACCGACACGGAGGCCGAGGCGCTCATCCTGGAGAACAACCTCATCAAAAAGCTCAAGCCGCGGTACAACGTCAATCTGAAAGACGACAAGACCTACCCGTACATTTGTATCAAAAACGAACCGTTCCCCCGCATTTTCCCCACCCGTCGCGTTCGAAAGGACGGCTCCAGCTACTTCGGGCCGTACACCGACGTGAAGAACATGAAGCTGGCGCTGAAGACGATCCGTTCGATCTTCAAGCTACGAACCTGCACGTTGAATCTGGCCCCTGAACCCATCGCGGCGGGCAAGTACCAACCCTGCCTCGAATACCATATCAAGAAGTGCGCCGCGCCGTGTGTGGGCTACCAGAGCGACAAGGCCTACCAGCAAACCATCGCGCAGATCAAAAAGCTGCTCAACGGCCACACCAAGGAACTCATCGATCTGTTGAAGGATGAGATGAAGCGCACGGCTGCCGAACTCAAGTTCGAAGACGCTGCCGAATGTCGCGACCAGATCGAGGCCCTGACGAAATACTCGGAGCGCCAGAAAATCGTGAGCCGGGATTTCATCGACCGCGACCTGTTTGCGTTGTGTGCCGACCGGGAAGAAAACGTGGCCGTCGGAGTGCTGTTTAAAGTGCGCGAAGGCAAAGTCATCGGGCGACAACACAAGTACCTCCGCCGCATCGACGACCGCGACGACGCCGCGTTGATGCAAACCTGGCTGGAGCATTATTACACCGAAACGACGTTCTTTCCTGAAGAGGTCTATCTATCGACCGAAACCGCCGCCCCGGACCTGTTAGAAGCGTTCTTGAGCGAGCAACGCGGGAAGAAGATCATCCTCAAAGTGCCGCAGCGAGGCGAGAAGGCCGACCTGATGCGCATGGTCGAAGCGAATGCGCGCCTGCTGCTTGACGAGTGGAAACTCCAGCAGATCAAACGCGGCGAGGAGCGCATCGCACACGCCGTCAAGACCCTGCGCGAGGACCTCCGATTACCCCGCCTGCCCCGGCGTATCGAGTGCATCGACATCTCGCACCTCGGCGGCACCGGCACCGTGGCCTCGTGCGTGGTTTTCGAAAACGGCAAACCCAGGAAACGCGACTATCGCACCTATAAGATCCGATGCGTCGAAGACGGCAAACCGGACGATTACCTCTCCATGCGCGAGGTGGTCGAACGACGCTACCGGCGTATCCGCAAAGAAAACGGCCCCTGGCCCGACCTCGTCGTGATTGATGGGGGCAAAGGCCAACTCTCGAGCGCGGTCGAAGCACTGGAACAGATCGGCGTGTACGGGACGTTTCCGATCATCGGCCTGGCCAAACGACTCGAAGAAGTGTTCTTCCCCGGCGATTCAGAACCCAAACATATCGGCAAGGCGAGCGCTTCGTTGCAACTCCTTCAGCGCGCGCGCGACGAGGCCCACCGCTTTGCCGTCACGTTTCAACGCAAACAGCGCAAAAAGAAAACACTGCACACCGAACTCCTCAACATCCCCGGCATCGGCGAAAAAACGGTTCGAAAGCTGCTGAACGAATTCGGTTCAGTGAAACGCATCCGGAACGCTTCAGAACTATCGTTAGCGGAGGTCGTCGGCCCGGCGTCGGCGAAGAAGCTCCAGACCTACTTCTCACAGAAACCCGCTCCGTAGCACCGCCCTGCTGCCTGCCGATCATCGTTACCCGGACGGTCGTTGAATCATCGGTAGGAAAATCCCCCACCACGAAAGGGGGAAGCCCCCTATTTTGGCTCTGGTGCCGACCTCCCATATTGGACTGGCAACGTCCGGACCGGTATTCTTGCTACAGAAGTATGTCATGCTGGGGCTACCTTCCGGGCAACATGTTGGATGCAGGGTCTGAATGGAGCGCCCCGTGGCTGTGCACCTTGATGTCAAATTGTAGCATTCGAGTGCGCTAGAGAAGCGCTCGAACGCTACGACTCGTCTCCAGAACTATTTTCTGCCGAGAAGGGTCTCTCAATAGCAGGTGTGTATAAGCACTCCGTTCAGACAGGTGATCATCTATGGATCCGACTTATAAAGCCATATTTCACACGCTTCCCATCGGAGCCGTCGTCGTAGAACGAAGGAGCCCCGAAGAGTTTATCATAATTGATGCGAATGCGGCCGTCGTCCAGGCCGGTAATGGATGCGCGTCTGAGCCGGAAGCCCTTATCGGGAAAAACGTTGCAGATATTTTCGGAAGCACCGGCGAGATCGAACTGTTCGATGTGTTCAATAAAGTGCTTACCGGCGAAACGATCCGCCTTGACCTGTCTACCTGTAAGAAACCGGGGGTTTCTTCCAACTTCTTCGACATCGAGTTGATGCCGCTCTCAGAAGACCGCCTCCTCCTCTCCTTCGTCAATAGTACCCGGCACAAGAGAGCGGAAGAGGCCCTGCGCGAAAGCGAAGAACGGTATCAGACCCTGCTCAACCACCTGCCCGTCGGCGTATACCGCACTACACCTGCCGGTAGAATCAAAGAAGCCAATCCGGCCATCGCTACCCTCCTGGGCATGGACTCCGTAGCCGAACTTCAACAATACGCCGTCCAGGAACTTTACCACGACCCCGGCGAGCGAGCGCAACATATCGAAATCCTTTCCAGCGACAGCTTCCATGTCGCCGAATATCAATTGAAGCGTCCGGACGGCACGCTCATCTGGGTCCGAGATTACCCGCGTGCCTTCAAGAATGAACAGGAAGAACTCGAGTTCATCGACGGCATCCTGATCGACATCACCGACCGCAAGCAGGCACAGGAGGCGCTGGCGGAGAAGGCCGCCGCGCTCAAACGAAGCAACG
Organism: Rhodothermales bacterium; assembly: GCA_046756545.1. Classification (GTDB taxonomy): domain Bacteria; phylum Bacteroidota; class Rhodothermia; order Rhodothermales; family JBHHWM01; genus JBHHWM01. The sequence goes on along the minus strand of JBHHWM010000419.1, from coordinate 13 downwards.
AAGAACTCGAACA
>JBHHWM010000418.1:0-3023 GCA_046756545.1 Rhodothermales bacterium | reverse complement strand
CGCTACGACAGGCAAATACTTTCGGGGCTTTTTCGTTTCCCGGCTTTTCCCAAAAGGGCGTCCAATCTTGCAGGTTATTGCAGATCCTTGCACGAATGTGTACCCTATATGTCCCTTCTAAATCTGGACCAAAGCTGATCTTGGTGCCGGGAACCCTTCCCGTCACATCAAGGAAATGAGGTTCATCAAAATTTGCCGTTTGTTGGTGCGATAGACGAACTTCTTGTATTCTCCCGCGCCCTGACGGAAAGCGAAGTCCAAAATCTTGCTCAGTGTGAGTACGAAGTAAGGAGGAGCAAGACTGTCACGAAGCCCAAAAAAACCTGCCACGTAGCCATCTCCCTCAACTCCCATGTCTGAACAAGTAAAACGAAGTGCCACGCAGCGCTTCTCGTCACGCTGGGGATTTTTCCTGAGTGTACTTGGAATCGCGGTGGGTACCGGTAACATCTGGCGCTTTCCTCGCATTGCAGCTCAGAACGGTGGAGAGGACGGTGCAGGTGCCTTTCTCGTTGCGTGGTTAGTGTTCCTCTTTGCGTGGAGTATCCCATTGATCATGATCGAATATGTGTGGGGACGGAAACATCGCGTCGGTGTGGTCAGCACATTTATCAAGGCAGGTGGGGAACGTTTTGCCTGGATGGGAGCCTTCGTTGCATTCGTGGCGACGGCCATTACCTTCTTCTATTCCGTTGTGGTCGGGTGGTGCATTTTCTATCTCATCCAGATGATCACTCAGCCGCTGCCCATGACCACAGATGCTGCCACGTCCGTATGGAAGGACTATCAGAGCGGCGGTTGGCCCCTGTTTTTTCACGGGTTGGCTATGGGATTTGGAGCTCTTGCCATTGGGAAAGGTGTACGCTCGATTGAGCGCGTCAACAAAGTTCTCGTTCCGACCTACTTGTGATCGTCGTCCTTTCTGTTGTCCGTGCCCTCATGCTACCGGGTGCCATGGAGGGCGTAGCCTATCTCTTCACGCCGGAATGGAGTCAACTCGGAACGCCGAAAATCTGGATCGAAGCCTTGACCCAGAACGCCTGGGATACGGGTGCTGGCTGGGGGCTGTTTCTCACGTATGCCGCCTATATGAGCACCAGACAGGGCGTCGTCAAGAATGCCATTGCAACAGCGGTGGGCAACAATACGGTATCTTTACTGGCTGCTCTTATGGTTTTTGCAACCGTTTTTGCCATCCTGCAAGCAGAAATGGGAATGAACCAGGCCGAAGTACTGGAAGTCATGAAGACCAGTGGTCCGGCCTCCACCGGGCTGACCTTTATTTGGATGCCCCAGCTTTTTGCAAGGATGTTTCTGGGAAGTCCGCTCGCCATCCTTTTCTTCCTCGGGCTGACCTTTGCCGGATTCTCCTCCCTCATTGCCCAGTTGGAGTTGCCGACGCGTGTGTTCATCGATGCGGGCATGAACCGATCCAAAGCCATCGGAATGGTCGTGGGCATCAGTTATCTGCTTGGCATTCCTTCAGCCATCAATCTCAACATTCTGAGTAATCAGGACCACGTATGGGGCATCGCGTTGATGATTTCAGGAGCCTTTGTGGCTTTCATCGTCATAAGAAACGGCGTAGACAAGATGAGGGAGGACTATTTATTGGGTGAGGGTGATGATTGGGCTGTCAGCAAGCTGTGGGCCTATGTGGTCAAATACTTTATACCCATCGCCGCCGTGACCCTGCTAGCCTGGTGGCTGTCCCAATCCGTAGACGCGACCTGGTATGATCCGATTCAACCGGCGAGCCTGATGACGGTGCTTGCCCAGTGGGCTTTCATCCTGCTCCTGCTGATCGTCGGTAATCGCTGGATCGTCAGGCGGATGACACGCCGTCCGTCCTGACGCATCAAAAAAACCGCGTAATCCCTTACCTTGTGTTAAGAGTGCCTGACAAAACCTATCCGAGCCATGACGCATTCTTCGAGAACAACCTGGTTCCTGACACTGATTGTCGCATTGGCCCTGGCCGTGCCGGCGCAGGCCCAGCCAACAGCCTATGATCGGGCCGGTGACCACTATCCCAAAAATGAGGGTATCGACATCCTCAATTACGCTTTTGAAATACATCTCACCGATCATTCTGAGATGATCCAGGTTGTTGCAACGGTCGACGCTAGATACAACATAGGAGGTCAGCGCGAACTGCGCCTGGATCTGGTGAAGCAATCGGACACCCTTGAGGGAAAAGGTATGATCGTTGACCGGGTCTCCCGGCACGGCGAAGAGCTGAAGTTTCGGCACGTAGAAAACCAATTGTTCATAGAACTCGGTCGCGAGATCGGCGAGCAGGAAAGGATTCAGGTCTCGGTGCACTATCACGGCGTTCCCGCCGCAGGACTCGTTATCGGCCCCACAAAACATGGTGACTTCTCCTTCTTCAGCGACAACTGGTCTTCGAAAGCGCGAAACTGGTTGGCGACCGTCGATCATCCGTACGATAAGGCAGCCAGTGAATTCATCGTTACCGCGCCGGCTCGTCTGCAAGTGGTTTCCAACGGCTTACTCATCGAGGAGACCGTTTTGGAGAATGGCAATCGACGAACACACTGGAAGAATTCTGTTCCGATTGCGACCTGGCTCTTCGCACTTGCTGCCGCGGAATTCGCCGTCCAATATGTAGACACCTTCGACGGCAAGTCGATCCAAACGTGGGTATATCGGCAAGATCGAGACGCGGGGTTCTATGATTTTGCCATACCTACGAAACAGGCGCTGGCTTTCTTTTCGGACCTGATCGGCCCCTTTTCCTATGAGAAGTTGGCCAATATTCAATCCAGCTCGGTCGGAGGCGGGATGGAGGCCGCGTCCTCCATTTTTTACGGAGACCGATCCGTAACGGGTACCCGTGAACGCCGCTGGCAGCATGTGATCGTGCATGAAATCGCGCATCAGTGGTTTGGAAATGCCGTCACGGAATACGATTGGAATCACGTCTGGCTCAGCGAAGGATTTGCCACCTATTATACCCTTCTCTTTCGAGAGTACGCGTATGGTACAGACGATTTCAAAAA
>JBHHWM010000417.1:0-3038 GCA_046756545.1 Rhodothermales bacterium | reverse complement strand
CCCGGATACCGAACGCCTGTTATTTACCAACCGTCACAATGGCATCGCACCCATGAACCGTGTCGCCGCTGGTCGTCTCTCCCGTAAGGCAGGCCTGCGTATCGCTCCTAGCAATGCCAGTCTCTTGCGTGCGGAAGTGCAGCATTAGGTCGTCGTCGCCATCACTATCTACATCCTCGACGTGGCCGCGGCCATGGCTCTCGGTGGCACCGTCGGGACCGAACGTAACCGTCAGCGGGTCAACCGTGGTGGCGTCGAAGCTAGCTGTGGTGAGGATGGCAACCGGGATGACACCTTTGCTTTTCGGATTGATCGAGTTGGGATCGCTGCCAGGCTTGATGTCAATCTCCACTTCGGTCGTCTTGCATTTGCCTGCGCTGCCGGCGTTGTAGATATCCTCGATTTCTTCAGCAGTGAGGGCACGGTCGTAGATCTCGACTTCGTCGATGAGTCCGTCGAAGAACTCCAGAAGGCCGTCGCAGTAATTGAAATGTGCGCCTATGTACAATGGCTCGGGCTGGACATAGTCCGTCGGCGTCGGAATAAGCACCTGACCTTCCTCGACGCCGTTCACGAAGAGCTTGCAGAACGCGTTCGGGCTCGATGATAGTTCGGCGGCCACGTGGTACCATTGGCCTACCTGAACTACGGTCGTGGAGAACACATCGCAGTAATTGACCCCGCCACCCAGATGGTTATTATTTCTGAGTAGGATATGAAATCTGGCTTGGGTGATCTTCAGTTCGTATCCAACTGCCAAACCGCCGCATGAGCCCTCAAAACCCTTCCAACTTGAAATGATTGACTGGTTCCGACCGAGATCGTCAGGTCTCACCCAGGTGTCTATAGTCAGCTCTTCATTGAGACCGAGGTTCAAGCTTTGATCATAGGGAACAAGAATGTGATCGTCAGCTCCGTCCAGACTAAACGCCTGTCCAACCTTCCCAGGCGCAAACGTCGCCCCATTCAGCAGTGTGCCATCGTTCTGGCCTACTATGTCCTGAGCATTCCCATCCCCTGGCCACCAGCTTACCATACCAGATGGTGGAGGAACACACGCCATGCCAGAGCTTGAAGTCTTGGCTGCCGAGATGCTTACGGCACTGGTCTCTTCTTCCAGCGCCGACGAGATGTTGGCCTCGCCACATCCCATCAGCAGAAGGAGTCCAACGAGAGAAAACGTTGCGAGAAGGTGTGCTTGGTGCGTTTTCATAGCGTCCTCATAGCGTCCTCTTTCCTATTTTGTTCAAGCACGGGCACCACGCTCCCATGTCCAAATCATCCTCGTCGGCACAGCGGTAGGGTTTTAGCCATCGGAGTCAACTGAATCTCGCTGTGGCTTTCTGTATGACAGGATATCTATGAAAAGGCTGTAGGGCGGATGCTGAAATGCGCGTGGTGGATATGCCTACGGAGTAAGCTTGACCCCATACGGAAGCCTCTCATATCTCAGTTCCGCTTTTTGCCACGCAACGCGTCGGTCGTTGGAGGTCTACTCAAAGCTGGCAATCGGTGAGGCGCAGGAGGCCTATGACGAGGTGATCGGCCGCTTCCCGCTGTAGGGTAGTGCTACTTTGCGGCTCATGACAGCTTCGTTCTCCCTGGGCCGACTACGGGGAAAGCTCCCGGTACATGGGGATCGGTCTGCATATGCTCTACGAGGCAACCCCTTCGCCGTTATTGCAAAAGATAAACAACATCCACAATACGCACATTCGGATCAGGGTGTGTCTCCGGTATAAAAACTTCGCCCGTTACGGTTTCATAAAGTTCGATGTACCGCCTGGCTATTTCGACACGAAAATCATCCGGGAGATCGGGCATAATCTGGCCTTCTTTTCCCATAAAATCATGAGCCATGAGCCATTCCCGTACGAATTCTTTCGAAAGCTGACGTTGTGGTTCATCCCGGGCTAGCAGCGTGTCGTACGTGTCTGCATAGAAGTAGCGCGAGGAGTCGGGTGTGTGCACTTCGTCGATAAGTACAATCTGCCCGTTCGGCGTAAGACCGAACTCATACTTTGTATCAACGAGAATGAGACCCTGCCTGGCTGCCATTTCGGTACCCCGTTTGAAGAGGGAGAGGGCATAGGCTTCCAGTTGGTTATAAAGATCTTCTTCGATAAGTCCCTGAGCAAGGATTTCTTCCCGGCTAATATCTTCGTCGTGCCCCTCGTGGGCTTTCGTCGTCGGAGTAAGAATCGGTTCAGGGAAACGGCTATTTTGACGTAAGCCATCCGGCATTGTTTTTCCGCAAAGGGAACGCTCACCCGTAGAATAGACCCGCCAGGCATGACCGGCCAGGTACCCGCGCACGACAAACTCTACGGGGAAAGGCGTACAATGAATAGCCACCGTAACATTGGGATCGGGAACCGAGAGTACATGGTTCTGAACGATGTCTCTGGTCGCCTCAAAAAAATGTGCGGCGAGTGTATTCAGAACCTGGCCCTTAAAAGGAATCGTCTGGCGCAGCACATGATCAAATGCTGAGATTCGATCGGTAGTCACAAGAATCAGCCGATCTCCGAGGTTATAGGTGTCGCGTACTTTTCCTCGATACCGCGTTCCGAAGTTGGAGAAGTCAGTCCCTGAAAGCGTGTGATCCAGTTGCTTGTGTATGATGGAGGTATCCATGGATGTTTGAGATGCTAAGGCTTGGAAGGCAGAACTAGAAAATACACAAGGTGAATTATCCGGGCGTGAAAGATCGGAAAAACTCTTCCAGTTTCATGCATTCCTCGTAAAACTGCTCGATTCACGGATCCGCAACTCTGGAATGATGAGACGCGAAATCCGATCAATCTTTCTTTTCGTTTCGACACACATCATCAGACGTTCGGCCGCTTCCTGACCTACACCTTTTGTGTTCTGGTCTACACTCGACAATCCGATAAACCGGCTTGTTTTTATGTCGTCGTACCCTACGAGGGCAATATCTTCGGGTACTGACAACCCTTCCTCACGAATCGCCATCCAGGCACCGATAGCTTGAACATCGCTGCTGGCGAAGATCGCGGTTACCGGATCTCGTTTTA
>JBHHWM010000416.1:0-3045 GCA_046756545.1 Rhodothermales bacterium | reverse complement strand
TGCGAAAGTACCAGAACAAAAAGGACTGGGCCATCCGCATGCAGCAGTTCTTCGATCACTACCTGAAAGACGCCCCGGCCCCGGTATGGATGGAAGAGGGCGTCCCGGCGGTGCTCAAAGGCAAGACCCTGGGCCTGGAACCGGCCACCCCCGAGCCGGTCACCACGCCGGCAGGCCCCGACCCCTCCGGCAGGGACCACTGAGTGCGGCGATGCCCGATGGCGCCTGTCGTCTCGTTACACGGCTTCCCGGCTTCTGCACAATGAGGCCGGGGAGCCACCCCTGCGTTCCGTCTTCCAACACATCCACGCCTCTCGCACCTCGTGGACCGCGGCATAGGGCCGGGCTTCCGGCTCTTGACGGGCCTTCTGCCGCGCATGTATTTTACCTGCTGTAGCTTAGAAAGCCCCTCTTTCATTGAAGCATGACGTTCGAAAACCATGGCAGAGACAACGACCCATCACGTAGAGGAGTTCGAGTACCAGGCCGAGATGAAGCAACTGCTTCACCTCATCATCCACTCCCTCTATACACACCCGGAAATCTTCCTCCGCGAACTCATCTCGAACGCCTCCGATGCCCTCAACAAGGCACGCTTCCGCCGGCTCACCGACGCCGACGTCCTGACCTCCGACGCCGACCTCAAGATCAACCTTCATCTCGACGCAGATCAACACACGTTGTCGGTCGAAGATACCGGTATTGGGATGACGCACGACGACCTGATCGGACGCATCGGCACCATCGCCAGCAGCGGCACGCTGGAATTCCTGCAACAACTCAAGCAAGCCGATAAGCCCGTCGATGCCCAGTTAATCGGGCAGTTCGGCGTGGGCTTCTATTCGTCCTTTATGGTCGCCGACGAAGTGACCATCGAAACGCGCCACGCCGACCCGGACTCGAAAGGATACCGGTGGACGTCGGACGGCGCGGGGCGGTTTACCATCGAGGAAATCGACCGCGAGGCGCGGGGCACGAAGATCACCCTGCATCTCAAAGACGACGCGAAAGACTTCGCCCAGACCTACCGCGTCAAGCACATTATCCAGAAATACTCCAACTTCGTCGATTTCCCGATCTTCGTCGGCGACGAACAGGTGAACACCGTCAAGGCGCTGTGGCACAAGCACAAGGACGAGGTGACCGACGAGGAACGATCCGAGTTTTACAAGTTCATCGCCAACGATTTTCAGGATCCGCTCGGTCATCTGCACCTGCACATCGAAGGACGCGTCAATTTCGACGCGCTGCTGTTCATCCCCGCCACGGTGCCCCCCGGGCTCTTCCGCGAAGATTACGAGCAACGGCTCCACCTGTACTCGAACAACGTCTTCATCCAGGATGACTGTAAGGCGCTGCTGCCCGACTACCTGCGCTTCATCCGGGGCGTCGTCGATACCGAAGACCTGCCGCTCAACGTCTCGCGCGAAGTGACGCAGGCGAGCCCGGTGATGACGAAGATCAATACGATCCTGGCGGGCAAGATCCTGGGGCTGCTCTCTGGATGGGCCACGCAGGATCCCGAGAAATACGACGCCTTTTTCAAGCAATTCGGCTCGCTCTTCAAAACGGGCATCACCACCGAATACGGCAAGCGCGACCAGATCCTCGACCTGCTGCGCTACGAATCGACGAAGACGGAACCGGGCCGCACCACGTCGCTGAAGGACTACGTAGGCCGGATGAAGCCCGACCAGGAGGCCCTCTATTACCTGATGGGCCCTCACCGCGACGCCGTCGAACGCAATCCAAACCTGGAATACTTCCGCAAAAACGACCTGGAAGTGTTGCTGCTTGTCGATCCGGTGGATGTCTTCACCTTCCCCTACATCCACACCTACGACGAAAAACCGCTGACGAGCATCGAAAAAGCCGACCTGGACCTGAAACAAGACGAGGCCTCACAACAAGAAGCGCTGGCCGAAGGCGAGGTCGATCAATTGCTGGCTTTGTTCAAAACGACGCTCGGGGAGAAGGTCGAGGACGTAGTCGCCTCGAAACGCCTGGTCGATTCGGCGGCGACGCTCGTGGTGGGCGAGAAGGGCCTCGATACGCAGATGGAGCACATGATGAAGCTCATGAACCAGGACTTCGCAGGATCGAGCAAGATTCTTGAAGTCAACACCGCACATCCGTTGCTGAAGAACCTGGCCCGCCTCCAGCACGAAGGCGGCTCCAACGACCTGCTCGAAAAAGCGATCCTCCAACTCTATGAAGCTGCCCTGCTCATCGACGGCAACCTGAACCAGGCGACCTCCTTCGTCGAACGCATGACGGAATGGATGGTAAAGGCGACGGCGAAGCCGCAATCCGAGAACGACTCATGATTACGCCAACATCGTCTGCCCAGGCACAGAAAGCAGGCGGACTGACTTTGATCGCCGAGGTAGACCGGGAGGGTTTCGTCGACATCCTGACAAAGATGGATCGGCCCGTGGTGCTGAGCACGCGCGCGGGGTTCCCAAAAGCGTACAAATACCTCACCCGGTACGACGGCTACTATATCCTGACGAAGTCGAAGGAGCCGCTGGATTTCTCACAGAAGGCCCATGTGATCCACACGAAAAAAATCCATACGAGCACCGACTGGCTGAGTTTGTAGCCGGATGAAGACCCCGTCAACCGCCTACCAACCGATGATCAAGGCCAAGGAATAAACCTTTTGTGATCCTCCGGGCATCTTAGCCAAAAGACACCGGGAGGATACCATCATGAAACGCACAACCGTTCCCCTCGTCAGGGGAGGATTCTATGCCGCATTATTTGTAGTGCTTGCTTGCTCTCCTGCCGCCCTGAGCATCCACCGGCAGCCAGGAATCTCACTGCCCGGTCAGATCGAAGCGACAGGGAGTATGGCTACTCCGAGATCCGCCCACACGGCCACCTTGCTCCCAAACGGCACCGTGCTCATCACAGGCGGCATGGCCTGGAGCGAACGCGACCACACCGCCGGCACCGAACTCTATGATCCGGTCTCAGGCACTTTCACACATACGGGCAGCATGGCCACGACGCGCGTTTCCCACACGGCTACGCTTCTTCCGA
>JBHHWM010000415.1:0-3050 GCA_046756545.1 Rhodothermales bacterium | reverse complement strand
CAGCCCAACAACAGGCTGTCTAGCCGGTCGCGCCCCTTGGCTAGCCATCCGACCTTGTTCATAAGGACGTTCGTTTGTCCCAGCGTATGAAGAAGAGTCAGGTATTGAGCCGAACACGTCGTACCCTCTCACGGGACGTCGTTTTCATGGCGGGCCTAGCTGTATTAGCTTTCGTAGTGGGGCGTTTTACCCCTGTTTTTGATCAGGCCTTTTCGTGGACACGGCATAGCGCGGTAGGATTGCCGGAGACGATCATCGGGATGGTGGTCGTCGTGGCAGTAGTGGCTCCTTTCTTGTGGATCAGCCGGAGACGCACTCGGAGCGCTGCGCATGCCGGCATACCGCAGGGCCTCTCGCCGGGCGAGGATCCTCGCTCTGATACATCTCTAGTCCTTTTCCCTCTCCTGGCCCCCCATCCTATTCTGGAAATCACCGCAGAGGGAGAGGTCTTATATGCCAATCCTGCCGCCGTAGCCCGATTTCCGGACATCAAAACAGCGGGGTCGGAACACCCAATTCTACGCGCCGTGCCCGGTGCTGTAGACCTCCTGCGTGAAGGTACGAAGCCCCATGTCGTTCAAGACATCCACGTTGGAACGGCGGTGTACGAGTTATACGTCTCGCAGATACCGGATACCAACCACCTGGGCCTCTATCTCTTCGATATCACCACGCGCAGGCGGGTCCAGGAGGCGTTGTACAAAAGCGAGGAGAAGTTTTCGCGGGTTTTCCGGTCCGCTCCTACAGCGATGAGTGTGAGCCGGCTCTCGGACGGGCGTTTCATACACGTCAACGACAGTTTCATGCAATTGCTCGGCTACGAGGATCGGAGCGCCGTTATCGGGAAGACGGGGATGGAACTGGGCATGTGGGTCTATCCCGGAGTACGCGCCCACCTCCTCGGAAAGCTGGCGCAGAGCGTGAACGTCGTGCATCGGCACGAGGTGCAGGTCTATCATACCTCCGGCGAGGTGCGCGATGTCCTGGTGTCGGTGGTGGTGCTGGAGGTCGGTGGCGAAGCCTGTATCCTCTCGACACTGCTCGACATGACCGAACGGCGAGAGGCTGAAATCGGCCTCGAAGTGCTCAAGGCATTCTATGAAAACACGCTCAAAGAGCTACCCATCGAGGTGACGGTGCTCGACGCCCAGGCCCGGTTCTTCTACCTGAACCCGGAAGCCGTCCCGGACGAGGACATGCGCCTGTGGATGGTAGGCAAAACCTCCGTCGATTTTGCACTGGCCCAGGGACTGAATCCGACACCCTATCAGCGGCGGCACGAATGGTTGCTCCAGGTGATCGAGCACAAGGAAATAGGGCAACTGGAAGAAACACTCTATACCTCGGAAGGAGTTGAACGACACATGCTCCGCGTGGCTACCCCGGTGCTCGACGAAGACGGCGAAGTGATTTACGTCGTCGGCTACGGTATGGATATCACCAATCGAAAGGCGTTTGAGCAAAAATTATTGGAAGCCAAGAATGCTGCCGAAGAAATGGCGCGGCTCAAGTCAGCCTTTGTGGCCAACATGAGTCATGAAGTACGCACCCCTCTCACGGCTATTCTCGGCTTTGCCAAAGTACTGGAAGAAGAACTGGAGGACGAGCAGCAGGAGTTGGCCGACCTCATCAAGCAGAGCGGCGAACGGTTGCTCGAAACGCTCAACTCTGTGCTCGATCTGGCCCGCCTCGAAGCCAACGCCATCGAGGTAGATCCGGAACTGCTCAACCTCGGAGAAGAAGTGGCGGAGGCGGCCCGGTTGTTCCAGCCGATGGCGGTGAAAAAGGGCCTCGCCTTCACACTCGAAATGCCCGATCATCAGCTACACGCTCAACTCGACCGCCCCTTCCTGCACCGCATTCTGAACAATTTGCTGAGCAACGCCATCAAATTCACAGAGGAAGGGGAGATTCGGCTTACCCTGCGCTTGCTGGGCGACCATGTGCAGATTCAGGTGCAAGATACCGGCATCGGTATCGGCGACGCCTTCCTCCCCCATTTGTTCGAAGAGTTCAAGCAGGAAAGCACGGGGCTGGCACGAACGCATACCGGCAGCGGATTGGGCCTTGCCATTACCCGGCACCTCGTCGAACGATTAAACGGACGTATCGAGGTCGAAAGCACCCAGGGAGTAGGCACCATCTTTTCCGTCACGTTTCCTGCCATGTGGGCCTCACTTCCCTCCACGCCCCCTGCTCCCCCCCTGCAAGACCAACTCGGTTTGTTTGTCGATCAAGCTACCGTCAACACGTAACGACGGTGAGGCAGGGTAAAAATTTACCCCCGTCAAACGTGCATCAGCCGCTCCGACGTGTCCGAAATCGTACAAAATGAGCGTTGAAGAAAGGCAGATAGTGCTATTTTGAAAAAATATGCTGGTTTCTTAGCATTATTTGAAATACTGTATACGAATGGGACCTGCTAATGCGTTAGCAGGACGCGGAGCGTGCCTGTGCTTTTGGTCGGGGGACATGTAACAATAGCACGGGCCGCTCCGTAATTCCCAATGTCTTCCGATGAGTGGGGGACTCTGAGGGCACCGTACGATGAATCCCAGGGATCGTCGGTGCCCTCTTTCTATTCTGTCAGCGTGAGGGAAACAGCGAGACGCCCAGCATGAGGCGGCCCGACACCGCGCCGACATCGATCTCTTCTCGTAGAGTTCCGGCCTCTACTTCACTGAATGTGCCGATGGTGGCCGCCGCGCCGAGATCCAGTGCCACGGTGCGCGAGAGGAAAAACTTCAGCCCGCCGCCCCCCGTGACGCCGCCGCCCGTGAAATCCACTTCGACAGGGCCCACCTCGACAGTTGCCTGCCGAAAGGTGAACGCCAGGTTGAGGTAGGGGATGGTCGCGCTTCGAGGGCCGCCGAAGTTGAGATGGACACCGGCATCGACGTGCGCCAGGGTGTAGGCGTTCTCAATCTCGTCGGTATCGATAACGGCTCCATCGATTCCGAGGTAGATCGTCACCAGGCGAGACACCCCGTAGCCGATCTGAACGCCGAGGCCGCCCCCCGTTTGCGTGTTATTTTCGAAGAGGTCTCCGA
>JBHHWM010000414.1:0-3066 GCA_046756545.1 Rhodothermales bacterium | reverse complement strand
ATGCCGGGCCATAATGGGTATCCGCGCGCCAGCTCCCCATTGCTTTCTCGTGCTTCTCGCACGTGGACATTCTCGGAGTCTGCCGGCGCCGGTTCGACCTGTTCGCCATCTATCAGTTTGCTTGGCAATCGTGCGTGAGGTGTTCGCTAATGCTGTTTCCGGTTCAGGTTACAACGAACCCGGGATCATAATCCGTCTCCTTTCGGATCATCGCCCAGGCCATGCGGACCGTTTTGTTCGCCAACGCCACGGCGGCGACATTCGGATGCCGGTGCTGCGCGATAGCGGTGACCCAGCGACTGAGTCGGTCGTCTTTGTGTTTCGCTTGCGCGACCACCGCCCTGGCGCCGTGTATTAATAGGCTGCGCAAATACGCATCACCGCGCTTGCTGATGCCAAACAGACGGTCCTTACCCCCGGTGCTGTGTTGTCGGGGGGTCAGTCCCAAGGCGGCGGCCAGCTGTCGGCCGCGGGCAAAGTGCTCGGCATTCCCGACCGCCGCCACGAGGGCGGTGGCAATCATCGGTCCGACACCGCGCAGTTGCTGCAGACGTTTTACAACGGGATCATTCTCAGCGATGCGTTTTATTTCCTCATCGAGCGCCTCGATCCGTTGATCCAATGTGCTTAGATCATCCCACAATCCGCGCAACAACGAACGGAACCGGCTCGTTAAACCATTCTCGGCATCTTCAAGCCACTCAGGGATCGCCGCTCGCAATGCCCGCAACTGTTTCGGTGCCACTAAGCCGTACTCGGCCACCAGTCCGCGGATCTGGTTGGCCTTGGCGGTGCGTTGCGCGATGAGGCCTGCGCGAATGCGATGCATCGCCTGGATGTCCTGTTGCGCGACGCTCTTCACGGCTACGAAGCGCATGCCCGGTCGGCTCATCGCCTCGCAGATCGCCTCGGCATCCTTGGCATCGTTCTTGTTGCTCTTCACGTACGGCTTGACAAACTGCGGCGCCATCAACTTCACCGTGAACCCCCTGGCCTGCAACAGACGGGCCCAATGATGCGCACCGGTACAGGCTTCCATGCCGATCTCACAGCCCGGATCGATCTGCGCCAACAGAACCTTGAGCCATTTCTCCCGACGCAGCCGTCGACGCCACACAGGCTTGCCCTTGCGATCGACGCCATGGAGGTGAAACACGTTCTTTGCCAAATCAACACCAACGCGAGTAAGCTTCATCAGTGGACTCCTTCTTCTCTTGTGACTGGTAGACGCTTCGCCAGTCTGGCACATAGATGCCGTTAAAGGGAGGAGGAGTCCATCCCATTGCTTTGGGTCGTTTCCGGACATTCACGAAGGTCCGCTTTCTGGTCTTGCCCCCGTTTCATGGACACCTACATAAGGCGCGATAATGCGTCATTAGGAGGTGTGTCATGAGAACGAGAAGGAAGCGATACAGCGCGGAGTTCAAGCGAGGCGCTCTGAAGAGGGCGAGCGAAGAAGGCATGACGGATATCGAGGTTTGTGGCGAGCTGGGTATCAGCACGCGTCAACTGCGTCGGTGGAGAGACGAGGTAAGGCTGTACGGTGAGGAAGCATTCCCGGGCCAGGGACAAAGCCGAGACGAGGAGATGCGTCGTCTGAAGCGAGAGTTGAAGAAGGTGACGCAGGAGCGCGATTTTTTAAAAGAAACGGCGGTGTACTTCGCGAAGGGATCGAAAAAAGATACGCTTGCATAGCGCGCTGCCGCCGTGAACACCCGGTGAGAATGATGTGTCGTTCATTGGAAGTTTCGCGCAGTGGTTACTACGCGTGGCGAGCGAAGCCTGAGAGCGCGCGTAGGCGCCGAGACAGGGCGTTGAAGGTAGTGATCAGGGAGCTGCATGCGAAGAGTGGCGGGGTGTATGGGAGCCCGAAGCTGCACCGCGAGCTGGTCGATTATGGCATTGCATGCGGACGTCATAAAGTCGCGAAGTTGATGCGAAATGAGGGACTTAAGGGACGTCCGCGGAAGCGCTACCGTGTTCAAGGTTCCGCCCCCGATGCAGCGGTTGGGAACTTGTTAAGGCGAGATTTCGGCGCCGCCAAGGCGAATCGGCGGTGGGCATCTGATATCACGTTCATCTCAACGAACCAGGGCTGGTTGTTCCTGGCGGTGGTGATGGACTTGTACTCACGCCGCATTGTGGGTTGGTCGATGAGTCGTCACAACGATCGCCATTTGACAGTGGATGCGCTGAATATGGCGCTCGGGCAACGCCAGGTCGAAGGCGAGCTCATCCATCATTCGGACCGCGGTGCGCAGTATCTGAGTGATGATTATCAGGCATTGCTCAAGAGCAATGGGATCCGATCCAGCATGAGTGCTCGAGGTAACTGCTACGACAACGCGGCTGTCGAGAGTTTCTTCAGTCTATTAAAGCGGGAACGGCTCAACCAGGTTCGCTATCGCACTCGAGATGAAGCCAGGGCCGACGTGTTCGATTACATCGAGCGGTTTTACAACCGGCAGCGTCGTCATGGCTATCTCGATTACCTCAGCCCGCTCGAGTTCGAGAAACAGGCTGTGGGGACTTAACTGAATGGTCCGTGGAACGCGGGCAAGACCATTCGGCCAAGAGCGGACATTCAGACAAGCGAGTTTCTGGGAATTGCCCACCGACCACCTGATGAGAGACCAGTGGGTCAATCTGCAAGTCTTGGAAACGTAACATTTTGAAGTGATGTTACTCGGGCAGACCGGCCTTGGTCAGACCACCGAGTAAAATCTAACTTCCCAGCGACGCTCCAGTTGGGAACCAGGTGCTCGTCAGCTTTCCGAGCAATGCCTACAAATGCGCGACTAACAAGTTGCTCTCCATCGGAACTGCTAAGCCCTCATCGTCCGTATACTGCATCAAGGCCGTGCAAACATCGTCGATGAAAGCGCTTCGGGCTTCATCCTCTATCTGTGCTAGTGCACGCCTGGTAACAATTGAGGCTCCGGTAACGAGCCATTCAACGAACTTCTCGGCCGAAGGATAGCGTGAGATCTTGACCGCAGACTGAAGTGCCAGGCCATCGAAGCCTGCTGCCGTGACAAGGTCGCGGAGTTCGCCGGCGTCCGCCAG
>JBHHWM010000413.1:0-3092 GCA_046756545.1 Rhodothermales bacterium | reverse complement strand
ATACGCAGCGCGCTCGATGGAACGATGGCCCTCAGATCGGTCCAGGCGAAAAGCCCCAACCTCATCCTGCTCGATATCGACATGCCCGAGCTTAACGGCTTTGAGGTCTGTTCACGGCTCAAAGCCAGCGAAGCCACGCGCGAGATTCCTGTCATCTTTCTAAGTGCCGCGCGTGAGGTAAGTGATAAAGTAAAAGCCTTCGAAGTAGGAGGCGTCGATTATGTCGCCAAGCCCTTCCAAATAGAAGAAGTGCTGGCGCGGGTGAAACACCATCTGGATCTGACGCGGTTGCAGCAAGAACTACGGCAACTCAACGAGACGTTGGAGCACCAGGTGGAGCAACGAACGCAGGAATTACGCGCCACCAACATACGCCTGGGCGAGAGTGAAGAACTACACCGGATCACCATCAGCAACATCTCGGACGCCGTCTTCATCACAGATGATTCCGGTCGATTCACGTTCATTTGCCCTAACGTTGACACCATCTTCGGCTACAGCCTCGAAGAAGTCGAGGCCATGGGGTATCTCGAGGCCCTGTTAGGTGCGGAATTATATGACCCGGATGCGTTGCGCGAGCGGGGCGAACTCCCCAACATCGAGCGTGAAATCACCGACAAAGCAGGGCGCAAGCATGTGCTACTGGTGAACGTCAAAGCCGTGTTGATCAGGGAAGGAACGGTGCTCGTTACCTGCCGCGACATTACCGACCGCAAGCAGGCCGAGGAGGCACTCCGTGAGAGTGAGAAGAACCTCAGCCTGATCTACGCCACCGTCGGAGATGTGCTCTTTCAGATAGGCGTTGAGCCCGGTGATACCTATCGCTTCTTGTCCGTCAACCAGGCCTTCTTCGACGCAACCGGATTAACGGAAGAGCACATTGTAGGCAAGAGCGTGGACGAGGTTATACCGGAGCCATCGCTTACGTTGGTACTGGGAAAGTATAAACAGGCTATTCAGGAGAACAGAACGGTCAAATGGGAAGAAACGTCGGTGTATCCCACAGGCGAAAAGACGGGCGACGTAACCATCACGCCGGTCTTAAATAGCGACGGGGTTTGTACGCATCTCATCGCGTCTGTTCATGACATCACCGAGCGCAAGCAGGCCGAGGAGGAGTTGCGCAAATCGGAGGCGAAGTTTAGAGGGCTCATGGCCTCGGCCCCGGACGGCATGATTGTGATCAATGCTGCCGGAGAGATCCTGCTCACCAATGCCGAAGTGGAGCGACTCTTCGGCTACACGCATGACGAGTTGGAAGGACGGTCGATTGAGATGTTGGTACCGGAGCGGTTCGGCAGCCATGGTACACTGCGTGATGCCTATATAGCAGATCCGAAAACACGGCCTATGGGTATCGGCCTGGAACTGTACGGCCTGCATAAGAACGGAGAGGAATTCCCGGTAGAAATAAGCTTGAGTCCCCTGGAGACGGAGGAGGGGTTGTATGTTTCCTGCGGTGCTCGGGATATCACCGAGCGCAAGCAGGCCGAGGAGGCCCTCCGCCAGAGTGAAATCCGTCATCGCCTCATCCTCGATACGGCCCTCGACGCCGTCATCACGATCAATGCCGAAGGCCAGATTACCGGTTGGAATCCGCGAGCCGAGCATATCTTCGGGTGGTCGCAGGCCGAGGTGCTCGGCCGAGAATTGTCCGAAACCATCATACCGCCGGTTCACAGAGAGGCTCACCAACGCGGGTTGAAGCATTACATGGCGACCGGCGAAGGGCGTGTGTTGAACCGACGTATCGAGATCACAGGGTTACGCAAGAATGGGGAGGTCTTCCCCGTCGAACTCGCCATCACGCCGTTCAAGAAGCCGAGGGGGGGCATCACGTTCAGTGCTTTTTTGCGTGATATCACCGAGCGCAAACGAGCCCAAGAAGAACGCGAACAATTAATCCGAGAACTGGAGGACCGAAACGCCGAACTCGAACGGTTTACCTATACCCTCTCACACGAATTAAAGACGCCGCTGGTCACCATCAAAGGCTTCCTCGGTTTGCTTAAGCACAATGCTACAAACGGCAACGAAGAGGAGATGCATCAGAATATCAGCCGGATTGATGGGGCTGCGGATACCATGGGGAAGCTGCTCAAGGCACTCGTATCGGTCGCACAAATCGGCCGGATCGCCGAGCCGTATGAATCGGTGGATTTCAACGAACTGGCCAGAGAAGGTGTCGAGCTTGTCTCCGAGAACATAGCGCAACGCGGCGTGGACGTGACCATTAATCCCAACTTGCCCACCGTCTACGGCGACCGGCAACGGCTG
The DNA here is from genome assembly GCA_046756545.1 of Rhodothermales bacterium. GTDB lineage: Bacteria > Bacteroidota > Rhodothermia > Rhodothermales > JBHHWM01 > JBHHWM01. The sequence goes on along the minus strand of JBHHWM010000413.1, from coordinate 815 downwards.
CTAGAAGTGGTTTTTAACCTGATCGAAAATGCCGTCGCGTTCATGGGCGATCAGCCTGATCCTCGCATCGAAGTGGGGGGCTGGGAAAAGGAGCAGGAGGTGGTGGGGTACGTCAGGGATAACGGCATGGGGATTGACCCCCGGTATCACGAAAAGATTTTCGGTCTGTTCGAGCGGCTCATTCCATCGGATGAACACACGGGCATCGGGTTGGCGCTGGTGAAGCGAATCGTAGAGACGCACGGGGGCCATATATGGGTAGAGTCGGAGGGTACAGGGACGGGCTCTACCTTTTTCTTTGCCCTTCCTCGGGTGGTGTGAGGAATCCTCGCGTCAGGTCTACACGGCAAGATCATCTCGATAGATAGGCGGACTGCGTGGGGAGGGCCTACCCCTACAACATGATCGGAACGGCGCAGCTAAAAAAAGTGCTTGACAGGGAATCTTTTAGATTGTATCATCGTATATCGCAAATATACGATAAAGCATATGAGCAATGGCTACTGCGAAGAAAGAAGCTTTCCCGAACGAAGAGGTGCGCCTGGCAGCGTGGGCCAAAGCTGTGGCCCATCCCGCGCGCATCGCCATCCTCACCGTGTTGGCCGAGCGCAACGGCTGCATCTGCGGTGAGATTGTGGATGAGTTGCCGCTGGCGCAGGCCACCGTGTCGCAGCATCTCAAGGCGCTCAAAGAGGCGGGGTTCGTGCGGGGTACCATCGACGGACCGCGTTCGTGCTACGGCCTGAACTGGGCGGAGTTGAAACGCTTTCAGCGGGCCGTTGAGGATCTCTTTGAGCGGATGAGCAAGGCCGCCA
>JBHHWM010000412.1:0-3093 GCA_046756545.1 Rhodothermales bacterium | reverse complement strand
GCCTCACGCGCTTTGCAGAGAAGCTCGAAGAAGAGTCCTCCCCGCCGGTAGCCCATAACGATCGTCTCTCCGGGTTCAGCGGCATAGGCAGCGCGCACATCGGAGCGCCGCAAAACCTGCCCTTCGCGGATGGAGCGTGCGGCATACACCGGGCCGCTCTCGGAATATGCGAGCCAATCTTCCGGTCGCAAAGGTTCGCGAAGGGGTGTCGTCTCCATCCAGGTGACGGCTGCGTTCTCCGTCTGCACTTCTTCTCCTACTCGGAACGCAGCACGCGCCACCAGGACAGAATCGTAATGCGCGACGTAGAGCAAAGCCCAGCCCGCTTTCTCCCAGCCGGCCCGGTCGCTGCCTCCAAAGACGGTCACTTGCGTGGTACCACGCGGCAATCCCTCTCCGGCAGTAAAAGACAGACGCAACGACGTGGCCTCTCCGAAATCACGACTCACACGCTTTACCCGAACTTCCAGACGGCGGGCGGCATCGGGAAACTGCATCGCCAGTTCCTGCTCGGCCAGCCTCTTAATGCGCGTCTTAGTCGGCACATCGCCTTGTGCGACGACGCCTTGAGGCATCAAGAGGGTTAGAAGCAGGATGGTGATCATTGAATCAACGAGCGACGCGTCCGGTTATCGTTTCAGGTTGTTAGCCGTTTGCAGCATCTCTTCACTGGTCGTGACCATCTTGGAGTTGATCTCATAGGCCCGCTGCGCCGCGATCAAATCCACCATTTCCTTGACCACATCCACGTTGGAGGTCTCGACGTAGCCTTGTAGAATCAGACCAAGCCCTTCCTGTCCCGGTGTCCCGATGGTCGGTTCTCCGCTGGCTTCCGACTGTTCGAAGAGGTTGCCGCCAATGGGGTTGAGTCCGGCTGGATTGGAAAAGCGGGCCAGTTCAAGCTGGCCGAGTTCTACCATGTCCGGTTCACCTTGCAGGCGGACCGACACCAGCCCGTCCTGGCCGACGTGGATCTCAACGGCTTCAGGCGGGATCTCCAGGTCGGGTTCGAGCTGCAGGCCGGTCTGTGTCACTACGTTCCCGTCGGCGCTCAGTGTGAAGGTGCCGTCGCGGGTATAAGCTATCGTTCCGTCCGGGCGGCGGATCTGTAGGAAACCGGAACCATTGATGGCAAAATCGAGCGGATTACCGGTCTCGCTGAGTCCACCCTGTGAAAAATTGCGCATCGTGGCGATGGCGGCAGCCCCCATGCCCACCTGCAGCGAAGCCGGGTCGGCGGCTCCTCCGGCCTCGCCTTGTCCGGCAGCCTGCACCGTCTGATACAGCAAATCTTGAAAAACAACCGTAGAACGCTTATAGCCGTTTGTGTTGGCGTTGGCGAGGTTGTTGGCGATGTTATCGACCCCGGTCTGTTGGGCACTCATGCCAAGAGCCGCCGTGTTGAGTGCGCGAAGCATACGTATTTCCGGTTTAGTGTTTTTCGAGTGTCGTCTACGAGGTGCCGGTTTAGAACCGTCCCAGGCTTCGTGTGACCGCGCTCAGGATCTGATCCGTCGTGTGCATCATCTTCTGATGCGACTCGAACTGCCGGTAGAAGGTGATCATGTCGGTCATTTCACGAATGGGGTCCACGTTGCTCGCCTCGTAGTATTTTTGCAGCACCACAGGGTTTTCGACAGGTTCGGGTTCGAGGGCTCCGGCATCGAACGCGGCCCCGTCGAGGCGGCGAAGCTGCAACGGATCTTCGAAGGTCACCACTTTCAGGCTCCCCACTGTCTGTCCATCGACGCTGACTTCCCCGTTGCGGCTGATCTCGATAGGACCGCCGGTCGGCGGGATCTGGATGGGACCGCCCTCCCCTTCGATGGCCCACCCCGACAGATCGCGGAGGGTCCCTTCGTTGTCGAGGGTAAGGCGTCCGGCGCGGGTATAGCGAACGGCTTCCGTCTCTTCGTTGGAGAACACGAAGAAGCCCTCGCCATCCAGAGCTACGTCGAGCGGGTTGCCCGTCGATTCGAGCGCGCCCTGGACATGGTCGGCCCACTGATCGGTGCGGCGTTCACTGCGGGGTGCCCCTTCTTCATCGAGATGCTCGTTAAGCGCCTCAGTGAAGGTTCGGTCGCGCTTGTACCCGACGGTGTTCACATTGGCCAGGTTGTTGGCGACGCGTTCCTGCTGCCGCATCATGGCACGCATGGAGGCCACGCTATTTTGCAAACGGAGTAGCATAGGCAAAAAGCTCTTAGGGTTGTCTGTTCTCCGTACAAAGGATCTGCCAAAGAAATAATGGGGGTGAGGCGGATCCTATGCTCCTACCGGACTATGCTCGGGGCATAATTTTCCGTTTATCAAAGGCAGAATTTGCCCTGGATGCATGCGCAGGCTTAATACCAAAAAAAGATGCGCGCGTGACCGTGGATTCCCCGTTTGATCCTGAATCCGGCCTTTCTCGGTTGCGACCCGGTAGTCGAAATGCCGTACTCCGGCGCCCCCGGCATCACGCCGCGCGGGAGCCGACGCGTTCTAGCTGGTTGCGGAGGACAAGCAACGTTTTACCGAGGATCTGGGAGATGCGTGCCTCCGTGAGACTCAAGATCTGACCGATTTCCCTCAGCGTCAGGTTCTCGTAGTAATACAAGGCCAGGATATTCCGCTCTCGCTCCGGTAACCGGCTGACCAGGCTCTCGACGAAGTCGTACATCGAATCCTTGTCGATCTGGTCGAAGGCCTCCATGGCCCCGTCGTTGGGTACGGTTTCCAGAACCGGCTGTTGATCTTCTGCATTTTCATAGAGCGAGAGCGCAAAGCGACTCTGCGCCTCCACCAGAAGCGTGTGATATTCTTCGAGCGAGACCCCCAGATAATCCGCCACATCCTGATCTTCGGGTTCGGTACCGAGCATCTGCCGCAAGACCTGGATCGCCTGTTGGGCCTGCCCGAGTTGCCGCCGGCGTTTTTGAGAAAGGACGTCGATAGAGCGCAAATAGTCGATCAGCGCGCCTCGCACCCGGCCATAGGCATACGAAATAAACGGAGTCTCTCGTTCGATGCTGTAGTTGTTAAGGGCTTGCAACAACCCAAGCAACGCGGCATTTTCCAGGTCTTCGCGCGTGGCAAGGGGGGTCTCCGGAA
>JBHHWM010000411.1:0-3120 GCA_046756545.1 Rhodothermales bacterium | reverse complement strand
ATCACGTCGCGGATGGATGTCTGCCCGAGCATCAGCATCGCCAGGCGGTCGATGCCGACGCCCAGACCGGCGGTGGGAGGCATGCCGTATTCGAGGGCGCGGAGGTAATCCTCGTCGATGGCCATCGCTTCTTCGTCGCCGGCGGCGCGGAGACGGGCCTGATCCTCGAAACGCGCGCGCTGATCCTCCGGGTCGTTGAGTTCGCTGAAGGCGTTGCAGAGTTCCTTGCCGTTACAGATGGCCTCGAACCGCTCGACCAGGCCCGCTGTGGACCGGTGGCGCTTCGCCAGCGGGCTTAGCTCGACGGGATAATCCGTGATAAACGTCGGCTGGATCAGGTGCGGTTCGACGAACTCGCCGAAGATCTCGTCGATGATCTTACCGGCCCCCATCGTCGCGTCGATCTCCAGCCCCAGCCTCGTGGCAATGGCCGCCAGGTCGTCGCGGTTCTTGCCGTAGAGCTGGTGGCCCGTCCGCTTTTCGATGGCTTTCAGCATCGGAATGCGCGGCCACGGGCGTTTGAATGAAAGGACGCGGTCCCCGATCTGCACCTCGGGCGTGCCGTGCAGGTCGATGGCGACGTACTCGACCATCTCTTCCACCAGATCCATCATCCACGCATAGTCCTTGTAAGCCACGTAGAGTTCCAGCATGGTGAACTCCGGGTTGTGGAACCGGCTCAGGCCCTCGTTCCGGAAATCCTTGGAGATCTCATAGACCCCGTCGAAGCCGCCCACGATGAGGCGCTTCAGGTACAACTCGTCGGCGATGCGGAGGAAAAGCTCCATCCCCAGCGCGTTATGATGCGTGGTGAACGGGCGTGCAGCCGCGCCTCCGTAGATCGGCTGCAAGACCGGTGTTTCGACCTCCACGTAGCCGCGGTCGTCGAGGAAGCGGCGGAGGGCGGTGATCATTCGGGCGCGCAGCTGGAAAACCTCGCGGACTTCCGGGTTGACGACCAGATCGACGTAGCGCTGGCGATACCGGAATTCCTTGTCCGTTACCTCGTTGTAGACGGCACCGTCCTGCTCCTTGACCACGGGGAGCGGGCGAAGCGCCTTCGACAGCAATTCGAGCCGCAGCGCATGGATCGTGATCTCGCCCATCCCGGTGCGAAAGACAAACCCCTCGATCCCGACAATGTCGCCGATGTCGAGCAGCCGTTTAAAGACCTGGTTGTAGAAGCCCTCGGGCAGATCGTCGCGGCGGACGTAGACCTGGATGCGTCCCGTCGCGTCTTGCACGTCGAAAAACGCCGCTTTGCCCATCACGCGTTTCGACATCATGCGCCCGGCGAGGGACACACGGAAAGGCGGTTCCTGGTCGTCCTGCGGTTGATGACGGCTGTCGTCGAAGGTATCCAGAATGTCGGCTGCGTGCGTGCGAACGTCCCAGGCATAGGGATACGGGTTGACGCCGTGCGCTTCAAGAGCGACACGCGCCTCGCGGCGGACACGTTCCTGTTCAGAAAGCGGGCGGGGGGTCATGGCGTAGGATCGGTTGTCGGGTATCCGAGGGGGTTGGTTGCCTTAAAACAAAAGACGCAGCCTGTCGAGCTACGTCTTTCGTGCTGAACTCATATGAATGCCTTTCCACAGAGGCCGTTCCCCTGGAAGCCGATGGTTTTCCGATTCTTTCCGAACGCTATTCCTTGTAACCCGGGAGCGGGCGGATGATCATCGGGATGTCCCGCATAGGCCGGTCGATGACCAGGGGCGAGGTGTTCTGGCCCGTGCTGCGCGGCGTCGGCGTCCCAGCAATGGAGTCGAGCACATCAAAGCCCGCGACGAGTTCTCCGAAGATCACATACAGGCCGTCGAGATTGGGCACGCCGCCCACGGTCGTATAGAGCGTGCGTATCGAGTCGGGGAAAGCGAAGTCGGGATTGGGAATTTGTTGCTTCAACCCTATTTCGATCATGTCGAGTTCGGCCTCTTCGAAGGGACGCCCCTGTACGATGTAGAACTGGCTGCCGCTCGATTCCCGCCTCGGGTTGACGGGGTCGCCGCGCCGGGCGGCGGCAATCGCGCCCCGCGTGTGGAAGAAACCGGGGTGAAACTCCGCCGGGAGGGTGTAGCCGGGCCCCCCGCGACCGTCATTGAGCAGATTGTCGTCGCGTGAATTCGGGTCGCCGCCCTGAATCATAAAGCCCTGGATGACACGATGAAACAAGGTGCTGTCATAAAACTGCTCGGCGACGAGTTTCCGGAAATTGTCGCGATGGCCGGGCGTCTCGTCGTAGAGCTTGATGACCATGCGCCCCAGCGGCGTCTGGATTTCGTAGTAGTTGGTCTGTGTCGAGTCGGCCTCTTTGCCGGGTGCCGGGGCCGTAGGGTCGGCCGCTGCGAGCGTTTCCGGATCAGAGGGTTCCGAGGTGGATGCCGGAGTATCCGACGGCAACGAGCCGGCCTGCGCGGTGGCACCTGGCGTTCCGTTGTTGCATCCCAGGATCAGGCACAGCGGCACGACGCCGCACACAAGATAGAAGAAGGGGTTACGCTTCATGAGAATCCGACGCGTTCAGAATGGTTTCGAAATATCGAAGGATGGCTGCACGCAGCAGCTTTTCTTGTTCATCGACCGAGAGATCCGGGGGGGGCGCGATCCGACGGTCCCAGATCCAGTGGCCGTTATCTTCCATGCCCACCCGCTCGTAGATGCCGAGCGTTGCGAAGGCACAGTAGGTACCCTCCATAATAAGGGCTTGCTTGGTTTCTTTATCGAGATGGGGCTCGAAGCCGCGCCCCAGCGATTGGACTCCTATGAGAAAGAGGATCTCTTCTATGCCCGGCTCCTTCCCAAAGCGCTCTTTGACCCAGGTCTGCAAACGCCCCCATTGCGCCTCCTGTTCGGCATCATCGGCGGCAAGATGGGTCTGAAGGGGATGAGGGTCTGCCATGTTCGCTTACTCCGTCCATTGCCTTCCGGCTCAGGCCATCCATTGCTCGGCCTCGGCAAAAACGAGGTTGTAATGGTGCCGCAGCAGCAACACGACGAGGCCGCTGAGCGCATGTGTCACCGTTCCTGCGGGCTGCCCGGCAGCGATGGACTGGATGCCGAAGAGGCCGTTTTCGAGCGCGTGCATCGCTTCGCAGAGCGCAAACCACCACGAGGATTCCG
>JBHHWM010000410.1:0-3127 GCA_046756545.1 Rhodothermales bacterium | reverse complement strand
GCCCGACCGGAGGGAGGACCGCAATCGTTTATTTTGCTACGGAAAGAGGCAGGGAGCCTTAGCGGGCGACGGAGGGGCTGGAGCCTGCGAAGCCCCGGAGGAGGCCGGAATTAGCGGGGAAGAGGAGGCACCGCCGCAGTATTTAGTCTGTTGGTGTAAGTGTCTGGGATATCAAGGATTTGTATACGCGCCCCCTGGAAAGAGAGCCCTGGCGAGCGTGGGGGCAGGCGAGAAGGCCGGGGTGCCCGAAGGGTAGCCGGGCCGCATTAGCTAAGGGAGGCGTGTAAGAAAAGACGCGGGCCTGGAGGGGGATGCGGGAGGGGCCGGCGTCGCTACCCGGAGCAGGCGCAGCCGGTGGATAGGCGACAGGGTTAATCAGTGAAAGGCGATTTCTTTGGGTGACAACGCGGCCTCGACGCCGCGTGTCATGAGAGCCTGGCCCGAAAAATAATACTCACCCTCACACTCCTGGGGTAGTCGTTTCCAAGTGGCCATAGGGTTTCCTCCACGTTTTGACCGGATGGGAATGGACTGCGGCCACTGTGGAGAAAATCAGCGATAAGTCAAGAGATACGGGTCAAAGAAAGAGCAGACCATTGGTAGCGTTTGCTACCCTTCTTTTTCTGTAGCTACATCATCGAAAAGATTTGCTTGTTCTGATTCGATTGGTGGCCTAACCTCTTCAGGCTCGCCCGCAGGATCCAATTCTGGAAATCTAAACTTAGAGCCTTCGAGGTAGTCAGCGTTTAGCTCGAAAGCGAGCCAGTGCCGGTTCATGTCTTGTGCTACTGCACCAGCCGTGTTGGAGCCCGCAAAGGGATCTAGGATGAGATCTCCTTCTTCGGTACACAACCCGATGATGAACTTCGGAAGATCGGTCGGAAAGCGGGCCGGATGGCGTTTTACATTCTCTTCTCGGCACCTGCGTTGGTATCGGTCGTTGCTTGAGGTGTTCGAGGCTGCAATCACGTTTACTGGCACTTCACCAAACATTTCGGGCTCAACATTGACGGATTCTCCTACCCTACCGGCGAACTCCTCATCATCGAGGATGTTTGGCGGTATGGCACCCTTGTTGTCCTTGCCGAACTTATCGGAGATATCATGCTCGCTTGGGCGCAGCTTGGGCTTGTAGCCGTTTTTCATGAGATGTTTCTGAGCAGCACTGTACGGCTTGAGCACTCGCCTGTTTGATACTCGCCCTTCCTTCTCATCGACGACAGGAGAAGGACGAAGCCACCAAACGGTATTTACTGCATCTTTGACTCGGATCCGGCGGACGGTTACCCACTCTGCCGGCGTGGGTAGTTTCGCAGGGTTATACCAGTACAGTTCTTGGGCTAAGAAAAAGCCGAGTCCCCCCTCATCTTCCGGTTTGCACAGCCTCAACAGGAATTCATAGTGGTAGAGGCTACGGTAGGGTAAACCTTTCAGCCACGACCCTCCGAGGTCAATTGCAAGAGAGCCGTCTTCAGCCAGAATACGCTTGAACTGTTCTGCAAAGGGAAGGAACCAGTTTATGTAATCTTCAGCAGAGACATTTCCGTATTTTTTCTGGCGCAAGAGGGCGAAAGGTGGGGAGGTACAGATAAGGTTGACCGAACCATCCGGTAACTCCTTCATAAGCTCCACGCTGTCTCCAAGGTAGGCGGCACCGTGGGAAGTCATGTAAAAAGGCTTCGTTTTGAGCGTGGGCAGCGTGCTCAAAGTCAATCACCGTTGCTTTGCTGGTAGAAGTCTTATAAACTCCAAGGTTAAACCTGGGAGGTGAACCATGCAAGCGTGCTTCTCATACGCACGGGGCAGAGCTGGGTTTACCCAAATTTGAGGATACACAAATCGCTTTACAAAGTCAAGTAGTTTCTCAATGACTCACCAACTTAATCCAGACGACTGGTTATCTCAGGCAGAAGCTGCCGAGTTAAGGGGTGTATCACGGCAAGCCATCTTCCAACTAGTGCAAAAAGGCCGTTTTCGAACTCTCGAAATCGGAGGCAGGACGCTGGTTCATCGTGACGACGTTCTGAACTTTGAGCCTGACAAGGGAGGGAGGCCGACGTCAGAAGAGAACCAATCCGACGCTGCGTCATCGGGGAGTGTTTGAAATGCCGTCTGATAAAAAGAAAAGTCGAATCCCTGTCGGAACGCAATTCAGCCCAGACCTGGTCAGCCTACCGGCGTTTGTCCAGATGGCGGTAGAACATAGCGGCGACCTAGGAGCTTTGCGCGAGGCTGTGGTTCAGGCACCTGTAAGGATAAAAGCCTATTCGCGCCATCCCACACGCCGGATGCGAGGGTTGCCGCTTGAAGCAGCTGTGCAATATGGACTTCTTACGGAAGAGGCCTATGAGGCCACCGACCTGACGCGGGAACTGGCGGATCTAGATGAAACGGAAATATATGAAGCCTTTGCCCGGCATATTCTTCTCAACCTGGGTGGTCTTCGAGTGGTTGAGGCTGCACAGGAGATGGAGCTCGATCGCCGAAAGATTACAGGCGATACCCTCGCTCAATACCTGACCAGTCAGGGTTTCAGAGTTACGGTCCACAACACGGCGATTAACACTCTTCGGATGTGGCTTGCAAAGGCCGGTCTATTTCCGTTGAGTGGCAGGGGGAAAGATGCCTGGATTCCAGACCCGGCCACCAAAGAGAAGCTCGTCGGGATGACCGATGAAGCTATCGCGGCCTTCGCAAGCTTCACTCCTGAGCAGATCGCATTCGCAAAGGCCTTGTGTCAGCTTGAGCCAGAGGACTGGATTCCCGCAGCAGATGTACGCGATCTGGCGGAGGCGATATTTGGAGTGCGCTTCGGTCGAGCATCCTTACCCAATGAAGTGCTTAAACCCCTCGCCGATTCGGGATTAATCGAGTTTCAGACTGGCGGCACCCGAAGTGGGAAGACCTCTCAGCTTCGGTTAACCGAAGAATTTCGCACAGATGTTCTCGAACCGTTCTTGAGAGCCACTCTTGCCGATCTCAATACCGCCCTTACAGCATACTACCGAACTCGACCCGAGGACTTTTATGAAGCTCTCAACTCCAAGGATAATTATACGAAAGGGCATGCGCTAGAGGCGTTCACCATTTACGTAATGCGTCTTCTTGGCTTGCGTTTTCTCGGATG
>JBHHWM010000409.1:0-3180 GCA_046756545.1 Rhodothermales bacterium | reverse complement strand
ACGCCGAGGCCGAAAGCATGCTCTCCATCCAGGCCCGTCACGCCAAAGCAGCCGTCGGCTCCGTGCTCCATTTCAACGACGCGCCGGCCGTCGAGCAACAGGTGGAACAGGTGAACGCCATGCTGGACGGACAACACGAACGCCGGGCGGACAATCTGCGCGCCTCCCTGCCCCCCGGGCCGACCACTCCCCCCAATACGAGCGCCGACCTGCGCGTGCCGGTCCGCACGACGCGAGGGCCGCTCGACTTCGGCCTACCGGAAAGCCACCTTTCGTCCGACGAGGCGGCATGGTACCGCGCCGAAGGACCCGCCCTCAACGGCACCGTGCGGTTCGAACTGGTCAACTTCATCGACGGGCGGCACACCGTCACCGAGATCCGAAATCTCCTCTCCGCCGAGTTCGGCCCGATGGACACCGGGATCGTGGCGCACTATCTCGAAGACCTCGTCCGCGTCGGCGTGCTGGCGTGGCAAGAATGAGGAGGCCCGTGTCCCTCACTTCGCGCGCATGACGAATCGGCTCCGGGTGCCGCCCGCTCCCGTTGCCCGGATGATGTACGCGCCACCGGGCAAGCCCGACGCCTCGAACATAAGTGAATGCGTACCGGGAGGCAGCACGCCCTCGTGCAAGCGTTTCACCTTGCGGCCCAGGACGTCATACACCGCCACGGTCACTCGTTGGGAAACCGGCACCGTGAGGGTCAACGAAGTTCGGGAGTTGAATGGATTGGGAAATGCAGGAGACAGCGTGAAGCCATCCGGCACCGCGCGCTGCTCCGTATGCACCAGCACATCGGCAGGCTTCAGAACGAACAACCCCTCTTTTATACTGCCGACAATCACGACGCCGCTCTCGAAGAAGGGATAGGTACTCCAGGCTCCGTTGAGCCATTCTACCGGCGCTACTACATCCCCGTGCGGATACGTATCGAAAAAAGCGACTTCCCGGGGGTGCTCGATGTCCGAGATATCCAGGATGCGCAGGCCGCTTGTGAAGTTGGCCTGGAAGACATAGTGGCCGACGATGTACAGGTTATGATCGACGGACGTGGTGGGGCGTAAATACTCTTTTAGCAGGTGCGGATCGTCGAGATCGGCAAAGTCCCATATCAGCGTCCGTGTACTCTCGACCTTTCCCTGCAATTCGTCAAGTTCGTCGTTGAGCACAAAGTAGCGGTGATCCTCCGTCAGCCATCCCTGGTGCACGTATCCGACGTTCGGGTAAGACACACGGCTGATTTGTACCGGCTCGGTCTTCCGGGTCACGTCCACAATCGTAATCGTGTCTTCGTTGGCCGCCATACAGATCTCGCGGCCCTGATAGTCAGCGTCCGGTCCCCGGTAGATGACGCACTGTGCATCGTGGGTGTAGCCGTCCTCGCTGTAGCACCCCGCGAAGGAGGGCTGCTCCGGATCCCGGATATCGACCATGTGCAGTCCTCCGTTGCAACTTTCCCCGTTTCCCGTCCCTCCCACCACGTAGGCGAACCCGCTCTCTTCGTTGATCACGATGTTATGCGCCTTCCCGATACCGTCGTAGTAGGCCGTCTCCTGAAAACGAACGGGGGCCGCAAGCGGGGCGCGCAACTGCGTCAGATCGAAGACCTGCATCCCGTGAATCCGAGCCTCGCTGACAACAAAGGCGTAGTTCCGGTAGGTCTTGACATCGCGCCAGATGGAATCCGACGTGTGTGAAGGCAACTCGCCCAGATAGGCGGGATTGACAGGGTCGGTGATATCGACGATAGCCAGGCCGTTTCGGTGGCCGACGAGGGCATATTCGCTGCCGGTCTCCGGGTCCGTCCAGCCCCAGAGGTCGTTCACGTCGATAGGATCTCCAAGATCGCTGAGCGGCAAAAAGGCCAGTAAATCGATGGAGGCGCAGTCAAACCCGGCTGCGACGCCCCCGGCACAGGCCACGCGTCGGCCGGTCACGCGGGTGTTCGTCACCTGCGCTCGCACCGGCCCGGCCACAAACCCGGCCAGCAACAGCAGACAGGTCACCCTCAGTCTCATGAGTCCTCCAGGATATTATCACAACTCACGTCGCACCTCCTGTTTTCTGTCGGGATGCTGTGCTCTTTCGGTGCTCTCTACGTTGCCCGCGTTACGAGCAGGAGGGCGGACGGTGTTTTCGCAACCCACGCGAGGTACCTCCATGATGTGCTTACAGAGGATATCGGGCCAGGAAGAGAATTTTTTTCGTCGGGAGGTTATATTTTGCACCCTTATGTGTCTTTAATAATTGACACATCTTTCAAATGCCCGCTCTGGGCACACAGATGGTGGGGAAAGCCGGTGCTTGGGTGGTGAGCACCGGCTTTCTGTTTATCCCCGTACACGCACCGGCCCCCTTTGTGATACATCGATAGGACCAGTCTCTATGCGCCTGGGGGTCCCAAAAAGAACGTTCCTGCCTCGAAGCGCCTCGACCGGTGAAACAAAAAAAGGCCGGCACCCTGTATCGAATGCCGGCCCAACCCACTAGGGGTTCCGATCCACCACTCTATGTATCGACCGCCGCCCGGTTTTCTTTTTCGCGCATGATGCAAAGTCTTACGCAATTGTTGCGAAATGATACCGTTCGGCAAAAAAACGCTTTGTGCGCGCCATCCGTCGCGTGGCGTCCGCTTGCCCTGGGCGCTTCTTTCTTTCGTTGCAAGGCGGGTTGCCGACGGCCGGAATCGAACGCCGCGTCTCAGGGCTTCTTCCAGTGCATCGATTGCCGAAAATCCCCGGCCTGTTCATCCTTGACACGCACCGTTAACCGGACCCCTTCTCCCTCGTAGCCTCCTGCAACCGTGGTCAGCGCATATCCAAGCCACCGCGCGATGTCTCTCGGCACGGTACACACCCCCCGCCCCTCTCCTTCCAAACGATCCTCATACCGGAACTCGACGAGCACCTCGCCGAGGGCGTACTCGTCCAGGCGTACAGAGATATCATAGGTATTGCAAGAATGTCCATTGCCGTGATGGTTTATTCCAGGATACTCAAGCCACATACGCATCAGCTACCTCCACTTCAAATATGAGGGAAACACCAGGGTGCCACGCGGTCTTACAGAACGACTGCATTTTCGCGTTTCCTCTTCCTAGACACATAGTACCCCCAGATATAACCTCTCCCCTCATTCATGCACGACATTTCAGGGATTCCCCCACAAAACGTGTAGGGG
>JBHHWM010000408.1:0-3235 GCA_046756545.1 Rhodothermales bacterium | reverse complement strand
CGCGCGGTGCGATAGAGCCCGTTCAGGGGATCGAGCAACGTGCCGACGGGCGGTATCCCAGCTACCGTTCGGTTGAGAGCCATTAGAAAGCCCGCCGCCACCAGTCCTGAAAGGAGCAAGCCCAGTACACGCTTCCCGAGGTGGACCGAGGGTGTCATGACAGCATCGATGAGACGTCTACCTGTGCGTCTGCACCGGGGGGTTGGTGAGCGTTTCTCGGAACAGGAGAAGCTAGAAGAACCTGGAGTAGTTCGTCCGTGGCATTGGCATAATCCCGGGCACCCCTCGAATACGGATCGTGCTCGAAGACCGTTTTTCCGTCGTAATGGGTAATCGCCAACGCAGCGCTCGTACGAATCACCTTATTTAGCACGCGATCACTATAACGATTTCTCAAATACTGCCGATAACGGTAATGAGCGCGTTTACGTGCGTCCACTTGGGTGAAGAGAAAATAGGGCATGTTGAGAGCTGGATTCAGCTTGGCACGCACCATGGAAACCGTTTGAAAAGTTTGTTCAGCCCCGATGATGGGCTGGTATTCCGGGGTTACAGGGATGATTGCGTAGCGGCTGGCCACTAATGCATTAAGGCTGTATACAGTAACGGCAGCGGCTGTATCAATGAGTATGAAATCATAGTTCGAAGCTTGTCCGATAGCCTCTTTCACCCACAATACATCGGTTGGCTTGTTGAGGCGGCGCATCAATTTGGTGAGACGGCTCGAAGCAGGCAGAACATCGAATCCATGAAGCTGCAGGACGTTTAGATCTGTGAGTACCCGATCAGGCTGAAACAGCATCATGGACGATGTTTCCTCGGAAGGCTCAGAGATACCCAGCGTGCGGGTGAGAAAGCCTTGGGGGTCGAGATCGATGACCAGGACCCGGTATCCGCTCAAACCTAGGGCTGCTGCGAAGTGTATAGCCGTCGTCGTTTTGCCAGTACCGCCTTTATGGTTACAAACTGAGAGAATGACCATTGACTGTTGCGACGTTGAGACTTGCAAGGACGGGTGCAAGTTAGGTCGTGTTGTTGCTGGTGTCAAATGAAACAGACGTCCAAAGAGAACAAACGGAGAGGGAACCAGGAGGCCACGATCTCTACGGTCTACGTCCTGCTTGGAGGGCTGGCTCTGGGTCTGAGTTATCCTCCCTTTCCCTTCCCGTTCCTATCCTGGGTGGCGCTGGTGCCCCTGTTTCTACTCTGGGATCGCGTAGAATCAATCTGGCGATTCCTGGCCGAGATATATACGGCGTTTCTCATCGCTTACGCTATCGCGTTTTTCTGGCCCCTGCTGCATACCTTTTTACGCGATCATCCCTTCTCAGAGACCGCACTGCTTTCCTTCGGTGCCCTGCTGCTGACGCCGCTCGCACTGTCCATTCCGTTCGCCGCCTCCCTCCCCTTCCTCCGCAAGAAGGGCCGGCCTGTAGGGCTCATGGTGTTCATCCTCTTCTACCTGGCAGTCGAATTCGGTATGCGTCACGGTCCTCTCGACTTTCCCTGGCCGGTATTGGGAACCACCCAGGGTGGGTTGGTACCGCTTATTCAATTTGCGGAGTATACGGGCGTGGCCGGCCTCTCTCTATGGGTGCTTCTCCTCAATGCCTTTCTCTTTGGACTGTTTGCCGCCTCACGTCGGAAGGAGCGTATCAGCGCGGCCCTGGCAATCATCGTCTTGATGTCGATGACGATTGGATTTGGACACCTGCGCCGACGCGGGGTAGAGCAGCACGCGCGGTATCTGACGGTTGGCCTCGTTCAACCCGCGATGACCTCATCGGCCTGGACGGAGAGTTTCGGCGTCCCGCGTATCCGCCACCTCATTACGCTTTCCGATTCGCTCATCGACGCCATGAACGCACCGCCTATTTTTATGATCTGGCCCGAGATGGCTATCCCTCCTTCCTCCAATATCACTCGGCAACTATCCATGGAGGAGCAAATACAGGCCTGGACGGAACGGCGACAAACTGCCCTTCTTACCGGAGTGCTGACCCCGGATCATACGCAGCACCGGGCTGACAGCTATTACAATCGCGCCGTGCTCTACCGCCCCGAGGCCGGGATTCAGCATTATGACCAGGTCCGTTCGTTGCCGTTCAACCCGTCGGTTCCGCTCAGTGAGCAAGCCCCATGGATGGTCTCTACGGCTCGTACTCGCTTTATCCCCGGCACCATGCAACACACTCTGTCTTACGACGATATGCACGTCGGGGTGCTTCTGGGATACGAAATAACCTCCGGGAATTATGCCCGTAACTACCCTGTCAAGAAAGCTGACTTCCTGGCCGCGCTGAGCCTCGACGGGTGGTGGGGACGCATACCGGTCTACCGGCAACACCTGAGTTTTTTACGGTTGCGCGCTATCGAGACGCGTCGCAGTGTGATCCAGGTGACGGCATCCAGCGGCACGGCTCTGATTGCCCCGGACGGCTCGTTGATGTATAAGGCTCCGCCCCATGAACAGACCGCCCAACTCGTCGCCGTTCCGACCATCGACGGCATCACACTCTATGCTCGCTTCGGAGACTGGATCGGCTGGACGGCCCTCATCCTGGCCGGGATCCTCGCCGTATGGACCCTTCTTTCGGGTGGCTGGCAATCGTTACTGGAACCCCCTCCATCCGAAACAAAGGAGATCGAAGAAGAAATGTTACTCCATAATAAACTTCTTCCGTTGGCCCGAACCTGAGGCGGTCGAGGGCGGTACTGCGTACTTTGCTGTTTTTCGCACACCTTCCCCCCTCCGTCTCGATGCACTTTCGGACTGATCTCATTCTGGCGTCGCAGTCACCTCGTAGAAAAACACTGCTGGAGCAACTCGGGCTGTCGTTCCGCATAGAGATAAACCCGGCAGAAGAAATCGTGCCGGAGGGAGCCTCACCGGCTTCCATCGTTCAAACACTGGCTTTGGAGAAAGCCGAGCCGATCAGCCGCCTATACCCTTCCGCCCTGACCCTGGCTGCCGACACCATCGTCGTTCACAAGGGGAAGGTGCTGGGGAAACCCGGCGACGAGGCAGACGCTCGCGCCATGCTTCGCCGTCTCAGCGGCGACACGCACACGGTCTTCACCGGCCTGGCGCTCGTCCACCCCGAAAGCCTCCGACGCATCACGGCCTTCGAAGCTACGCAGGTCACGTTCGATCATCTAAGCGAGGAGGAAATCCGTGCGTATGTAGCGTCGGGGGCCCCGATGGATAAAGCCGGTGCCTATGGTATACAGGCCG
>JBHHWM010000407.1:0-3239 GCA_046756545.1 Rhodothermales bacterium | reverse complement strand
CAGCATCGGCTGGCGCTTCGTCAATCCGAAGATGGAAACATCCTACGGCATCGATTCGATGGGATGCACGGCGGAAAACCTGGTCTCACGCTATCAGATCAGCCGGGAGGACCAGGACCGGTTTGCCCTTGGATCTCAACAAAAAGCCACGTCGGCCCGAGCGCGGGGACGGCTCGCAGAAGAGATTGTCCCGGTCGAAATTCCACAACGCAAAAAACCGGCGCTCCTCTTCAGCGAGGACGAGTTTATTCGCCCCGATTCGTCGTTGGAAGCGCTGGCAAAGCTACGCCCGATTTTTCGCACCGACGGCGAGGGCAGCGTGACCGCCGGCAATTCGTCCGGCATCAACGACGGAGCCTGCGCGTTGCTGCTGGCCTCAGGCGATGCCGCCGCACATTTCGGCCTCCGTCCCAGGGTACGCCTGGTAGCATCAGCCGTTGTCGGCGTCGAACCGCGCATCATGGGTATCGGCCCGGTAGAGGCATCGAGGAAGGCACTAAAGAAAGCCGGCCTCACCTTCGACGCCATCGACGTTATCGAACTGAATGAAGCCTTCGCCGCCCAGAGCCTCGCCTGCATTCGTGAATGGGGCCTTGCCGACGACGACCCCCGCATCAACCCGAACGGGGGAGCCATTGCCTTGGGCCATCCCCTCGGAATGACCGGGGCACGCCTGCTTACCACTGCCATGATCGAATTGGAGCAAAGACAGGGGCGGTATGCGCTCTGCACCATGTGCGTGGGCGTAGGCCAGGGCATGGCGACCATCATTGAACGTGCCGGGTAACACCCATCGGACAGACCCCTCCTATGCCAAACATCTTCGAATTCGAAGGCTTCCGCCCCGTGATTCACGACAGTGCGTTCATTCATCCCAACGCCACTGTCGTCGGCAACGTGATCATCGGCAGGGATGTATACGTCGCGCCCGGCGCCGTCATCCGGGGCGACTGGGGCGAAATTGTAATCGAGGACGGATGTAACGTGCAGGAAAATTGCACCATCCACCTGTTCCCCGGCCTTTCAGTGCGGCTGGAACAAGGGGCGCATATCGGCCACGGAGCCGTGATACACGGGGCGCACATCGGGCGAAATGCGCTCGTGGGTATGAACGCCGTGGTGATGGACAGGGCCGTCGTAGGAGCCGGAAGCATCGTGGGGGCGTTGTGCCTGGTACCCGCCGACATGCACATCCCAGAACGAAAAATCGCCATCGGCAACCCGGCGAAGATCATCAAAGACGTGAGCGACCAGCGGCTGGCCTGGAAAACCGAGGGCACGCACCTTTACCAGCAACTCCCCGCCCGACTCCATCGCTCCCTCACCCCGTGCGAACCTCTGCGCGAAGTCCCTCCGGATCGTCCGATGCAGGAATCATCCCTGAAGACCTGGCGGGAGAAGCGCGAATCCTGAACAAAGCAACCGCATCTCTTGCTCGCGGCGAGGTACTTCTGCCGTCCTCCTCTCAGCGGACCGCAACGGTTTTCTGAAACGTTTCCATGTCAATAACCGGAATCTTATCGATGAACTCGGCGGCTCCATCCCGGATGGCGTAGGGAGGAAAGGATCGGAACCGGAGACGAACGCCGACCTCAATCGTCGGGCCGAGTCCGGCGGGGAGTGGAATCATATAGGTCTTACTCTTCGAATCAAGGGGCGCAATACTCCCGATACGAATGGAATCTGCCGTGACCACATTGGCCGGCTCGCCGTCTTTGAACAATGCGCTTTGAAACAGCATCAAGTCCGGATCGCCCGCCGGGTTCAACAAGCTGTTCTCATCCATCAGGTCTCCGTTGGAATCGAAATAACCGGATTCGTACAGGGTCGTGGCTCCGCTCGACACCGTCATTTCCACCCACATCTGGCGGACGAACGTGACAGAACTGGGGACATCATGGCCCGTCTTATCATTGGTTACCGTCACCTCAACCGCCAACGTCGAATTCGGACTCGCTGAATCAGGGCATTCCACGGTCAGGGTCACCGCATTCTGCAACAGGTGTTCGATCTTTTGCCGTTGTTCCTCTTTGTTGGGAAAATCATCGAGCACGGCAACGTCCACCCCGATGAAGTCGTGCCGGTGCAAGTTATCCCGCACGGGTCCGTCCGTAGCAGCCTTGCCGGAATAGGTTTCCATGTGGCAATCCTGGCATTCGACGCTCATTGCACCATACGGACTCACCAACCATTCAGTGAACGTTATTTCTACAGGTAAGCCATTGCCGTTTACCAGGTCGTGGCACGGCAGACAGGCAACGGAGCGAGAGTAGAACGAACGCCCTTCCGATGGATGCACCCTGTTAGGCACCGGATCCATGATCGATCCATACTCGGTTCCACTCTTGGCATCATAGTGATAAACGGCGTCGGTAAACGTAGTCGTAGAGGCCTTGGTCATCAAGTGACACACATCGCACGTAACCCCTTCCCGCACGATGGGAGGAAGTTCTTCTTTCTTAAAGCCAATGGGCGTCTCCCCCGTGAGCATCCCGATAGGGCTGTGACACTGCACGCACATCTGGCCCAATTCTTCCGCTCCCAGGGATTCCCGCAACCCGTTCAGCCAGGCCGTATGAATAGGATCCACGATAGAATAGGCATGCATCGATCCCCGCCATTCATCGTAGTGCGTCGGATGACACACTTTACAGGATTCTGCCGACGAGAAATCGGAGAGCCTGAAGAGGGGGGCGGGAGGTTCTTCCTCGAAAGGCACTATACTCTCTTGAGAACATCCTGCCAGGAGGCCGATCATTATAAGGGCCGATATATACTTACACATACTCATCATTTTCCTGTATCGCCAGTCCTAACAGAGAACCGAGGAGAGGAAGAAACGACGAATCTAAGGCTTACTCTTGGGAAATCCCTCTGCGATCTTCGTCTCCTCGACGCGTCGTTTCGATCCAATTTAAGACTCCATATATTTCTTCAGGAGAACGTTCAGAAAACGCTTTGCCATCGCCTTTCGATGGCTGGGCCGGAAGCTACTGTTTCGCACGGCCATTACGTTCGGAGCGAGTTCCTTCCACACCCGATTGGCCACGGCTTCAGTGGAATCATCTCCTATTTCATCCCTAGTGAGTGTTGTCACGAGAGGGCTTGGGCCGAGTGCTCCGAGGGCCACCTTGATCTCCGTGAAGTTGTTGCCGTGCTTCCCATTTGTGCGCTTGATCGATAACGCCACCCCGGCTTCGGGAAAATCGACGGAAGATCGAGGGCGCAGTTTTACATAC
>JBHHWM010000406.1:0-3267 GCA_046756545.1 Rhodothermales bacterium | reverse complement strand
TCGCGCATCAAGGCATCCGGTTCGTCGTTGAGTTGGCAAACAGTAACATTCACGACAGGAGTCCTTTTGTTTGGAGTGCAGATAAGATCTTGAAATAGGAGCGAGGTTGCCAGGGCAGCGGTGTAAACGTTGCTGTCTGACGTACGGTCTAAAGGGGAGAGAAGAGGGGAGTGGTTATCGTCGTGGCACTACGTTTCCAAGGAGGTTGTTATGAAAAGCAAGCGTATCATGCTGGTAATAGGGATGCTGCTCATTCCGTCGATTCGTGAGGCGGATGCTCAGGAACTGATCGCGCGATCCTCTACGACCGAGGTGCAGGTACAAGCGCAGACGGCTCTGCACGTTGCCGTAGAAAGAAACCAGATAACGGTGGCGGAGACCCTCATCGAGCGGGGAGCAGACATCCATGCCCGAGGAATCTTTGGGAGTACCCCTTTGCACCTGGCTGCCGAACGAGGACTATTCGAAATGACAGACCTTCTGCTTGCGCATGGGGCAGATCCTAACATGCAGGATTCTTTTGGACTGACCCCGCTGCACGCTGCTGCGGGAAGAGGCCATCTCGAAGTCGCGTCACGACTCATCCGACGGGGGGGCAACCTCGAAGTTAGCGGGCTCCTGGGAGTGAGACCGTTGCATGTAGCGGTAGAACATGACCGCCTGGAGATGGTTCGGCTGTTGCTCGAAAAAGGGGCCGAAGTGAATGCGTCGGGTGCGTTGGGCGAGACGGCTCTTCACGAAGCCGCGCGTGCCGGTTCACGGGAGATGATAGAGATGCTCATCCGGCATGGGGCCGACGTAAAGGCGAAGGCCGCCATGGGCGTAACGCCTCTTCAAGCAGCGGCAAGTAAAGGCCGTCGCCAGATTGTGGAGTTGCTAATCGCCCGAGGAGCCGATTTTTGACTCGGATATTCGGGCAGAGAGCCCTTTCAGCGTGCCTGAGTCGTGACGTTAAGAGGCGGTTCGAAACGAGTCGCGGGATCGTTTCGCTGTCTTGGGTCGAGCCGAGCGATCGACAGTGGAGACATGTGCCGCGAGGGCATGCCGAAGGGCTTCGAGGAGTTGGTCGTTGGTGAAGGGTTTTCTGAGGAACGCGTCGAACCCCAACTCCTCCAGGTAATAGTACTGGTCGCCGGGAAACGTATAGGCCGTAACCGCGATTGCCGGCGTGTCCCGGTGGTTTTTCGCAGCGCGAGCCGCATGCAACACATCGATGCCGGTCTGCTTGCCGTCCAGATGAATATCGAGTAGGAACACGTCGAAGGACGAGGAAGCAATGAGGTCGGCGGCGGTCGCTCCGTCGGCTACGAGGGTCACCTCGTAGGTGGGTTCGAGGAGGTGCTTGATTAATTGCTGCGTCTGCTCGTTATCCTCTACGACCAGCACGTGAGGGTGCGCATGTTCCGTTAAGGGGTGAATCTTCCCGACCTCAACATCGATGGGCCGAGACGAAAGCTCGACACAGGGCAGGGAGATGATAAAGGTACTTCCCACATTGAGCGTGCTCTCTACCGAGATCGTTCCGCCCATGATCTCGATGAGCTTCTTGGTGATGGCAAGGCCCAGGCCGCTGCCCTCGTGAGACCGTTTCAAGCCTTCGCTTTCCTGGCTGAACTGGTCGAAAAGCTGGGGGATAAAGATCGGGTCGATGCCCTGACCAGTGTCTTTCACCCGAATGATCAGATGGGATTCGTCGTAATCTACCTCAACGATGACACTGCCCTCTTCAGTGAACTTTATCGCATTGCCGATGAGGTTGTCCAGGATGCGTTGCAGGAGGATTTTGTCCACATGCACCCGGGTTTCGTTGCAGAACGTCGTGATGCCGAGCGAAAGCCCTTTTTTCCTGGCGAGCGGTTCGAGCAGGGACAGGACTTCCTGCACCAGATGGGTCACGTGCACCGCTTTGTTGTTCACTTTCACGGTGCCCGCTTCGAGTTGGGACAGGTCGAGTACGGAATTGATGGTGGCCAGCAGGCGCTCTCCGGCCTGCTTGATCATCGAGGCAAATTCGCTATGCTGAGCATCCGCTATTTCTTTTGCCAGGGTGTCGGCGAACCCCATGATGCCCGTTAGGGGTGTGCGTAATTCATGGCTCATGCTGGCCAGGAACGCAGATTTCATCCGGGCCAGTTCTTCTGCTTCCTCTTTGGCAGCGGTGAGTTGGTCTTGCAGTTGCTTATGGGCGGTGATGTCGCGCAAAGAAGCCAGGTACGCATCGTGCCCTTTCCAGGTGATCGGGGTCACCCGCATTTCAACCGTTACGACCCTGCCGTCCTTCCGGTCGATTTCGAACTCTGTCGCTTCGCCCGTCGCTAGCGGGAATCCGAGCGGTTGTTCCAGTAACGCATCCTGGGACGTATCCAGCAAGATTTCGGCGGCTGGGTTCGCAAAGACGACCTGGTCGTCGGCGTCCACGATCACGACGCCGTCCGACGTCTGTTCGATAATAGAACGCAGCCGTTGTTCACTCTCCTGCACCACGCGCAACGACTGCTGCCGCTCGATGGCGTAGCGGATGACGCGATCAAGCAAGTCTGCGTCGTATTTCCCTTTGACCAGATAGTCCTGTGCGCCCTGACGTACGGCTTCGGCGATGAGCGCCCGGTCCTCGGAACCGGAGTGGACAACGATGGGAATGTTGGAAGCAACCGTTCGGATCTGGCGGAGTCCCTCGAGTTCCTGGGCGTCTGGGAGCGAAAGATCGAGCACCAGCACGTCTGCGGGCTGGAGGCCGATCTGCTCCAGCGCCGCTTCGATGGTTTCGACGTGCGCAAGGGTATAGACCACCGTCTCCACACGGGAGAGTTGCTCTTTAAAGAGATAGGCATCGGCAGGGTTGTCCTCGATGAGAAGGACGTTCAGATCTGAATCTGCTCGGTGTTCTCCGGGAATGGGTGGTCTAGCATGTTCCATAGTACCAAAACAGCAGGCAAATGGGGGTGTAGAGGGTGAGCCGGACACTCACCCCCAAAAAATCGTTCCGCATCTTCGTTTCCGCACGGAGTGTTTCATTGAGCGAACATGAGGTTGATATTCATGCTGCTTATTGTGTTCGTCACGTCCAAAAACCGGACGTTGCAGGGAAAAAAGATCGGTAGCGAGGAAGAGTTTGCCACGTTGGCCGTAGTGAGGTTGCGTCATATCCGGTCTCATCAGATGATCATCCGCGCGGGATTTGCTCGGCTGGAATGGTGAAATAAAACGTGGACCCGTTGCCGTGTTCACTCTCGACCCAGATGCGCCCCCCATGACGCTCAACCACCT
>JBHHWM010000405.1:0-3275 GCA_046756545.1 Rhodothermales bacterium | reverse complement strand
TCCTCTATGATTACCCAACTGGAGAAGTAGCCCTCCTGCTTGATCGCCTCCAACAACTCGTCTACCTGGGCAGCGACCTGCACGGCTATCTCGTCGATGTTTTGTCCGATGTATCCCTCACCCTTCTCGGCCAAGTTGGCGCGGAGCGTCCGCTCAGCCTGCCTCTTGAAGCCGACGTTGATCTGGGCCGCCTCAACCGCGGAGATCACCGTGACGTAGGCGAGGCCGAGGATCTTTTTTCGGTCCGGGACCGGTTTGCCCCTGACAAAGGGAGGCCATGACGGGGTTATGCACCGCCAGGTACTCCTCACGGTTGCTTATCTGACCAGACTGCTAGTTCGTATCCGGATGGATCCAGGAAGTGAAATCGCCTGCCTCCAGGAAACGCGAACGTCTCCTTGACAATCGTGCCGCCATTGTCCAACACAGCCTCCTCGACGTGCTCGAGGTCCAGGGCATAGATGACGACAAGAGGCCCTCCTGGCTGCACAGCCTCCGCTGTGGAAAAGCCTCCTGCGAGGCGACCATCGGCAAAGCTAGTGTAGGTAGGTCCCCAGTCGGTAAACGACCAGCCGAAGACGGTAGCGTAGAAGCGTTTGGCTTCTTCGAGGTCAAGCACGGGAAACTCGATGTAGTCAATGCGGTGATCGTGATCTTCCTGGGGCATGGTATTTCTCTGAGCCTGGAGGGAATGAGTAGGTTTTCGGTGAATGATGATGCATATGGCGACGTGGGGAGGTAAAGGTCTACCTTTTAAAGGGTACTTCGATTAGGTGACGACCCTGTGTCAGTTCCATGAGAACTGAGAGGAATGTTGAGGTGCTTAATGCAAGTAGATGAAGCTCAGCCGCCGGGCGCGTCAGCGGAGGGTCGTCGGAAACGGTGGTCAGGCCGCATCCCGTTCGGGTCGGGGGCGTGCCGCTTTCCCAAACAGCACGGCCGATCCAACGAACAGCGCAACGAAGAATCCGTTAATGGACACGATCTCCAGCGGCCCGCTATAAGGAGAACCCAACCGCCCCACCAGCGCGATCACGGCAACCAACGCCTGAGCAAGCGCCGTCGCGAACAACACACGCGCCATTCCTTCGGGTTTGAAACGCACGATGAGGGCACCGATTGCTCCGACAACGAGCACCCCGCCATACATCAGGTTAGCGTCGTCGTTCTCGGACCCGATGATGCCGACGGCACTGTTCACCCAGCCGAGGAGCAACGCTGCACCGAGCGCAAGACCGACGGCGGCTCGGTATGCAGCTTTGCCGGTCTTCCTTAAGGCCAGTTCAACAGCGATACCAACTCCGACGAGCAGGGCCCCGGTCTGAGCGAAAATGTTCACCCAGTTCACTTCACCGATGAACTGTTTCGCAACCAGAGCCAGCAGCAGCATGAACGCTCCGGCGGCCCAGCCCGCTAGCCTCCAGCGGTGCCAGCGCCGTATGCCACCGCCCTCCGTGTTTCCTGCCATTGTCTTGCCTATGAGCATGTCCGTGTTCATTATTTTTCGAGATTGATAAAACAATGTACTTTATATTATAAAGCAATACAAGCATAGGAATACACAGCCAGCGGCCGGGGGTAGATCCTCTAAACGGGTTGGGTGCAGCAGTGTGCCAGGCATGTCAAAAAGCTGCCCAACCAAAGGCGGAAGTCTTTCACAGAAGTAGCGTCGATCACCAAGACAGCATCAAGTCGAAGGACGGATAAGAGAATCCGTCATAGGATCGCTTGTGCTCTTCACATAGGAGGCCGTAAACGGGTTATGTAGGCGTTCGCGCGTTGTGCCTGTACAAATCAGACACGAAAAGTGGTAGTCAAACTGATTTCTTCAACCCGCGACTGACGTTTACCTAGGGCCTGGGGAAGCCGTATGAGGCACCCAACCCGAGCGGGATCCCGAGCGCCCAGTAGAGCAGCAGGAACACAGACCACACCACGATGAACATCACGGTATATGGGAGCATCATTGACGACAGCGTTCCGATCCCTGTGCTCTTGACGTAGCGCTGGCAGTAGACGACTACGAGTGGGAAATACGGCATCAGCGGTGTGATGATGTTCGACGCCGAGTCACCGACGCGA
This sequence comes from Rhodothermales bacterium, assembly GCA_046756545.1. Taxonomy (GTDB): domain Bacteria; phylum Bacteroidota; class Rhodothermia; order Rhodothermales; family JBHHWM01; genus JBHHWM01. The sequence goes on along the minus strand of JBHHWM010000405.1, from coordinate 1,193 downwards.
TAGGCCGCCTGGGTGAGGTCCGGCGAGATCCCAACCTGCATGAGGACCGGCACAAAGATCGGCGCAAGGAGAGCCCACTTCGCACTCGCCGAGCCGACGAAGAGGTTAACGAAAGCCGTCAGGAAGATAATGCCGACGATCGTGACGCCGCCGGGGAGTTCGAGGGCCTGGAGCGTCGCCGCACCCTTGACCGCGAGGAGGGCTCCGATGTTTGACGCCCCGAAGGCGTGAACAAAGAGTGCACAGAAGAAGGCCATCACCACGTAGTAGCCCATTCCCTGCATCGCTTTCGTCATCGCATCGACCATGTCCTTCGAACGCTTGAATACGCCCGCAACCACACCATAGATCACCCCAGGGATCAGGAACAGCAGGAAGATCAGGGGCACAATCGACTGCATGATCGGGGCGGAGAATGAATTGAGCGATCCGGTCGCATCGCGGAAAGGTGAGTCGGCGGGGAGGAGTGACAGGATGAGGAGCACGAGGCCGAGCACAAGGGCCACCGACGCCCACCGGAACGCCTTCTTTTCGCGGGGAGCAATCTGATCCATCGGCGGGGCTTCCTCGGCATCGTCGTCGACGCGTGTCGCCGCGTTCAGGCGCGGCTCGATGATCCGGTCGGTGACGAACCAGCCGAGCGCGATGATGAGCAGGCTGGATGTCGCCGTAAAGAAGTAATTGTTGAGCGGGTTGACAAGGATCTCCGGAGCCACTAGCTGCGCCGCAGGTTGCGTGAACCCCTGGAGTAGGGGGTCGAGGGCCGACGGGACGGGGTTGGCGCTAAACCCTCCCGAGACGCCAGCGAACGCCGCCGCAATCCCTGCGAGCGGGTGCCTGCCTGCAGCGTAGAAGATGATCCCCCCAAGCGGGATCACGAGGACATAGCCTGCATCGATTGCACTATGACTGATCAGCCCGACGAAGATGACGACGGGGGTGAGAAGCATCGTTGAGGTCTTGCCGAGAAGGAGCTTGATACTCGTGTTGAAGTACCCTGCTTCATCGGCCACGCCTACACCGAGCATCGCCACGAGCACGACCCCGAGCGGAGCGAAACTCGTGAAGATAGTCACCATATTCGAGAGGAATGACGCGAGCGCTGTTCCCGTCAGAAGGTTTATGACGCGGATCGGCTCCCCTCTGTGCCTACATTCGGTGAGACACTTTTCCTTCGTAAATTAAACTCCAAC
>JBHHWM010000404.1:0-3292 GCA_046756545.1 Rhodothermales bacterium | reverse complement strand
TAGAGCAACGCATACACGCACACTTCGTACATGCTTCGGGAAAGCGCCCTGCAAAGCACGGTGCTTGTCATCATTCATCGAGGACGATTATGATCATTCCGGTAGGGACGCCTACACCTCCTGCACAACCAGACACGGATCACCGCGATTTGATAACCGCCCTCAAATTGCTCAGCGGCCAAGAGTGCAAGCGCGACGCCGCCCAGGCCCAGGTCCTCCTGGTAGGACTCACCGAGAGTCGTCACGACGACGTAGCGCAGGATGCACGCGTCATCATGCAGGCCGGCCTGTCGCGTGGCTGGTTTGAGGATACCGCTCCGAAGTATTACGAACTCCGGATGCTGGCCGAGCGGGCCATTGCAAATTATGAGAACAGATCGGACCCCCGGCGCAAACAGCTCGCCCTGCTCCTTGTAGGAGGGCTCGTGGCTTTCATAGCAGGGGTACTGGTCTATGCCCGGACCTCGGGGTCTTTTTCGCTCCCCCCCGGCACCCTCATGTTCGTCATTGTAGGGCTCATGGTGGTGGCTGCCGGCGTGCTTGTTTTCATAAAGGCGAAGCAGTAGACCGGTGAGCGGATCCGGATACCCTCGTCGCATTTCGGCATGGAACGTCCTCCGAAAAAGAGGAAGCACCCCGAAAAGCGGAGGAGTTCCACCGTCGTTTCATAAAAGCGGATCGGTTCTTGGAGTAGGGGCCATGGAGGCTTTTCCTATATCAAAAGAAGACCAGAAATCCGCTCTCTATGGGACAACAGCAACTGCTCGTATTGATCTTTTTTATCGTCCTCATCGGGGGTGTTGTAGTAGCAGGAGCGCATGCCGTTGATGGGGGAAAACGGGGCAATAACCGTGGTATCGTCTTTCAAGAGGCGCTGGGTATTGTCTCGGAAGTACAACTCTGGAAGTTCAAACCGGCGCAGGTAGGAGGGGGAAACGGGAAGGTCGGATTCGCCGGTATTAACTTTCGCAAGCTCCACTATCCGCACTCGCTCCTCTCAAATCGAGTCTATAAAACAGATTTTGCGTGCTATACGATACGCACCATCACCGAGGAGCAGCACGCCGAAATAATCATTTCTGCGCCCTCGTGCTCGATGAATGATTTTGTGGCCCGCGTCGTCGTAAAGGGCACCGGCCCGGGCGACCTGGACTGGCTGCACACGCCTTCATCAGGCTTCCGAGCGTTCGACCAGTAGCGCCGGGGGTTATCGGCGGAACAGGTGCTTGAGCACGAACCAGACGTTCTCCTTTCGCTCGCGTAGGCGGCGGGTATAGTAGGGTAGCCACTGGGTTCCATAGGGCACATACACCCGCATGTGATAGCCCTCGCTCGCGATGTGCTGCTGCGTATCGGGGCGGATGCCGTAGAGCATCTGAAATTCGAACCGGTCGTGATTGATGCCCTGCTCCGTGACGAACTCCTTCGTGGCCTGGATGAGCAGGTCGTCGTGGGTAGCGATGCCCGGATACCGCGCGCCGGTAATCAGCCGTTTCATGTACTCGACGAACCGCTCGCGGATGACCTCCATGCTCTGGTGCGCGAGGGAGGCCGGTTCCTTGTAGGCTCCCTTGCACAGACGCACACGGGCATTCAATTCGCACATCCGCTCGATATCCTGATGCGTGCGTTTGAGATAGGCCTGGAGCACGATGCCCACGTGGTCCGGGTATTCCGGATACACGGTTTCGAACAACGACAGCGTCGATTCGGTGATGTCGCTGCCTTCCATGTCGAGCCGGATGAACACGTCCTTTTCTTTGGCAACGGCGAGCAGTTGGCGCAGGTTTTCAAGACAAAACGCCTCGTCGATCTTTTGCCCCATCATCGAAAGCTTGATCGAGATGTTGGCGTCGAAGCCGTGATGCGCGTGTTTCTCGGCAAGGGTATGCGCCAGGTCGATGTAGGTGTCGCGGGCAGCCTCGGCCACATGGCGATCTTTGACATACTCGCCCAGCAAGTCGAGCGTAGTGTGCAGGCCTTTCGCCTTCAGGTCGGTGAGGACGGGAAGCGTCCCTTCGAACGTCTCGGCAGCAACGAAACGGCGAGCAAGGGAAAAGGGAAGTTTCATAGATCGCGGAAGTGGGAATCGACATCGCGTTCGAATTTAAATAACCCCGGGGCAAAGTATTGATGAATAGTTGATCTCGCAAAGTCTCAGCAGGCTGTGCCGGGTCAATCCCCCAACGCCTGCGCCAGGTCGGCGAGCAAATCGTCGATGTGTTCGAGGCCGATGGAGCAGCGCAGCAACGTCTGGGGGGTACGCGTGGGCGGGGCTTCGATAGAGGCCCGGTGCTCGATCAGGCTTTCCGTGCCGCCCAGGCTCGTGGCCCGCGTAAACACCTGCACGCGCGCGGCCACCGCCAGGGCATCAGCCCGCGTTCCCCGCACCTCGAAGGCCAGCATACCGCCGAAGCCTTGCATCTGCCGGCATGCGACGGTGTGGCCGGGGTGGTCGGGCAAGGCGGGATAGTAGGCACGGGCCACCTTCGGGTGCTCGGCCAGAAACGTGGCCAGGCGACGGGCCGTTTCGCATTGCAGGCGCAGGCGAGGGGCCAGCGAACGCATCCCCCGAAGCGCAAGCCACGCACTGAACGGATCCATCACCGGCCCGGCTTCTTTCTGAATGACACGCACCCGCTCAAAGAACGCATCATGGCTCCGGGCGACGAGCGCGCCCCCCAGCACGTCGGAATGACCGGACAGGTATTTGGTGACTGAATGCAGCACGAGGTCGGCATCCAGCTCCAGGGGGCGCTGTACTAGCGGCGTCGTCCAGGTGCTATCGACCAGGAGCCGGGTCCCGGCGGCGTGAACGCATCCGGCAACCGCCTCCAGGTCGGTGATCTTGAGCATGGGGTTGGACGGTGTCTCGGCCCAGACGAGTCGGGTTTCCGGACGTAGCGCCGCTTCCAATGCGGCGAGGTCGGTCATGTCCACTTCGGTGTATTGCAGCCCCCATCCGGCAAAGACTGTGGTAAGCAGGTGCCGCACACCGTGATACACGTCGTCGGGTAAAATGACGTGATCGCCGGGGCGCAGGGCCTGGAAGACCGCCGTCGTGGCCGCCATGCCCGATGCAAACGCGGCGCACGCCTCGCCGCCCTCCAACGTCGCCAGCGTCGATTCAAACATATGCCGGGTAGGATTATTCGTGCGGCCGTACTGGTAGCCGAGAGGATACGAGCCGTCCGGCGCGCGCTCGAAGGTGGTCGAGAGGTGAAGCGGGGCGACCAGGGCTCCGGTCGTGGCATCCGGCGCGCAACCGGCCTGGGCAAGCAGCGTTTCAAGA
>JBHHWM010000403.1:0-3296 GCA_046756545.1 Rhodothermales bacterium | reverse complement strand
CGGCGAAAGCTCACCGAAAGGGTGACCGTCCCCTTCTGGCCGAAGTCGGCTCCCTTGAGCGTAGCATCCAGGGTGAGTTGCAGGTCGGTGCGGTAGTCGGCGTCTTTATGGAAAAACCATTGTTGCCCTTTAAAAGAGCCCTTATAGTAATAGTCGCCCCGGAGCTTCAACGCATCGGTCAGGCGAAGCGCCAGCGTCGGACGCAATTCCCAGCGAAAGGTTTGCGTTCCTTTGAGGGGCAGGGAGACCTCCTTGTTCGCCGCCGTGTCTTTCACGGCAAGGGTCGCTTTTTCGAGTTCCATAAAAGCCCCCACGAGCAGGGCCCCTCTCAGCCGCGCATACTGCTTTCGCACGCCTTCTTTGACCTGGCTCCATCGGTCATGCAGCCTGGACATCAGGCGCTTCACTTCTTTTCGATGTTTCTCGCGCTGTTCCCTGGAGGGCCGGGCTGTCTTAGTAACAGCCTTCACATAGCAATCGAACCACGCCGGATCTTTCCACGCCGACTCGTTCCGCGTCGGATGGTTCTCTTTGTAACCAAACACTCTGGTCGTGCCGGATACGGCCAGTGAATCCAAGAGATCGCGGCCCGCCCCGGTCAGGATGTGCCGGTCTTTTAACAAGAGGGTCCACGGGTTGCTATCCAGCACCACGCCGCCGCCCACTTCATACCGCTGATCGATTTCAAGAAAGCTGTTATTGAGCCGGTCTACAAACACAAACCCTTCCAGCCAGGGCCGGGGATAATAATCGTAGGTGAGATTCAGGATCGACACGTTTTCTGAGAACTTTCCACCTTTGATCGTGACGTCGATCTTTGATGTTACATTGAGTTCGCCCGGATAGGAACCCCGCGACAGGTTTACGCTGGCATTGACGTTGTGAAACTCGGAGGAGCTTTCCCCGGAGGTCTCGTCTGAATGGAAACCGAAGCCCGCCTTTCCTTTCAACTTATGCTGTTCGTGTTCATCTTTTTGCAACACCAGTAAGAGATCCCAGAATTCCTTTGCGGCCTTGCACGATGCATCCGTCGGCTGTTCGCTCGCTTTCGAGGACAGGATACGAAATGTGTTGACATAGTCGTCTATAGACTGCGCCGAAGCACGAGGCGACATCCACAAAGCGGCACACACCGCCATCCCCAGAATCAAGCAGCATACACGTACCATAGCTCCCTCCAATGAGTCTACCGTGAAGTGATCGAGCCGGGTCTTACCGCTCCGGCGTGCCGGCTCGCCGACCTGAGAAATGCTTGTTCGGGCTACAGGAGGTCCTCAACAAAAAGCAGGGCACACCCCGGTCTCTGCTACCTCTTCACCGACACACACACCTATCTTACTTCTTGAGCAGATCAATAAAGTACGCTACACGTTCGAACCTGAAATGTACGTGTCCGACTGATTTACAAAACGTATCGAGGATCTTTGCTCTGGGTCTTCTCCCACCGAACCTGTTCTCCTAATCCTGAATATATCCCCCTCTCTTGTTAAAAGCACCCTGCACCCCATTTTTTCTGCTGCAAGAACCTGTACGAGGGGCTCCTTACCCCATCTGATCTCGCTGCAACCAAAAGCAAGATTCTCCTCCGATACGTGCAGAAAGGTACCTGAGAGAAGCAAGAAAGGCACCTTATGCAGAACCTGTTTTTTCGTATTGCCATCATGGACAGCATGCCCGCCTCCCGCCACTCCGGTCGGAGGTACAGACTGGAATTAACCTTTCCCGCGTGCTAACGATAACATATCCAGGTCTGTGCTTCCCGTTGTACCAAGGCAGCTACCCCCATGAATTTCCAACTACCGCCCCTGCCGAACACGCTCGCCGAAATCCTCCAGATCTTGAAAGGAACCCCGGCAGCCGATCAAAAACGCCTCGTAACCGTCATCGAGAAGGATCCGGCTATCGCGCTCTACGTGCTACGCCAGGTCAATTCGGCCTACTACGGTCTTCGACGCCAGGTAACCCAGATTCAGCGAGCCGTGACCCTGCTGGGACCCAAACGGGTATGCAACCTGGTGCTTGCCATCGCGCTCAAGAAATCGTTCCCCTCGATGCAGAATCCGACCACGCGGATTGTGTACGAGCACATCGTGAAAACCAGTATTGCGACCGCCGCCTTTGCCCGGGATCTCGCCTTTCACCTGCGCCTTCAGGTTTCCGAAACGGCGTTTACGGGAGGGCTGCTCCATCAAATGGGGCGCCTCGTGTTCCTCTACAATGTCCCCCAACAGTACGTACGCATCTGGCCGGGGGCGAAGGTCACGTGGCCCCGGATACCGGTAACAGCCCCCTCCCTCGAAAAGGAACACGCCCTCTTTAACACCGATTACCTCAAGCTCGGAACGATAGCGCTCCGAAAATGGGACCTCCCGGACGAGTTGGCCGGCATCACGAATCGCCTGCGCACGCTGGATAACGTGGTTGAACCGCCGCTTCGCATTCTGCCGCTGATTGTGGCCATCGGTCGTTCCGCCTCGGAAGACCTCTTCGAACCCGACGGGACCGGATCCTATGCCGAGCATGAAGCCAACGGACGCCTGATGCTCCTTGACAAGCTGGCGCAGGCACGTCACACGGACGTGGAGAGATTGAACGCTTTTCTCGAAGAAAAACGGGAGGTGGTCCAACATTTCGCCCGATCCGTGGTGAGCGCGCGCTAGCCGATCCGTGCCCTCCTCGATGCGCCGTTTCGACCCGGAGGGCACCGTGGGTTATTCCGCAACCGCCAGGGCCTCGGTAGCTCGATCCATTTCGTGAGCGACCTGCTCGAGGATGCGGGCCACCACCTGAATCTGTTCCGTCGCTTCGTTCCAGTCGCGCTGTTCAATGGCCTCGCGGACGCCGGGCAGCGTCTTCACCCCGTAGCCGGTGTAGAACCCCGGCGCATAGATCTGGTGCCGAAACCACGACCGCCGGGGCAACCCTTCAGGGCGCGTCATGGCGCGCTCGGCGTGGAGCAGGATATCATTCAACGCCTCGCGGACCGGGGCAGGCACCCCCTCGTCCGATGCCATCCGGTCGTGCAGGGCGGCATCGTATCCCTTCGCGCTCGCTTCGAGACGCGCCAGCGCATTCTGCAAGGGGGCGAAGTTGAGATACGGAACGGGGGGTTTTGCTCTGGGAGCCACGTAGGTCCTGGTCGGATCGGCGGCGAGCGTATGGGCGTCGGCAGCGACGAGCGCGTTGTGTTGCTCCGTTTCCTCGCGCCGCCGGTCGGCCAGTTTCGTCACCTCCTCCACGTAGCGCGCCACGTTATCGGCAAAATTAGCGAAGGTGAAGGGCAGCACGTCGGCGTT
>JBHHWM010000402.1:0-3313 GCA_046756545.1 Rhodothermales bacterium | reverse complement strand
GCGTCCGGCGGCCCGGCGGCCTGGTCGGCACTGCCCTACCTGCGCTTCAATTTTGCCGTTTCGGTAGAGGGCACCCGGCGGCGCACCATCAGGCACCTCTGGGATCGCCGGACCGGCGACTACCGCGTGGAGATGCGAGGCCCCGGCGGCGAGCCCTACATCATCCTCTTCAACATCAACACACGGCAGGGACAGGCCTACTGGGGCGATACGCCGCTCGATTCTACCGACACCGCGGAGAAGATCGCCGAAGCCTATCAGCGCTTCATCAACGATACGTACTGGCTGCTCGTCCCCTTCAAGCTGTTCGACCCCGGCGTGCATCGTGCCTATGTGGCCGATTCGTCGGATGCCGAAGCCGATGTGCTCCATCTCTCCTTCGGCGATGTGGGCCTGACGCCGGGCGACCAGTACTGGCTCTACGTGGATAAAGAATCGGGACGGTTGGCGCAGTGGTCCTACGTGTTGCAAGGGAGCGAGGGGCTCCCGCCTCGTTCGTTCGTGTGGGACGAGTATGAGGAGCACATCACGCCTTCCGGGTCCCTCTTTTTTGCAGCACGTAAGCGCGCCGTCGGCAGGCCCAATGCCATCTACACCGATGCGATAGGAACGCCCCTGGAGGTCCCTGAAGGGATTTTTTCGGATCCAGCTATCCGGCTCGACGAGGCGGGGGCGCAATGACACACCGGGCGCTTTCCCTTGTGGACCCTTCCAGTGGCTTCCCGGTTGATGTGGTCGTCTAGCCGTCATTTTCGATCTCGTGGATTATCGCTATCTCATCGCGCGTCGGTACCTCGTCAGCCGGAAGCAGGTCTCCCTCATTTCGGTGATTACGGGCATCTCCGTGGCGGGGGTCGCGCTGGGGGTGGCGGCGCTCATCGTCGTGCTCTCGGTGATGAACGGTTTTTACGACATCGTGCGCGACCTGCTCGTCTCGCTCGATCCCCACGTGCGCATCGTGAGTGCGGAAGGGAGGCACATTGCCGGGGCCGATTCGCTCCAGGAAGCCGAAGCATCGGGGTTGACCCACATCGAGGTGCTGATGGACCTTGCGTTGTCCCTCCCGCACGTGGAACATGCCTCGCCCTACGTCGAGGGCAAGGCGCTGCTGGTGCATGAGGGAAGCAGTGAAGCCAACCGGGTGCTCATCGTGCGCGGCGTCGATCCCGCTACGCTCGAAGGCGTCAGCGACGTGGTAGGGCGGACCGGCTTCGGCACGTTCGACCTCGAACGGCGCGACGGTCGATCCGGCATCGTGATGGGGTTGAGCCTGGGGCAGCGCCTGGCGCTCGTTCCGGGCAACGGCTCCGGGAGCCCCGTCTCGCTGCTTTCGGCTCCCGGTATCGAGCGGATGCTGACACAGGTTTTTGGCACACCGGCGCTGTCTCGGTTCGAGGTGCGTGGGCTTTATCAACTCGAAGATACATACGACGCCACCCATGTGTTTATCGAACTCGACGAGGCGCAACGCCTGTTCCGAATGGGCGACCAGGTCTCCGGCATCGAACTGCGCCTCAACGACCTCGACCGGGCCGACGAGGTGAAGGCGGCCCTGCAACGTCGGCTCGATCCGGCGCACTTCGAGGTGCATACCTGGTACGACCTGCAAAAGTCACTCTACGATGTGATGCAGCTTGAAAAGTGGGGGGCTTCGGCCATCCTGATTCTTATCTGTGTGGTGGCTGCATTCAGCATCGTCGGTTCGCTCACGATGGTCGTCATCGAAAAACGCCGCGACGTGGGTGTGCTGCAAGCCATGGGCGTCTCGCGCCGAAACGTACGACAGATTTTTCTGCTCGAAGGCGTCCTGATCGGGGTACTGGGTACCGGCATCGGGGGCGGCCTGGGCCTGGGCCTGGCGCTGCTCCAGAAGTATTATGCGCTGGTCCCACTTCTGGGTGCCGAATCCTTCTTGATCGACGCCTATCCTGTTTCCATTCGAGTGTTCGACCTGGTGCTGATCGGGGGGGTGGCCTTCTCACTCTGTGTGGCGGCATCGTTGTACCCGGCGGCGCGGGCGGCCGCTATCGAACCGGCACATGCCGTACAGATGGATCGATAACGACGGAAGCTGGCCGAGTGCAGGGTCGGGGCCTGGTTGCTTACCGGCGGCGTTCTCCACGTTTTCTTAAGAAACAATCGGAGGTTTTAGTGCTACAAGGGGGGCGCTGTTCATAAAGAATTCTGATCTCGAAGAGGGGGGTGGTCGTTTGTAGCATTGCTTTTCGGGGGGCAGATTTTTTATCTTGTAAGACTTGAGCCGCGCGAGCGGCTTTTTCTATCTCCGCACCATCGGTGAGAAGAGAGTATACCATGGCTCGCAAAGATCAGTTAACCGGGAAGGCACCCATGTCGGGGAATCACGTCTCCCACGCGCATAACAAGGCCAAGCGCCGCTTCAACGTGAACCTGCAAAAGAAGCGCTTTTACCTCCCGGAGGAAGATCGCTGGGTGACGTTGCGCGTATCGGCCCAGACCCTCAAGACGATCAACAAGAAGGGGATCGAGGCCGTGCTCAAAGAGGCGCGCAAGCAGGGCATCAAGATTTGACGCCGCCGGGTTGCAGCGCAACCCGGTTCGCACATATAACCACGATAGCTAACAGGCTGGTGCCATGGCTAAAAAAGGGAAAGATATCCGCCACCAGGTCACGCTCGAGTGTACCGAGGCGCCGGGTACGTCGCGCTATTCGACGACGAAAAACCGTCGCAACACGCCGGAGCGCCTGGAGTTGCGCAAGTACAATCCGGTCCTTCGTAAGCACACCGTGCATCGAGAGATCAAATAGAGAAGACAAATGGCTAAGAAACAGTCCTTTGGCGACAAGGTCCGCAGGCATAAAGCGACCGTCAGGCAGATGGCCAAGGTGATCGTCGCCGAGAAGAAGCCGAACGGGCAATACCGTTACCGCGCGAAGATGGTGCCGCTGGAGAACGTGCAAGACGAGATCGCCGCTGCCCGCTCGTGATGCGGCGCGCAGATCAAACGCTTGACACCCCCATCCTTGGCGGGGCGTAGCGCAGCCCGGTTAGCGCGTCTGCTTTGGGAGCAGAAGGTCGCCGGTTCGAATCCGGCCGCCCCGACATCGCGCCGCTCTTTTCCATCCTGCGCCCGTAGCTCAACCGGATAGAGCAGCGGACTTCTAATCCGCAGGTTGCAGGTTCGAGTCCTGCCGGGCGTACACGAACCGGCTAGACTTTTCGCGACGGATCTCGTACCATGAGCCTAGTGGTGACGTGGCCGAGTGGCTAGGCAGAGGCCTGCAAAGCCTCGTACGGCGGTTCGAATCCGCCCGTCACCTCCTGAAAGACCC
>JBHHWM010000401.1:0-3337 GCA_046756545.1 Rhodothermales bacterium | reverse complement strand
TATGTAGACGTTTTTCGATCTTGTATTTCCCCTTTGAAAATGCTAATTCCTGTCATCCCTCCTTTTTTATATTCCAACGACCCGCTGAATGATGAATACGACGGAATCCCTCCATCCTTCTTCTTCACCAACGAGGAGCGGCCATTGCACCACACCCGACGGGCTAGATCTGACCTACGATGCATGGTGTCCATCAGAAACACCCAGAGCCGTGGTCGTCCTCATACACGGCTATGCCGAACACTGTGGGCGATACGCGCACCTGGCGACCCACCTGAACCACCATGGCTTCGCGGTCTTTACGTATGATCAACGCGGCCACGGACGCTCGTCGGGGCGACGAGCCTTCGTGCGTTCCTTTAACCGGTACCTCGATGATTTCGGGGTGATGCTCAAGCTGGCTCGCGGTGATTTTTCAAACGTGCCGGTCTTTCTCTTCGGTCACAGCATGGGTGGTGCGGTCGCCGCGCTGTATGTGTTGGAACGCGAGGCTACATTCCGGGGGCTCGTCCTCAGCAGCCCGGCCCTGAAGGTAAGCAGCGACATTGCCCCGTTCCTACAGAAGATCTCCTCCCTGGTGGGCCGGCTGCTCCCTCGCCTCCCTACCATCCCCCTCGACCGTTCGCTCATTTCCCGCGATCCCGCCGTGGTACGTCAGGCCCTCCAGGATCCGCTTAACTTTCATGGACGCATGCCCGCCCGTACAGGCGCTGAACTGCTCCGGGCAACCCGGCGCATCGAGCGGAACATGGACAACCTCACGCTCCCCTTTCTCATCATTCACGGTACCGGGGACCGGCTGACCGATCCGGGAGGAAGCACGACATTGTACCAGCGCGCGCGCTCCGAGGACAAGACGCTGGGGCTCCATCCCGGCCTCTACCACGAAACGTTTAATGAGCCGGAGAAAGCGCAGGTGCTGGAAGAAATTGTCGCGTGGTTAGAGGAGCATCTCTAGATCTTCGCCGCGCTGTAATTTCCAACCGGATAAGATCAGTCGCTTACTCCATCGTCCACTATTGTATACATTTCTCGTCGCTCAGATTGTATCATCAGGTACAGGGAAACGACCCGAAATCGATGATTTTAGCCTTTCTTTAGCCGTTTCGGGAGCGCCCTGATCACTCAACCTCTTATCAAGCGACCCTGGAGCACTTCTTGAATACGACGAGCGGCATTAGTGCTCATCGCCGTGTGGTGCGCGAGATGCTATTCACATCTTTGAAGATCGGCGGTCCCACCCGGGCAGTCTACTCTATGGACTGCATCCTTGCAACAAGAATAAGGAGATAGACCGATGTTACCCAACCCCGAAACCATGTACACCATAGCGAAAGAGATCGCCAAGGATCCTAGAAATGCCGTAGCCATCTATCAAAAGTATGCCGGAGGACCACGGCTTTCCATCAGGGCTATTTATCAAAATATTCGATCCGTGCTTCGCTCGAACACGGTGCAAAATGGATACTATCGCCACATGGCGCACAGCCTTCGACAAGCCATCACCGTGATAGAGACGACCTTCCCCAGCGAAGTGGGCGCGCTTTCGGCGGCCGCCGGCGGTGCCGCAGGCTGGATGTCCCGCATCGGCGGCTTCCTGGCAAGAGGAGCCACCGGCCTGGTCAACAGCATCACCGCCTTCGTCACCGGAACGACGGTGCCCGCCTGGGTGACTGCCCTCGTCGCTGCCGCCGTCATCGGGGCCGCCATCTACGGGGTAGTCAACTGGGGCAAGCCGGATGCACCTCCCGTGCATGCTGGTTCCAACATGGCCAACCGCTATTACGTGGTCATGGCCCACGGTATCGGCTCAGGCGGTAACGGCATCCTCTCGGTGCGTAGCGAGGGCGTGATCGAAAACGGAAAACTGGTCAAGGCGTCCTTCCGGCACGGCGGCAGAAGTAGAGAACAGGCCCACGTCGAAAAGATCAGCGGCCCCCACACCATCGAAGAAGCAACGCACGTCGTAGCCTCCCGCATCGCACAAGGTTCCCTCCACTCGCCTCCGCTGGCCGACGGCTGGGTCGCCACCGTGGGAGGTAAAACCATGACGATTGACGACTGGGGCAGCATCGATTTCAGCCTCCTGAGGGAGGTCGTTCAATAACTCTCCACGGTTTCCCCTGCCCTCCTCTCTTCAGCCAACGCCGGAACCAATGGGACCTGTCCCCGCCAGTTCCGGCGTTTGGCGGTCTCGGCGACTTCCACGATCAGGGAAAGCCACGCCGTGATGAACGCAGCCCCATACCTGACCCAAGTTGTGACCCCCTTGGGTTGAAACGACGAATCGGGGAGACGACGGATCGAAGAGGGGTTCCCCGCTTATTTGTTCGTCGTTTCCTCTTCTCGCCCTCTCCTCATTTCCACGTTGGGGCCGAAGGGCACAACGTGAGTTACCTATTTCAACGAAAACGCGACCTGCACGACGGCGCGCACTTCGATCTCGCCCGCCGCGTAGGCTTCCGGCTCCGGAGCCGCATCTTTCGCAATGCCTCGTTCCGCCTGTCCCATCCGAAGCACCGGGCGGGGAAAATCGAAGCTTTGTTCGTGGATGGTGACGACACGCCCCAGTTCTTCACCCAGCGTCGATGCCATCAATTGAGCCTTGTCGCGCGCATTCGTCAACGCCTTGACCAACGCTTCGTCGCGGGCCGCGTCACGGTCCTTTAATTCGTAGGTCACACCGTCAAGACGGTTAGCGCCCTTTTGTATCACTTCGGCAACGAGCGAGGGCAGCGTGTCGAGATCCTCTACTTCGACGACCACGGTGCGCACAGCCTCAAAACCGATCTCTTTCATGCGGCGCGTGGCAGGGTCGTATTCACGCGCCGCCTGGAGCCGTAACATTTCGAGGCGCATGTTCGCGTCCTCAACGCCGAGGGCACGCACCGCATTCATCGCCTCACGAGCCGCTTCTGCGTTGAGTCGCCGGGCTTCTTCGGGATCTTCCGCCCGCGTCACTACCCCGAAACGCACGGTGGCCTGGTCCGGCACCGTGCGAACGACGCCTTCGCCACTGACCCTGACGATGCGCTGCGATTCCGGGCTCTTTACCTCCTGGGCCTGCGCCGGTATCTGAAATCCACCGGCCATCAACAAAACAGCAAGCCATCGCGTCATTGCAGCATGTGACCTCATCGAAAAACCCTCCGAATACTTGATGGGTGTGCCTTTGAAAAGCGCCGGCGTCGAACGAGATCCCGCTAGGGCGTTACCCGGCCCAGCAGGCGTGGGAACGGGATGGCCTCGCGCAGATGACCGAGACCGCTGATCCAGGTGACAGTGCGCTCCAACCCCAGCCCGAAGCCACTGTGCGGGACGCTGCCGTAGCGGCGCA
>JBHHWM010000400.1:0-3339 GCA_046756545.1 Rhodothermales bacterium | reverse complement strand
AACGAACAGATCATGGGGGAACTCAGAAAACTTCTGGAATAATCCAACAGGCGTGTTTCGACAAGCTCAGCACTAGTCATGAGCCTGCCGAATCACTAGGGATTCGAAAGGCTCATCTTTACCCGCCGAGGAAGAGACGGCCGACTTCGGGATCCTTGAGGAGGTCATCGCCTCTGCCGGCCATGGCGATCTCGCCCGAGACCAGGACATAGCCGATATCGGCGAACTCGAGTCCCTTCTTGGCGTTCTGCTCGACCATTAAGATGGTCTTGCCCTGGCCGTGCTGCAGGTCGTTCAGGACCTCAAAGACCATGCCGATGTAACGAGGCTCGAGGCCGATCGAGGGCTCATCGACGAGTAGGACCTGGGGGTTCATGATCAGGGCCCGGGCGATTTCGAGCAGCCTCCGCTCACCCCCCGAAAGGACGCCAGCCCGCAGCCGGCGACGCTCCGCTAGACGGGGATATCTCTCGAAAATTCTTTCCGCCACCTCCCTGACCTGGGTGGGTTTCTCCATTAAATAGCCGCCCATCCACAGATTTTCCTCGACCGTCATGTCGGGAAATGTGGAATTGTCTTGGAGCACGTAGGCAATGCCGGCGGTCTTGAGCTTTTCGTTGGGGCTGAGCCGCGTGATGTCAGTCCCCTTGGCCTTGATGGTTCCACCCATAATGTTGGTGAACCCGTAGATCGAGTGGAGCACCGTCGACTTGCCGGCGCCGTTGGGGCCGATGAGGCACAGCGACTGGCGGGCACCGACTTGAAGATCGATGCCGTGCAGGATCTCCATCTTGCCATAGCCGGCAACTAGCCCGTCGATCTGGAGCACAGGTTCCTTGCCGGCCAGTTCAGCGATGCGTTCCCGGCTGGGTCCCGTCTTGACGGCTTGACGAGCCTCCCCCGTTGTCTCATCGAGGGAAGGAAAGGTATTGTCGAGCGTCTCTTTGTCTCCCATCACTGGGCTCCGAGATACGCGTTGATGACCCGCTGATCGTTGCGAATCTCATCAGGCGGGCCAGCGGCGAGCAACTGGCCGTGGGCCAGGCAATAGATGTGCTCGGCGAGATCCATGATCACGCGCATGTTGTGCTCGATCACAAAGAGCGTCACCCCGATGTCCGTATTGATGCGCTTCAGCCGATCGATCAGGCTGTTGATGAGGACCGGGTTGATCCCGGCCGTCGGCTCATCCAACAGTAGCAATTTCGGCTGGTTCATCAGCGCCATGGCAAGTTCCAGGAGCTTTTGCTGTCCGAACGAGAGCTCGCCGGCGCGCAAGTGGCGTTTGGGGTATAACCCGACAAAGTCCAGAAGTTCCTCGGCGCGTTCCGTCACCTCAGGCGGGTATTTCGAAAACATGGTGCGTAACCCCTCATGGGTATGGGGTACGCTGATCTCCATGTTTTCCATGCAGCTCATCTTGCCATAGATGCGGGTCTGCTGAAAGGTCCGTAAGAGGCCCAGCCGGGCGACCTGAGCCACCCGCATTCGGGAAATGTCCCTCTGCTCGAAGGTGACGGAACCGCTATCGATCGGGTGAAAGCCAACGATCGAGTTGAATAGCGTCGTCTTGCCCGAGCCGTTGGGGCCGATGAGGCCGGTGATGCTCCCCACCGGTACATTTAGGGTAATGTCGTTGTTGGCGATAACGCCGCCGAACGATTTGGTCACACCGCTGACTTCAAGGATCGGGGTCATTGGCTTTCCCCCAGAGACACGGCCGCGGTGCGGGCCTCGACATCCACTACCTCGCCAAATTTCTCGGGCCAACGCTCGCGCAGCCATCCCATAATGCCGAGCGGGAAGAAGACGACGATGACGACGATCAATAGCCCGAGGGCCACCCTTTGCCAGCCAAAGAGATAGGTCCAGAACAGCTCCTGGGTTACATGAAAGACTGCCGCGCCGATGACCGGACCCCAGATGGTCCCCTTCCCCCCCAGGATCGCCATCAGCACCATCCACACACCGAACGTGGCTCCGGGAAAGGCCACGTCCCGGTCGATGAAGTTGTTTAGGTGGCCGAACGCGCCACCCGCCAGGGCCAGGAAGAACGCCGCGACGCACCAGGCCACGGTCTTGTACCGGGTCGTATGGATGCCCATGGCCTCGGCCTTGTCCTCGTCGTCACGGATGGCATTGATGGCGAGTCCGAAACGGCCCGCATAGAGCCACTTCAGTGCGAAGAAGCAGATCACGGCGAGGAGGAACAGCAGATAATAAAAGAAGAACCCGCGGGCGTTCGCTTCACCCGGATAAATGGGGGCGAGCATACCCGAGCCGGCACCGATATATTCCCAGCCGCTGGCGATCTCGCCCGCGGCGATCCCGAGACCAAGAGTGGCGATGGCGAAGTAGTGACCCCGTAGCCCCAGGATGCCCGAGCCCAGAGCCGCTCCCACGGCCACAGCAATGAGCACAGATAGCGCCATGCCTAAGGCGAATCCGGTGAAATACTCGGAGGACGTGAGCGCCTTCGGGGCCTCCCCGGTGACATGCGCATACTCCTCGCCGCCGAAATACAACCCCCGCTGCACGACCGCGGGGACGTAACACCCGATCCCGAAGAACAGGATATTGCCGAACGAGTTGTAGCCCATTTGACCGCCACAAAGGTCCCAGGTGAGGGCAAAGAGGACCATCATCCAAAGCAGCCCGATCTGGATCAGATACTTCGGGGCGACATAGGGGACGAGAAGCGCGGCTACACCGATCAGCGCGTAAGGTAGGACTTTCCGGGTAGTTTCCGTCATTTCAGATATTTCCGTTGGCGGCCCAGAAGGAAGTTCCGCCACACCAGGATCACGACCAGAAGGGAAAAGACAAAGGCAGCTTGATATTCCGTTCCAAGGAGAAAGCCGGCAAAATTCTCGGCCGCGCCGAGGCCGAGGCTGGCAAGGACCACAGCCAGGATATTGCCCAGGCCAGCCACAACCACGATCATGAATGAACGGAGCGTATAGGCCAGCCCCAGGTACGGGTGGATCAGCCAGGTCATCACGACCAGGCTCCCGGCCGCGCCGCAGATCGCCGCATTCAACGCAAAGGTGGTGGCATAGACCCTGTCCGTATTGACCCCCATGATCCGGGCGGCGCGCGCATTTTGCGCGGTTGCGCGGATTGCCTGCCCGAGGCGGGACTTTTTCAGGAAGAGGAACAAAGCTGCACCGAGGACCAGAGCGGCAACGAATGCGAGCACCTTGATCTCCGCCACTTCAATCATATCGTCGGCAAAGAACCGGGTGCCGAGGCCAGATTCTGCCGTCTGCACATCGGCCCCGAACAGTTCGTTGGCGAGCTGCTGCAACACGATGCTGATGCCGAAGGTGGCCAGGATCG
>JBHHWM010000399.1:0-3341 GCA_046756545.1 Rhodothermales bacterium | reverse complement strand
GAGCCGGGTACGGCACTACACCCGTCTCCGGCAGCGCATCCGCTCGTTCCTTCGCGTGGCTCCGACCGCGCCGGTGCTGTGGGCCTCTATTTCGCCCTCCCCCTTTGGCCACCTCCGCGACGTCCTCACGGTGCTCCCGGCGTTCCAGCCGGGTCAGCCGGTCCATGCCGTCATCCACTGGGGCAATTTTGATCGTGTCTTTCGCCATCCGCTCACCGCATGGACGGCGCGACGGATGGTGCGCCGCGTGCAGCGCTTCGTCTTTCTCAACGAGTCCCTCGCCGAACGCTGTGCCCCCTGGATTCCCGACGAACAACGCCTGGCGATCCCCAACACCATCGACGATGCGGTGCGCTGCGGGGAGGACGAGGTCGCCGCCAAGCAGGCCCGGCGTGCGGAGCGGACCGCGTTCCGGCTGCTGTTTTTGAGCAACATGATCGCCTCGAAAGGCTACCTCGACGTGTTGCGCGCCGTCGGGTTGCTGCATGCGCGCGGCCTGTCGCTGCACGCCGACTTTGTGGGGCGCTGGACCTCCGACGAAGATCGGACGGCGTTCGAACGGCTCGTCGAGGAGGAAAACCTGGACGCGGTAGTAACCCACCACGGCGGCCTCTCTGATCGAACGCAGATCAAAGATCTCTACCTGAACGCCGACGTGTTTTTGCTCCCCTCGTATTACCCGACCGAGGCCCAGCCGATAACTATCATCGAAGCCCTCAATGCCGGTACGCCCGTCATCACCACGAGGCATTCCGGCATCCCCGACATGGTTCGCGACGGTCAAGAGGCGCTGTTTGTCCCGCCCCGGGCACCCGACGCTATCGCCGGGGCGGTGCGACATCTGGCCGACGCCGCTACCTGGGTCTCCTTTTCCCGGAACGCCCGCCGGCGCTTTCAGATGCGCTTCAGCCCGGTCGCGGTGAGGCGGCTGTGGGAAATGCTTCTCAAGGGAACGGGGGCCGGCTGATTGTTCCTTCTCCCTTGCCTGTTCCCTGGTTCCGGATCCCCGGTTGTAACCCTTGGAAGCGGTGATGCGTATTGCTTTTGACTTTTCCTTCCCGGCGTTCTCAACTCCGACCTGTCATGGCAAACCTGTACCGTTTATTCCTCGTCCTGGCGCTGCTGCTGCTGGCCGCGCCCGGCTCGCTGCACGCGCAACAGCTTACGGCGGGCAAGAAGACGACCTATAAAGCCGAGCGTCAACTCATCGAATCGACGCTGCAAACCATCGTCGCCGTCATTCAGGAAGCGACGTTGCAAAAAGAAAGCAGCGGCATTAGCGAGCGGCTCCGCCAGATCACCGGGCACCTGACCCGCGCCGCGCGCATGATCGACACAACCCCGGATGGTGCCGATCAGGTTACCGCCGACGACCTGGAAGAACTGCGCCGCCTGCTCCTCGACATCGCCCAACAGTTGGAAGCATTGCGCGAAGCCTTGGAAGAGGAAGAAGCCCACGACATTGCCGAGCGGATAGCACCCATCGAACGCGACCTCCAGCGAGCCATCCGCGAAGTGGACGACATCGCCGAGGAGGAACATAGGGCGGCAGATGACGACGACCGATGGCTCCGCTCCGGCCGCTACGAAAGCCGACGCGACCGCGCACGCCGCCGGGGCGTCCGGGAGCGCGACCGCGAACGGGAAGCCCGGGACAGAAAGCGGGAGATCAATGAAGAACTCCGCGAACGTATCCGACAGAAAACCGAAGACATCGACGACTGGGAACGCGACAGAAAACGACGACGACGCGACGACCGGTGGTATCGATTCGGCTGGAGCCGCTACGGCACGTTCGTCGGCGAGTATTCCTTCCGCTGGCCCTATCGCCGCGAAACGGCCCTGTATTCGTCGATCCCCGCCATGCGCTACAACCGGGTCGAAGGCTTCGTGCTCGGCGTCGGACGGCGCCCGCTCGACTGGGACAGCTACGGACGCGCCCGCCTCTACGGACAGGTCGGCTATGCCTTTGCCCTCGACGACGTGCGCTTCGAAGTCGGGGCCGAATCACGCATCGACAATCGACGCCGGGACGACTTCGGCCTGAAAGTCGGCGGGGCCTATCATCAAAACACCGGCACCCGCGATAGCTGGAAAACCTCCTGGCTCGAAAACTCGCTAGCCGCCCTCACCTTCGAAAACGACTTCTTTGATTACTACGACGTGGAAGGCTGGACCCTCTACGCGGTGCAGCGCATCACGCCCTTCATTCAGGTTAGCGCCGGCTACCGCCAGGACGACTATCGCAGCATGGAGAAAGAAACCTCATGGTCCCTCTTCGACGGCAACGGGTTTCCCTTCAACCCGCCCATCGACGAAGGCCGGATGCAGTCGTTCATCTTCACGGCGGAAGGGGGCAGCGTGCAGGGCCTGCACAGCCTCCCGAACGGCGCAGTCTTTCGCCTGGAAGCCGAGATCGGGAAAAGCATCGGCGGCGACTTCTCGTTCAACCGCTACATCGCCGATGCGCGCGTGTACCTGCCGCTCTCCTACTTCAGCAGCCTGGGCCTGCGCCTGCGGGGCGGCCTCGCCACGGGCGACTTCGTGCCGCTGCAGAAAGAGTTTTCCCTCGGCGGCATCGGCTCGGTGCGGGCCTATCCGCAGAACGGTTTTGCCGGCACGCGTATGCTCCTGGGCAACGCCGAGTACATCATCGACGACATCTCGATCTTCAACGGCTGGTTCGACGATTTTCAACTCATCGGGTTCGTCGACGCCGGGTGGGTCAACATGTTCGGCACCCATGCCTTCGACTTCGACGACGTGTTCACCTCCGCCGGCATCGGCCTCGGCCTCGACGACCGCGCCGTGCGCCTGGAACTGGCCTGGCCCCTCCGCGACTTCGGCGGCGACCAGGATCCTACGCTCTGGCTGCGTATCGCTCCGACCTTCTAGCAAAGAAGAGAGACCTGCTCTGACGATACAAAGGCGTGGCCTCCATCCGGGAAGCCACGCCTTTGTGTTCGATGCCGATTGCCTGCACTGCGGTTACTTGACGCCGCCTATGAGTTTGCGCACCCAGGGACTCAGCAGCAGCGCCACGACGCCCACCAGGCCGACGCCCATGGCCACGTTCCAGAACAGGGTGCTCGGAGCAAGCGATTCGAGTTGACCCGCTACCAGACCGGCGAACAGGTTGCCCAGTGCCGACGCGATGAACCACACGCCCATCATCTGCCCGACGCGGCCCGCCGGGGCCAGCTTGGTGATGGAAGAAAGCCCCACCGGCGACAGGCACAACTCGCCGCAGGTGTGCAGGAAATAGGTGACGACCAGCCAGGCCGGCGTCACCTGGTTTTCGGCACTGGCGTTTGCCGACCCCCAGGCGATGACGAAAAACC
>JBHHWM010000398.1:0-3368 GCA_046756545.1 Rhodothermales bacterium | reverse complement strand
AAAGCGCCGACTTCGTGGGTGCGGCGGACGGCATCGCGACGGGCTCGCGCACACGCGTGGCCAGGATCCAGGCCAGGCCGCGCTTCGTCCCCTCATCGTCGATCGCGAAGCCCGCTTCATCGAGCATCCCGCGCCAGTCGGCCACATCGGCGTTTGTGCCGTGTATGTCGAAGGGTCCGAAGGCAATGAAGGTCCAGAGATTTGGAACGGCCAGCCACAAGAGGATTTGCCCATGCTCTTTGAGCACCCGGTTTGCTTCGGCCAGGGCGACCGGGATATCGGCACGGTCGAGGTGGTCGATCGCCGTGCTGCTGACGACGCCATCGAAGTCGGCGTCCGCACACGGGAGCTGCCGCATATCGCCCGACTTGATTTCGATGCGGTCGCTCACCCCCGCGGCGATGAAGTTGGCGCGGGTATTCGCCTCACCGTGGACGGAATGCGTTTCTGGATCGTCGCCGTCCTGACGGCCAGCGATGTAGCCGGCGCTGAAATTGTCGAGGGCGACGACGTTTGAGCGAGGGCATTCTCGCGCGACGATGACCGAGGTGCGCCCGGCGCCGCAGCCGAGATCGAGGACGCGGGTTTCGCCCTGTGCAAAGAGTCGGGTTGGAAGACTCCCGAGCTGATTCATGTTGACGACGAAGCGCATCACCCAGAACCCGGCGGCCGACCACAGCGCGATCCCCGCGGCGCTGGCCGTCAGCCAGAGCGGCCCATTCAAAAGTACGGATGCGATCGTGGCGAGGGAGAACGTCGCAAGCGGGATCAGATGGCCATAGGTCCAGATCCAGTGATAGCCAAAGTCCATCTGTCCGATTGCTGAATCACTCGCTGGAACCGGTGAAGGTCGAAGAGGTGCCTGTTGCGTCATCATCATGATGTCCTCATTTAATAGTTGTCATATGCTGTTTTTCCTATCGATTGCCGCAAAAAGAAAGTTCGTAGTTGCTTCACTGTCATACGCTAGTTTGTCGGGCCCTTCGGACGTGTTTTAATCAATGCAGCCACTAAAGACTTTGCGGGTGATGAGCCGTCTGTATAGGAGGCGGAGGGCAAGACCCCTCAGAAAGCAGTAAGGACTGCCAATGGCAGGTTTAATTAGCGATTGGTTGTTCGGGGTGGGCAGAGCAGGGGGCTTAATCGCACAGCAAGCCGACTGGGCGTCCATCACCTGCCATTGGCAACATTAGATCATCGTGCCCGTGCGAGAGCAACAAATCTCAGTTTTTAGGCAGCCAGCGCCGCACTGGAAATAGGCACGAATAGCCAACCCTTACCGAGTTTCAGTATCCCCATTTCAGGCTAACTTGAATGTCCGCAATTGGCGTGCGCCGTGGTAAGGCGGTGCTTTCCCAGTGGGTGAAAGCCCCACCCGGCAACCGCTCCAGCCGGAAGCAACCGGAGCAACTGTGGAGGTAACGAAGTGGTTGAAGCCTCCGGTGAAGCGTGTCACGAATTGGTGACAGCGCGAGTGTGCAGGCCGTAACGTGAGTGAACGCTGAGCAAGCCTCGAAAAGGACGTTGCGCAGGCCGACCCGACCGCCATTTCGGGGAAGGCTGATACGACTGGGCGAGTGAGCAAGAGAGACCTCAGTCGCTGCGCCGGGGTAGTGGTGACAGCATGTACACAAGGGAAGCGCACGCAACACGGGAAGCCCCTTGGTGTGATCAGGGGAAGATCAACCGGACACCCGTGAGGGAGGGTCCGGGCATCTTGGGGTGGCGGAGAGGCTCGTAGTACTGAAGAAGCCGGGTAATGCCGGTGGAGGGAAGGGACCTCAGTTCAAGACGAACGCAAGACGTAGTGAGGGACATGGAGATTGGGCAACCTAGCAACTCCTAAAAGTGTTCAGAAACTGCAGACGGCGTTACACGCGAAAGCTAAGGCGGAACCGGGCTTCCGTTTCTATGCCCTCTACGACAAGCTCTATCGGGAAGATATTCTGGCGCATGCCTATGCTCAGTGTCGTGCCAATCGAGGTGCGCCGGGCGTAGATGGCCAGGACTTTGCCGAGGTCGAGGCGTATGGCGTAGATCGGTGGCTCGGTGAACTGGCGCTTGCGCTTAAGGAGGAGACTTATCGACCGGATCCGATCAGACGCGTGTTTATCCCGAAAGCGAACGGCCAACGGAGGCCACTCGGCATCCCGACGCTGCGCGATCGGGTGTGTATGACCGCAGCGGTGCTCGTGCTCGAGCCGATCTTTGAGGCCGATCTTCCGCCGGAACAATACGGCTATCGCCGCGGGCGAAGTGCCCAAGAAGCCGTTATTGACGTGGAAGAGACGCTGTACCGCGGCTACCCGGATGTTGTGGATGCCGATCTTGCGGATTACTTCGGCAGTATCCCCCACGCCGAGCTACTGAGGTCTGTGGCGCGGCGCGTGGTGGATCGGCGCATGCTGCATCTTATTAAGATGTGGCTCATCTGTGCTGTCGAAGAAACCGATGATCGAGGCCGGAAGAAACGCACGACGGAAGCCAAGGACCAGCGGCGCGGCATTCCGCAGGGCGCACCGATCTCACCGTTACTGGCGAATATTTACATGCGCCGGTTCGTGTTGGGATGGAAGCAGTTCGGGCTAGAGGAAAGGCTCGGCACACGCATCGTGAGCTATGCGGATGATCTGGTGATCCTGTGCAGACGAGGCAACGCGGATGAAGCGTTGTCTCAAATGCGAAGGATCATGGAGAAGCTCAAGCTCGCGGTCAACGAAGACAAGACACGCATCTGCAAGGTACCGGAAGGCGAGTTCGACTTCGTAGGTTACACGTTTGGGCGAATGTACTCGGCGGCCACGGGCCAGGCGTACCTTGGCATGCGGCCGTCGAAGAAAAGTATCCGGCGCGCGATCGAGAAGATCCACGCGCTGACCGCCCACTCGATGTCATGGCAAGAGACCACGGTCGTGGTGAACGAGTTGAACCGCACGTTGCGTGGCTGGGCGAACTACTTCGCAGTAGGCACCGTCCGTCGCACGTATCGAGCGATCGATAGTTACACCGCGACGCGGTTGCGTCGGTGGCTGCGCCACAAGCACAAGGTCAGGCGACGCCGGGGCGGGACTTATCCCCTCTCGCACCTGTACGGGCACTTCGGTCTCGTACGTCTGACTCAACTTGGGCGCGGCGAGTCGTGGGTGAAGGCGTGAGGTCTTGTCCGAGAGCCGGATGCGGGAAATCCGCATGTCCGGTTCGATGAGCGGGATGTGGAAACGGGGCAACGGCGAGGTTACTTGGGCACCGTCAGACGAAAGGGACGGCAACGGACAAACCGACCCTAATGCCACCGCGCCACATCTCGACTCTACCGAAAGCAATGGGATGGACTCCTCCTCCCATTAACGGCATCTAGGTGCCAGACT
>JBHHWM010000397.1:0-3376 GCA_046756545.1 Rhodothermales bacterium | reverse complement strand
GAGACGGCCGGCGGCGTCAGTTGGAGGATCGTCGCCAGGTCGTTGACGCGGACTTCACCTCGACGCCAGAGCAGGTACAGGATGCGGGCACGCGTATCATTCCCGGCCGCTTTCATGAGCATCATCAGGGCGTCGAGCCATTCCAGATCGTTAAGCTCAGTGCGGAGGGCTTTTATCTGTACCTCCTTCATCGGGTGTTTGCCTTCCTGCTGCGGGATGACCCGTGCCATTATTTCTTCCCGATTGATAGGGAGACGGGGGCTGTGTGTTCGGCTGCGTTGCTTTGGAGGGGACGGGAATTTATACATGATAGCGTCTGGGTGAATGTGGGAATGTGAGGCGGCACGCGGGGCATACTTTACTAAACGTTAAAATTCTCAAAAGTCGCGCTCCTTTTATCCGATTTGTAGGAATTATTATTCACGTTGTTAAGAAGGGGGCATCGCATCCCTGGATCATATCCCGGATGTGCGTTCCAGGGGTGGAAACGAGGGGGCGGTCGGAGGGAGCGAAGGAGCCGTCGTCCGCTCCTCCGCTCGTCGTTTCATCCTTTCTTCCACCCCACGCGCCACAGGGCGAGCCGCCGGCATCGAGCAGGGCTACAGGCTCCCCCGCTTCGTGCTGATGCGCACATCCAGTATCCGGCGGTATATGGCCAGACCGAACCCGAAGGTGAGCAAGATGAAGCCGATCCATACGAGGCTGATCACCGGCTTTTCGTAGGCCTGCACCACCACCCAGTCCTGGGTCGTTACATCCACTCCTTGAATCGTGAGGGTCACCTCACCCGCGTTGACGTTCATGCCGGAGAAGATGACCGTCAGGTTCCAGTCCGGCACGCGCGCCTGGATCAGTTCTTCCGACCCGTCGGCGCGTTTGGCATAGATGGGGCGGAGTTCACGCGACTGGCCCGTCGTCAGGTTGGTCACGTTGAGCACGGCGGTGACGGCGTCCTGGTTCGCCGGCGTGGCCTCGGTGCCGTCGAGTTCGAGGGTGATTTCACCGGTGTCGACGTTCATGCCGGTGAACGACACCGTCAGGTTCCAGTCCTCGATGCTGTCCGCAATGGAGGTGACGACGCGGTCGTTCTTGATCAGGTAGATGGGGCGAATTTCGCGCGTGCGGCCGGTGGCCTGATTCTTAATGTTGAGCACGGCGGCCACGGCCACTTCGGTCTCGTCGGGAAGGAGGGCCGGGTCGAGTTCGGTGTTAAAGTCTTCGAAGGTGAGCGAGAATTCCCGGTCGCCGAGGATGGCGGTATCCCCTCGCTTGAGCAACAGGCTGGTCTCCTTGGACAGCAGGCTGCGGTCTACGTTCTGATCGAATGCCAGGAAACGGAGGGCGAACTCCTGGTCGCCGAGGATGGTGGAGTCGCCGAGAGCGAGCGTGATCTCGCCTCCTTTTTCCTGGTTCTCCATGATCATCGTCTTGGGCGTGACGGCGACAAAGATGTCTTTCTCGACGTACATCTTGAGATCCGGGTTCTGGATCCACTGCCCCTGGTTGTTTTTGTAAACGACCGGCTTGACGGTGAAGGTGCGCCCCGTGGGACTTTCGAAGTCGAGCACGTAGCGCGTGCGGCCCTGGTCGGTGAGTTCCTGCCGGAGGTAGTTGACCGTGTAGCCTTCCACCAGTGCGGGTCTGCCGAGTTCGGCGACGAAATTTTCGCGTTCGGTGCCGGGGGCAGCGTTCGAGAGCGGATTGCTGAAACCGCTTGAGGCGATGATGCCCAGGATGAAGAGGGCCAGCCCGACGTGCGAGAGCGCCCCGCCGATCATCTTCGGGTTGCCCCGGGCGATGCGCCAGAGCACCAAGCCGTTGCCGTAGAGCGCGAAGAACGATACGAAGAGCAGGAGCAGGAGCTGCATGCCGGAGCCGTATACGCTCCAGAAACCGGCCTGCACCACGGTTTGCTGCGCCTCGACGTTGACCGTGCCTTCTACGAAAGGCGTGAAAATCAGGATCAGGAGGGTGCTGACCACCGAGAGCGCAATCGGCCCGACGAGCGCCCGGTTGATCGTCGCTACGCTCATCTTGCTCCACCAGAACAACTGGCCCAGCCCCGCCAGAAACATGACGCCGATTGAGAGCGGCAGCGTCCACCGGTTGTAGAACTCGATAGGTACGCTGGCCGGGTTGTCGCGGAAGATACGACCCAGGATGGGGGAGCTGGTCCCCAGGATGACGACGGCAGCCACGGCGCACACCAGCACCGCACCCGAGAAGATCATAAACTCGCGCGAGAGGTAGTGCGGCTCTTTCCTGGGCTTGGGCAGTTCCTTGTATCGGACGGCAAGAAGGCCGAACCCGATCCCGCCCATCACCAGGATCCAGAGGACAAGCTGAGTGTGCAGCCCCAGGTCTACGAACGAGTGGACCGAGATGTCGCCCAGGATGCCGCTGCGCGTCAGAAACGTGGAGTAGATGACGAGCAGGTAGGCGAGGATGCTCATGAGGAGCGCCCCCTTGTGTCCATGGCCGCTCTTTCGCTGGATGAGCATCATGTGGATAGCGGCCACCCCGACCAGCCAGGGTACCAGCGACGAATTTTCGACCGGATCCCAAGCCCAGTATCCCCCGAACGAAAGCGTCTCATAGGCCCAGTAGCCGCCCATCACGATGCCCAGGCCCAGAAACATAACCGAGAGGAGGGTCCACGGAAGGGCCGGGCGTACCCATTCGGTGTAGCGTTTTTTCCACAGGGCCGCCACCGCAAAGGCGAAGGGGATAATCAACGTCGAAAAGCCGATGAAGAGCACGGGCGGGTGGATCACCATCCAGTAGTTTTGCAGCAGGTCGTTGAGCCCGTTGCCGTCTTCAGGGACGAAGTTGGGATCGGCCTGGAAGATGGGCGCGTCGGGAAAATGCTCGGCCAGGGTCAGGAAGGGCGAGGCTCCGATGGAGAGCGGACCGATCTGCAAGCCGACGATCATCGACAGCAAGAACACCTGGCAGACGGCAATGATGGCCATGACGGGCGCTACGTAGGACCGCGCCGCCCACTTGAACAGCGCGAGCCCGATGAGCCCGTTCAGCATGATCCAAAGCAGGAACGACCCTTCCTGGCCTTCCCACGAGGCCGAGAAGAGATAATACATGGGCAGATCGTGGGAGGAGTGTTCCCAGACGTAGGCATACTGGAACTGGTGGGTGGCGATCAAATAGATGAGGATGGTCCAGGCCGTGACGAGGGCTCCGGCCATAGCACCCCACGACAACCGCCCGATGCGGTTCCAGTCAACCGGGTCGGCGGGATATTGAGTAGTGCGGAAGAAGGCAAACGCGGAGAGTCCGGTCGCCACGAACGCGATGAGAAGGAGCAGTTGACCAAGGATGCCCAGCATAGCCGCTTACCCGATGTTGGCAGAACGCAGTG
>JBHHWM010000396.1:0-3378 GCA_046756545.1 Rhodothermales bacterium | reverse complement strand
CAGCGGATACGGGAAGGCCAGGTGATCGGCGTTTCAGGGAATACAGGCTACTCGTCCGGGCCGCACCTGCACTTCGAGGTCTTCAAGGTATCGAAGGATCTGAAGCACCAGACGATTCCTATTCGGTTCAGGATCGGCGCGACGCAGATAGAGACGTTGGAATCCGGGCGCACCTACACGGCCCCGCTTCGGTAAACCTCGTCCTGTGCTTAAGTTTTCGATGGGCGAGGACGAATATTTCTACATGGAGGACCAGGGTGCGGTGATAGAGGTAGCCCCTTCACATGGATATCCCTCGAAGGTTTCGGCATGTACCCGTCAACCCGTGCACTCTCCGTTTCAACGGCTGAAGCATATCCCTCGGGAGATCTGGTCCGGCGTTCGGTGCAAACGGCCATGGTCGATGTTTCCAGGCTCATTCGATGCAATCACGGCATCCATCATGTTCGGCCATGAGTATCGTTGGAACGCATATAGACCACTACCGCATCCTGGAAAAGGTTGACGAGGGAGCGATAGGAGTCGTTTGTAAAGCCCTTGACGTGAACCGGGATGAGACCAGGATACTCCAGATAGTGAGGCCGGCCACGGCAGGGGATCAGGAATTCATGCGCCATCTCCGGGGCAAGATGCCCCGCCTGATCCGTTTGAATCATCCCAACATCCTTCGTGTGTATGCCTTCCATGAAAAGGGTCCGACTCCCTTCATGGTCACAGAGTACGTAGAGAGATCATCACTTGAGGATGTGATTCGGGATAACGGCCCGCTCGAAATGAGTCAGGCGCTCTCCATGATGAAACAGGTTTTACAGGGTCTTGCCTACGTGCATCGTCAGGGAGTTGTGCATGGCCACCTAACCCCCCACAACATTTTTTTATCGAACGGGGGACAGGTTAAGCTCGCGGATGTCGGGCTGACGAGGAAACGAGACGGCACGGAGCTTACATCATCGGCCCTGCCCTTGAAGTGGCTCTACTACCTGGCTCCCGAGCACGTCCGAAGTGCCGCCCAGGTCGATCATCGCAGCGATCTCTATTCGGCGGGCATGGTGTTGTACGAAGCCCTGACGGGGCGATTGCCTCTCCGAGAACAAGAGACCGCGTATTTGGTTATGCGGGCTATCATCGAAGAACCTTTTCAATCGGTCGGTCGCTGGGCACCGACCCTTCCAGAAGCCCTGAAGGCCGTTGTCATGAAGGCCATTGCGAAAGATCCAGATCGTCGATTTCCATCGGCCGGTGCCATGGACGAAGCGCTTCAGGCCGTCGAAGCGGCAGCCCTCCGACCCGATAAGGAAGCGGAAGCCGAGCCGGAGACTACTGCTGCTCGATCTGCCCGTTTTCGGTGGCCCGTTGGATATCTCATCGGGTTCATCGTTTTTGTGCTGACGGCGGCGCTGGCCTGGTGGGTGCTGCGGGATGTGATAGCCCCTTCGAATGCCGTATCGCTCATCGAGGTCGATCATGCTCACTCGGTCACGATCAGGCCGGGGGTGTATGAGCGCATTCTGTCGTCCGTGGTTCCCACAACGAGTAGGCAAGGCGTCTTGTTGTTGAAAGCGGCTCCTTATGGGCGGATCGTCCTGGAGGATGGTGTGACGGGTGAGGATAGCATGGAGGTTACCGTCGAAATGGGACGGCACCGCATCGTCTTTTCGAATCCTGTTTATGGAGAACGTGAAGTGGAAGTACGGGTGGGGCCGGGCCAGCGGAAGGAGGTCGTCAGTTATTTTGAAGGCTACCTGCGTATACAGGCCGGTGACGAGAACGGGCTACCGCTTCCCGCGGACATCTATGTCGATCATCAGGCGACGGGCAGCCGCACGCCTCTGGAAGAACCGTTCCCACTGGCACCCGGCACCTATACCATAGAGTTGTTTGTCGAAGGCTATCTGGGGGCGGCAAGTACCGTCGAAGTGCTGCCCATCGATAGCATGACAGCCGCTCCTCCGGTTGCCTCCTTAGACGTGGTGCTTCAGAAGATTGAGTAAGATTAGTGACGTTCGTCGTCTGAAGCGAAGTGGCAGGCTACCTGATGATTTTCCTCAAGGCGGCTGGTCTCGGGCCGTTCGCGCACACAGCGTTCCGGCCGTTCCAGGTGTTGCCACCGGAGGCAGGTTGGGCAGTAGGGACAGCCGGAGTAGGCAGGAACGAAGGCAGTAGAAGAGGGGGCATCGATAGACGAGACCGGGAGGGTAGTAGTCCACGGTGATGGTGCCCGGAGAAGGGACAACTGGGCATCGAAGAGGGCGCGGGTATAGGGATGGCGGCAGGCACCGGGCGAGATGACATCCCGCGTGCCTGCTTCCACCAGGGTGCCCTGGTACATCACGCCGATGCGGTCGCAAAGCCTGTGGATGAGGCCGACGTCGTGAGCGATAAGCAGGAGCGTCAACCCGCGTTCTTCCCGAAGACGCAGCAGCAGGTCAACGATCCGGCCTTGCAGCGACACATCGAGGCCGGAGACCGGCTCGTCTGCGATGAGCAAGAGCGGATCGGTAGCCAGTGCCCGGCTGATGCTGACGCGTCGTTTTTCGCCACTGCTAAGCTCGTTGGGATACTTGCCTTGATACGTTAACGACAATCCCACCTCTTGGAGCAGAGCACCGGCGCGGTCTCTCCGTTCGGCAGGCCGCAGTGAAGTGTGTGTCCTCAGTGCCTGATCCAGGATCTTTGCGACGGTGAAGGCCGGATTGAGCGCGGCATCCGGGTGCTGAAAAATCATTCGTGCTTTTCGCCGCAGGTGGTGCTTGAGCGCCGAGTCGGACATCGCCAGGATGTCGCTCCCTTCAAAGGTAATACGTCCGCTCGTAGGCTCGATGAGCCTAAGCAGTGTGCGGGCAAGGGTGGTTTTGCCGGAACCGCTCTGTCCCAGCAGACCATAGATTTCGCCTGCGTGCAGGGTAAAGCTGATGCGATCTACCGCTCTGACCACCCGGGCGGAATGCGGCCTCCGGTGCCGTATTCGCTGCCGGAATCCGGGTGGCCGGGCGAAGTGTTTGCTCACCTCCTGCGCGTGTAACAATGGGCTCATCATCCTTGTTCTCGGCCCCAGCAGGCAACGGTATGGTTCGTCCCGACCGGGAACGCCGGAGGGACTTCGTTCAGGCAGCGTTTACGGGTGGGTTCAGGCAACACATCCTTCAGCGAGCACCGGTGATAATACCGGCATCCCCTGTGATTTACCGTGGTGTTGAGTACAAGGGGTGTGGGGCAGGGTAAGGCCACAATGGTTTCTTCAGCTTTCGAAGCGGCGTGCATCAAGTCCCGGGTATATGGATGATTTTTTTCAGAGGGCGCGGCGATGACGGAAGCTACCGGACCCCATTCTACGATCTTTCCGGCAAACATGACGGCGACGTGGGTAACCATCAGACG
>JBHHWM010000395.1:0-3381 GCA_046756545.1 Rhodothermales bacterium | reverse complement strand
ACATCCGCCATCTTGATCTCGGTGCCCCGGTAGCGGAAGATCCGGGGATGGCACTGCTGGCATGCAATCCATTCCGTATGGACGGAATGAGGATAATAGGCGTCGAACGTGGGAGCCGGCCCCGGCAAGAAAAAGTCGAACCCGAATTTATACTCGGGCTCCCAGGTCGTAAGGGTATCCTCCGGTATCCTGGCCCTGGGTTTAATGACACCGTCGCGAAGGGCGGCCACCCAGTCGATGTTGCCCGCATGATCCCTGGGCAACATTTTGACCACGCTGTCGGGGTCGAGCGTGTTTTCGATGGGTGGGCGGATCGTGTCTTCCTGGGCCACGATCATCCCGGGAGTCGGCTGGTAGACCACCATGCGCGTTGTGTCCGCCCTCGCCACCGGTCGTTGGGGAAGGTCAAAAACAACAGAGAGCAGTTGCCGGCTACAGCCGGCAACTGCTACTAGGCCAAACGCCACGATGATGGTTAGAGCCCAGGTGCTCGGCCGAACTCTCTGTTGATGAACCGCCACGAAAGTTCTTTCCTCCCCGGACAGTTAGAGTTACTTAATGTGGCAGGTCGTGCACAGGTTACTGCTGGTGTTGGCTATCCGAAGGAAGGGTTCGTTGGTGTTGTCGTGCGGGTTATGGCAACTCGCGCACTGCACCTTGTTCCCCGTGGTTGTAGGATCGACAAACAACTTGAGCCCTGCCGACAAGATCGATGCTTCCGGTTGAAACGCAGTATCCAGCGCCGGATCATAGACGACCGAGATGGGGTGATCGTTCCGCAGGTCAGTACCCAGGTTCGTGACACCGGCGGGCATGGTGTTCGTCCCCGGCGTGGTACCGGGTATCGAACCGCCATACGTGTTCGGCGCGTTGACGATGACATCCAGGCCGATGGTGCCGTCGTGGCAGGAGAGGCACGCCATCGAGATGCCGGTAGGTTGGGCATTTACGGTCATGTCGATGGTCGAACTCTTGGCATTGTCATACATGTCGTAGGTCGCCGATGAGAAGTTGCGGTTCCAGAGTGGGGCGTCGTTCAGGCCGCCGTGAGGCGTGTGGCAGTAGACGCAGATTTCACCGTAGTCAACCACGGTAGCGCCCGTCGGAGCGCCGCCTCCCGAGCTGGCCGAGAGATTATGTTTCGTGGCGGCCACGTCGTCGTTCTGGGCATAGGCCGGAACGGCAGTCACCAGGACAAAGGCAACCATCGCAAGGAATCCCATCGCGATTCCAAAGGTTCTAGACGAATACATTGGTAAGTCCTCCACTTTAGGATTAGGTTGAGGAGGTTCTCGTCACCTCAGACTGTACAGGCGTCAAGCCGCGACATTCCAAGTCTTCACAGGCGCTTGGGGCGCCCCAGAGTGTCGTTTCTGGCTCTCGCCGCAAGCAACTAGCCTGTGCTGGTGCTTCGGCACGACAGGAAAGGCTATGTCTTTCCTTTGAACCCATTTTCGTGAATGAATCTAGTAGGTGTATCGGATGTGTTCTGTGACTAAGTCACAAAACCGTTTTGTCTTCACGGACCCTTCAAGGCATCCTTCATTCTTCACTGACCCTTCAAGACTATTTCCTTCCCAAACGCGTGATCGGTTCATGGTTTCACCCTCCTCACTGATCACGTTGTACACGGAAAAGCCATGCATCGCCGGGGAGAACACTACCGAGGCGGGTACGGAAAGCCTGCGCCTCCCCGGCTGACGCGAGTTGCCCCACGCCAATGCGATACAAGGTTGCACCGTCTTTGATGGTTGTCAGCACACCGACGCGGATCGACGGATCACCCAACTGCTCACGGATCTGAGCCGCCAGGGTCTCTGCCTGGTCTTGCTGCGTACGGTATCCCACGATCCAGGTATAGCCCCCTTCATCGGGATCGATACGCAGCACATCCGCTTCGGTCGATACCTCCACGGGAGTCGCTTCTCCCGCTTCAGTCGTTTCTTCCTCAGGATCAGCAGGCACCGCAGCAACGGGCGCTCCTTCGGAAACGATTGGTTCTACCTCACTGGCCGGATCCTCTTCGGCGTTCTGTGCCGGGGGCGTTTCCTCTTCTTCAACAGGAGCAGGAGCGGCCTGATCGTCACCGGCGTCAGCTTCGGGATCAGGAGTCTCCCCTCCGCTCGGTTCCGCAGCGTCGTCGGCAGCCTGCGCCGTCTCTTCTTCGGGATTCGGCAGGTATTGGAAGATTTGCAGCCGATTGTTGTACCGGTCGGCCACAAAAATCTGGTCGTTTTCGTCGATCATCACGCCCCCCGGGATGTAGAGCTCGCCGCGGGATGCACCTAAATCTCCAAACGACAGCAACAAGTCTCCCTGGGGACTAAAAATCTGTACATTGTTAAACGCGGCATCTACCACGTAGACGTGGCCGTCGCTATCTACGGCCACCCCTTTTGGCCGGGCGAAGGCACCGGGGGTTTGCCCTTGCCGGCCAAACTGGAGCAGGTAATTGCCGTCGGCATCAAAGGCCTGGACGCGGAAGTTCATCCCGTCGGACACATACACGGTACCGTCCGGGGCAACATCGACGAAAGCCGGATAGCGGAATTCTCCATCACCGGTACCGCGATTTACCGACAGGTCGCTGGGCTGGCTCTTCAGGTGGGGGTCGTTCGTTTTTCCGGCAGCGGCCCGCTGCTCTTCCTTGGCTGCAATATCTCCCTCGTCGCGCCCGACGCGCCGGAGCAACGTTCCATTCCGGTCGAATACCACGAGCTGGTGCAGATAGCTGTCGGTCACATACACGCGGTCGCCCGCCGGCGACACCGCCACATCGACGGGGTTCAGGAGTACGTTTCGCCCGCCGTAGGCCTGCGCAAATTCGCCATCCGGCCCGTACGAGACCACGCGCCGCAGCACGGGATCTGCCACGAAAAGGTACCCCTGGCTGTCTCCACCAAGGCCCATCGGTTTGGCGAGGACCCCCCCCCCCTCGGGCGTAAGCAACCAGGCATCCTTCGCCGTTGGGTCAAACACGCGGATCGACCCTCCCAACCCGCTGGTGACAAAAATGACGCCTTGCTGATCGACATGCACATCGAAGGGCCTCTTGACCGGGATGAGATTGTTCTCTTCCGTTCCAAGAAGGCCCTTCTTGAACCGCGACATGAGCGAAGACTTATACCCCAGGCTCTGTTGCGACGTCACCTCACCTACATAACGAATGCGCGGAGCTTCGGGGGGCAACGGCCACACAAGCTCTGCCTCAGCAGACGAGTCGATCTGCGAGCCAGTAGTTGAACAGCCGCAAAGAAGGCTGACTACGATGATTGCGATGCCGCCTAAACGCATTTGCTTTCCCGGTATTCTCAATGCCCTTTCTATGGTTCCGTTCTCTCGTTACAGCCTTGAGATACTACCTTGTTGTTTTTCCTCCCG
>JBHHWM010000394.1:0-3388 GCA_046756545.1 Rhodothermales bacterium | reverse complement strand
ACCACAAGCAAGTGGGCATGTGGCGTCTCGTCGGCACTGGCGTCCTGAGTTCCCGATGCAGCGTCGCTGGGCTCTTTTGTTGCAGACAGAGCGACGGTATCGAGGACGGGCGCTGACGAGTCGGTGTCAACGGGTGCTGGGTTAAAAAGCTCGTTAATCAGCGCCAGCAACTCCTTGCCGGCTGCATGGATGTTGCGAAGATCCGCCACCATGTCCTCGAGCCCACGCTCTTTGGCCTCCTCCAACAGCAGCTCGCTGTAGCCGATGATATGATTTAGCGGCGTGCGCAACGTGTGGCGCAGGGTCGCGTCAGCCCCGGACAGGTAGGCGGGGGCACGAGGAGGCTCGCCCTGCTCACCGCGGGCCTTCGGCTCTGCATCGGGACGCTTGCGGCCAGGTTCGTCTTCGTTCATGTACTGACTTTCCCGCCAAGGAGCGCCTCGATCTTCTCCAGTAACCGCGGGAGCTCGATCGGCTTGGTGTCATAGTCGTTACAGCCCGCCTCGACCGCTTTCTCCCGATCGCCCGCCATCGCGTGCGCGGTGAGCGCGATAATGGGGATAGCCTGGGTCTCGGGTGCGCTCTTGAGCTGCCGGGTGGCCTCCCAACCATCGAGTACCGGCAGACTCATATCCATCAGGATCAGATCGGGCGTTTGCGAGCGCGCCATTTCGATACCCTGCTGGCCGTCCACAGCAATTGCGACCTCATAGCCCTTGCGGGTGAGACGCCGCGACAGCATATCGCGGTTCATCTGGTTGTCTTCGACCAGTAGAATTTTCGCCATCAGATACTCTCCTCTACGCTTGTTAGCCGTGGCTCGACGTGGGCCCTCACTTGACCGCAAACCTCACGCAATAGCTCCTCGGGGTTATACGCTCCCTTCTGCAGCACACCTTCGACGTATCCGTTAAGTCGCTGCCGATCCTCCTCGGTGAGATCTTTGGCGGTGACCACAATAACAGGTATTGACCGCCAGCCTTCATGGGCGCGAACGTGATCCAAGAACTGAAACCCGTCCATTTCTGGCATCATTAAGTCGAGTAGGATGAGGTCCGGTAGGCTCTCGGCCATGCGCTCCAACGCCACGCGGCCGTTTTCGGCCTCGCTCACGTCCCAGCTTTGCTTCTTAAGCCTCGAGCGCAACAACTTGCGTGCGCCCGCATCGTCTTCGACCACCAGCACGCGGCATGACGCCTCTGCGGCCTTGTAGTTTTGCAGAATTCCCGTCAGGCGCTTCCAATCGATCGGTTTGGTTAGGTATTCCGTCGCGCCGAGTGCATAGCCCACACGTTTCTCGTCCATAATCGTGACCATAATTACCGGGATGTCAGCGACCACGGGGTCGGCCTTGAGCGCTGATAGCACGGCCCAGCCATCCATGCCCGGCATCAGTACATCGAGCGTGATGGCATCCGGGTGCACCTCCTTCGCAAGCTCCAGGCCCTCCTTGCCGCCGGCCGCTGCGACCATACGAAGGCCCTCCTTACTGAGAACGCGCTGCATTAGGTCGCGCACGGTCGGGTCATCATCGATGACAAGTACAGTGGGTGCCCCTTCCGGGACGGGCAGGGCCCTGGCTGGGATGTCTTCTTTACGCGGTGCCGGTTCCGCTTCGGCATCGATGACTGTAGCGGGCAGACGCACCGTGAACGCAGAACCCTGGCCTGGGGCGCTTTCCACTGTGATGTCGCCCCCCATCATCTGACAGAACTTACGGCTGATCGCGAGCCCCAGCCCCGTGCCGCCGTAGTTGCGCGTGGTCGAGGCGTCGGCTTGGGAGAAGGCCTGGAAGAGTTTTTCCAGCTGCTCGGGCGTCATGCCGATGCCGCTGTCGCTCACGCGAAAACGGATCCAGAGACTGCCGTCAACAGCCTCCTGAGTCGCCTCGAGCGTGATGGTGCCCTTTTTTGTGAACTTGGAGGCATTGCTGAGGAGGTTAAAGAGCGTTTGGCGGACCTTGGTGAGGTCGGCATGCATGGTGTCGAGACCGTCGGCGCAATGAACCTCCAAAACGTTGGCGTTCTTGTCCACCAGCGGCTGAATGGTGGCGACCACACCCCGGACGAGCGTCGGTACATCGAAGCTCTCCAGGAAGAGCTCCATCTTGCCGGCTTCGATCTTCGAGAGATCGAGGACACCGTTGATAAGCTCTAGCAGGTGCTTGCCGGCCGCGTGAATATTTTTGAGGTCGGGAACCAAGTGCCCCAGTTCGAGGTCTTCCGCTTCTTCCTGCAGCATCTCGCTGTAGCCGATAATGGCGTTCAACGGCGTGCGCAGCTCGTGGCTCATATTGGCGAGAAAGCTGCTTTTGGCCTGGGTCGCTGCTTCGGCCAATTCTTTCGCTTTACGCAATTGCACTTCCGCCCGCTTGCGTTCCATAACACGCCCGAGCTGAGTGCCAATTTGAGCCACGACGTCCAGCAGCGGCTCATAAGGCTCGACGGCCTTGTCGGAGAAAAACTCCAAGACAGCGAGAACCTCTTTCCCCACCAGTACTGGAAAAGCGAACCCACCTTTGACACCGATCTCCGTTGCCAGCTTCGCCCGTGGAAAATTCGGATCCTTCGTTACGTCTGTGATCCACGCGGGCTTACCGCTCGCCAACACCCGACCTGGCAGACCAACTCCGGCAGCGAAGCGGGTTTCCTCTGTTACCCTTCGAAACACCTCGAATCGCTGGGCATCGTCGAGGTGCCAAATCCCTGTGGGAACCAGCTCACCGGTTTCATCGTCAGCAAGTATGTAAACATGTCCAACCGGCCAGCCGGTGTGGGCACAGACCTGGTCGAGGGCGGTCTGCATCGTCTCTTCAACTTTTACGGCCTCGTTGGCGGCGGCAGTAATGATTTGATTCAATTGCAAGAATTCGGTCTTTTCTTTGATCTCGCGGAACAGCCGCACATTCTCAATCGCGATCACGGCCTGGTCGGCGAAAGTTTTGAGGAGTTTGATGTGTTTGTCAGAGAAGGCGCGCACCTCGTTTCGGCGGATCAGGAGGGTCCCGATAGGAACGCCCTCGCGCAACAACGGGGTCGAGAGCATCGTGCGAAAGCCATAGCGGCGGGCATAGGCGCTCCCCTCCGGGTACTCCTCGGTCTCCGCGGCCATGTCGAGGACATGGACAGTCTGTCGGTCGGCCACGGCCCGCCCGGCCCCTGAGCCGCGGCCGATAGGAATCGTCCACTCTTCGGGGGCGTCAATCGGCCCGTAGTGGGCGCCGGAACGAAGGATGTCCCCATCCACCTGCCAGATCACGGCATCCACTGCCTCGCACAGCCGCGCCCCGCTCTCGGCAATGGCATCCAGCACCGGTTGCACATCGGTCGGCGAGCTCGAGATCACCCGCAAAATCTCGGCCATTGCTGTCTGCTGCTCGAGCGCCTCG
>JBHHWM010000393.1:0-3396 GCA_046756545.1 Rhodothermales bacterium | reverse complement strand
GAGGTGAGCGGCACCATCGAGATCACCCTCTACGTCTCATCCGACGTCAAAGACACCGACTTCACGGTGAAACTGCTCGACGTGTATCCCGACGGACGGGCCTACAACCTCGACGAAACGATCCAACGCGCGCGGTATCGCGAGGGCTACGACAAAGAGGTCTTTATGGAGGAGGGCCAGGTCTACGAGATCCCCGTCAGCCCGATGTCCACCAGCAACTACTTCGCGCCGGGGCACAGCATTCGGATCGAGGTGTCGAGCAGCAACTTCCCCCGCTTCACGCGCAACCTCAACACCGGCGGCAACAACTACGACGAGACCGAAGGCATCGTCGGCCACCACCAGATCCATCACTCGGCGGCCTATCCGTCACAGATCCGGTTGCCGATTGTCAAGCGGGCGAGTGGGACGCAATGAGGCCCTTTGATCCTGCGCTTCCTCATGCAGGCAGAGATGATGGGGAAGCGCAGGATCAGGCAAATGCCGGTTGTCGGGCTTGGCGGAATCATCGCGGCCATGTCAGTCCTGATTCCGTTTATCTATTGAGATGAAGCGTCTCTTGCGCCTCTGGATCACAGCCGGGGCAGCGAGTCCTTCAGCGCAAGAGCGTAAGCCCGCCTCGCCCTTGACGAAGAGAAGCCATGAAGGGGGTAGCTATTCGTCTTCAGAATCCACGACAACGTTGATTCTCGAGACGAGACCTAGCGCGAAGGGATGCGTTGTGCCTGGAGCCGGTAGGTCGTCCCGTCATTATAGGTTCCGTTTATGGTATACGTGTCCCCCGAAATCGTGATGGTACAGGGGGTCCATCCATACTCCCCACCGGGCGATCTTACATACTCCTCACCTCTATAGACCCCATCCCTGATGCTCGTCACCTTCGTGTACACTTCTCCCATATTGAAATCATCATTCATGGATCTCAAGAGCCGGCCCTCGTAATATCCCCCGGAGCGTCGGAATTCCATGATGGCGCCGCTGGGAAATTGCCAACGACCAGCAAGCTCGTTCGACTGCTGCGTGTCCAGGCCCCGGACCTCGATGGTCAGTCGCCGGGGAGGCGTGCCCACCATTTCGCTGATCTCTGTGCCCTCATAGCGGAAGCGTACCTGATCGATAATGGCCAGCCGCCCCGTAAGCCAACTCCCACCCGCCTGCATCGCCGTCTCGCGGGTGTGATAGATGAAACGCACCCTGGGAGGCTCGGAGCCAATCGGGTTGGTGACGAGCTGCACCCGCCCCGCCGACGCAAAACGCACATCGTCGTAGTAGTTGAACTGTGCCCAACCCAGAGACATCAGCCGGCCCGCGTGAAGTTCGTTGGTGTAGAGGGGATCGTGCTGCGCGTAGGGGTAGTAATACAAATTGAGGTTGCCGACTTTCGTCAGTTGCACCGCTCCGGTGCGGCCGTCCTGCCGGTAGTCCAGAACAGCATCAAGATTATAAGGGTTATCGGCGTCGGTGATTCTCCCGAGCCGGCCTCCCCTGAAAGAAGCCCCCGGAGAATCCCAGAAATAGGACAACTTAATCGGGCCGAACCGAATCGGCAGCCCGGCTTCCGGTCCCTGGCCCCATTCATCGGCAGGGATCGATGCTCCCATGACCTGGCCGTCCGACGAGATGCGGATCGTGACCCCCAGCGCCGAGACATCTATGAATTGTAGCTCGCCGCTGCCGGTCACCTGGGCAGCCCCCTCGAACTGGGGGTCGAACACGTCGAAACTGAGCCACATCTCCTCACTATCTCCCGAACGTGGAACGCTGATGCGCCTCAGCACGGCTTCGGCACTCTGGGCCTCTGCCCCGAGGGGCAAGCCCGCGAACAGCAGGCCTATCAGCAAGAATAGAACGGCTGTTCTTCTACAAAGGTCGTTCATGGTGGCTCCTCTCCGTTGATGACGGTCCGCGACGGTTCGGTTCCCAGGGAAGACATGCCCCCGATGAGTATCCGTCAAGCAAGTGTGCCTTGCCCTTGGCGTAAAGGGGTAACGCCCCTTTTTTCCAGGGGGGAAAGTCCCATTTCGACTGTGGGATAAATCCTGAGAGGTCGCCGTGGATCTCGATGTACGCCCAGCCGCCACAAGGCCAGGCGTGGCGAAAGTCACCATGAGGAGCAGGGGGAGTCCCCTCAAATTTCGGACAACCGCCCGTTTGAACTTATTTGTTACCCCCCTCGTCACTACAGTGACAATCCCCAAGAACGCAGGGAGATGCGATGGCTCACAACGGAGTGCAAGACGACCCC
The DNA here is from genome assembly GCA_046756545.1 of Rhodothermales bacterium. GTDB lineage: Bacteria > Bacteroidota > Rhodothermia > Rhodothermales > JBHHWM01 > JBHHWM01. The sequence goes on along the minus strand of JBHHWM010000393.1, from coordinate 1,151 downwards.
TTACGCCGGCACCTCTTGGTATTGAGGTGCCAGGCGGGGGACGAACAGGCGTTCTCTGAACTGTACGACCGTTTCCATCGCCGCACGCTCCGTTACCTGCAAGGCCTACTGGACGAGCAGGCGGCCCAAGACGTTCAGCAGGAAGTATGGCTGACCGTCTTTCAAAAGATCGCTATGCTTGCCAATCCGAACGGGTTCAGAACGTGGCTATACCGAACGACGCGCCATCGAGCGATTGATTTCCTGAGAAGAGAAAAGCGCCAATCGGACCTGCTCAAGGCCGTGGAGGACGACCTGGCTGATGTGTCGATCCGGCTCGTGGATGAGCCTCTGCCGCCACCGGGATCTCCATACCTGGACGCTGCGATGGCCAGGCTCTCGTCGACTCATCGCGACGTCCTGATCCTTCGATTCTGGGAAGGGATGAGCTATGCAGAAATCGCGTTGATCGTTGGCTGTTCCATCGGGACTGTCCGATCTCGAATACACCACGCGAAACGCAACATCAAAAACGCGCTAGAGGGGGCTCCCCTGTGATCGGTGACCTGATCTCCCCAAAGCACACCAAACAACGTGGAGGAAACCATGAGTACTTCTTTTCAATCCAAACAGGAGGATGTCTGGACCAGGATTGAGACAGAGAAACGACGAGATCGCCTGGTCCGCCGGATCAGCATCGTCTCCTGGACGGTGACCTTTGCGATTCTCGTCGTGTTCACGGCGATGATTGGGGTGGAAGTTTCCCGGACTCTAGATCGTCTACAGGTCGGAGTCGTAGGTCCCGAGGCTGTTATCAGTGCACTGATGCCCTTGATCGCGGTCGTAGGCACGGTGAGCTTGCTTATCGCCGTCTTGAGTACGGTGGGCGTTTTTTTACGCTTGCGCACGGCCAGCCTCCATGAGATTCAGTTGCGCCTGGCAGCGCTTGAAGAGATGCTCCTGACCAGGCCGACGCCGGAAGGGAGCGGCGAGCCGTCGTGATCGAGTAGCGGGCCTCCATCTCTCGGACAGCCCGCTGCCGCCCAACGGTCCCAGGTACCGCCTTTTGAATAGCCCTCCAGGGGATCGATTTTGATGAATTGAATGCGGGGGACGTGGGGGATTTACGGACACGCATTGTAGGGTTTTTCCTGTCAACAGGTGGTGAAGGG
>JBHHWM010000392.1:0-3400 GCA_046756545.1 Rhodothermales bacterium | reverse complement strand
GGGCCGAGGCGGCGCTGCGCGGCATCGATCTGATTTTGGAACAGGGCCTTTCGGCCTACGCCGTCGCGCTGCCGGGTGGCGAAGATCCGGACTCGTACGTGCGGGAACAGGGAGGGGAGGCGTTTCAGGAGTATGTGAAGAAGCAACGCCAGGATTTCGCGACGTTCATGTATGGCCTCGCCCGGCGCGCGGGGCGTCTCGACACACCGGAGGGGCAGGCCGAGACGATGCACACCGTGGTCGCGTCGGTAGCCCGCATTCCGGACCCGCTCAAGCAGGAGACGTTCTTGCGCCGTGCCAGCGAAGTGCTCGACGTGCCCGATATGCAGCTTCGCCCGGTGTTGAGCCAGTTGCTCCGGAAGCAACAGCAACGGGCCCGGAGAGATGCACAGCGAGAACACGTCGCCGCCGAGATGGATGCAGGGCAACACGCGCCCGCGCCGTCGCAGGAGACCGGCGAGAGCGTTCAGGCGCAGGCTCCGCCCGAAGGAGCCTATCGCGAGCCGCTTCCCCAGGAAAAAATTCTGATCCGGCTCATGCTGGAACACAGCACGTCGATGATGGAATTCATCCTCGGCCACATGGCGATGGATGAGTTTACGGCAGGCCCATCGCGCGAGATCGTGCAAATATTGCTGGAGATGTACCAGAACGAAGCGGTAGATACCCGGCGCTTCTTCGACGGCTCGCTCGATGCGGCGGTGCAGAGCCTGGCCGCCGAGGTGCTGGTAGATCGGTACGAACCGTCGGAGAACTGGCAGAATAAGAACATCCCCGTCCCTCGCATCAACGAAGATCCGCATAAAGCAGCTACGAGCGCTATGCGTCTCCTCAAGCTTCATCGGGTCGATGCCGCAATAAAACGGCAGAAGGAGAAGATGTACCATGCTTCGCAGGAGGAAGGTGACCTGCGCGCCCTACAAACCGAAATGATGCAACTGCACGATCTGCGCAAACAAATCGAACGGCTCGATTTCTTGCAATGGCACAACTCATAGACGTGCCCTGGAGCCGAAACCCCTTACACTTATTCCAGCTATCCCGGCTCTTTGCTCAACTCTCAATAATATTTTTCTAACCGTTTGGGCGACTCGTCGATGTATTTTTTCTCAATCCAGTACGATGAAGCGTTCCGGTCGATGGTGCGCTGCATGGGGTCTTTGCCGATCAGGCGGAACACGAGGCCGATGGGGGTAATGATGAGGCAGTAAACGAGAGTCAAGATCACCCGCGTCATCACAAAGCCGAGCACCACGGCCAACGCCATCCATACTCGATAGATCGGCTTAAGAAGCCAGGGCGCGGCCAGCCCGAGCACGATGAGGGTCCCACCAATGCCGCCCAGCCAGTACACCGCGCGCGTAGCCGTCCAGTCGAGCCGCCACCACACAATAGCGCCGATGCCCACCAACACGATGCCGACGACCCAGCCGAAGGAGCGCAAGGCCTTTTTGCTCGTGTCTACGTTTTGTATTTCTTGCCAGAGGATGCGAAGAGAGTTCATACGAAAAATCGGGCTCGGACGTGGTAGACAATGATAGAGGCGTCGGTTGAATCTTCGGCAGCAATGTACGTAATTGCTCGCTCGCTTGCAGAGTAAGGGTATCAAGCCATCCAATTGTATCACGTTTGTAGCCAACACATGAACGCTCGCATCACACCCATCTTCATCGTCGTAATCCTCGGCGTAACGGCCTGCGGAAAGGAATCGACGTCATTGCCCGAGACGCCGGAAGCACGCTTCGAGCGACTCGGACGACAGGTCTACGATAGCTACTGTGTTACCTGTCATCAGCCGGGTGGACAAGGGATACCGGGGTCGTTTCCTCCGCTGGATCAGACCCAATGGGTCGTCGGGGACAAGGGCCGTCTCATCCGCTTGATCCTCAATGGAATGCAAGGATCAGTTGAAGTCAAAGGTGAACTATACGACAACGTCATGAACGGCCACGCTTTCCTGAGCGATGAACTAGTCGCAGCGGTGCTTACACATGTGCGGAGCACCTTCGGCAACGAGGCTGGACCCGTCTCGCCCGACGAGGTTGCTGCCGTGCGCGCGGCATCCGAAAAGGAAGGGTTGTGGGAAGCACGGGAACTGGTGAGCATGACGGGCGTGCCCGGCGCGGAAGAATCAGGCTCTCAAGAAGAGTAGACGCTACCCTCCCAGTGGAGGAATGGGTGGTCGGACGGGCATGCGTTCGAGGGGGCGTGAAGGCAGCGGCTGAGGTTGAATCGAATCTTGCACAGTCTCTGCGATGTTGGCCAATGGTGTCCAACCCTTAAACTGCCATAGTTGCTGATGCGTCTTGATGATGACCGACTGAGACAGGTGATGATGCGTCGGTTGCTCGGCTGAGCGTTGTTCGAACCGAACCGCGAGCGTGTCCAGGCGTGCTTTGTTTTCGCGCGTGAAGCCGAACCGTCCAATGTCTTGCACGAGTTTATGGTACTGCGTGTCCAGGGGCGTCCTGGCTTTGTTGTCCGGCAGGCGGTACGTGTTGTGATCGAAGCGGAAGGTGGCTTCGTCGTCCAGTGCATCGATCCCGTTTTGGGCCAGGACGGTGGTGGCGTTCAGTGGCAGGAAGAATCGGACGGTGGCGTTGCCTACTTGATCGACGAGGCGAACATTGCCGGTGGCTGGAATGCCGTCTTCATCGCCCTGTGGTAGATCGAAGTGAGGGTTCAGCCGGCGGAACCGTTCATACAGGCTCAGGGACGCCGTGCCGCGTGCCCATCGGAGATGGACGCCGCTTTCTTCCAGCGCTTCGAGCAGGTCACTCAGATAGATGGATCGTCCCTCTTTGAGTTGAACCCGCTCGGCGTGAAGCGTCCACAGGGTGTCGATGGGTACTTTTTCGACGGCACGTAGCGCGCCGTATCCTGCGGGTACATACCCTCGCGACTGTGCCTTGAAACTCGTCGTACTCGACACTTTATCATAGCCTTCCGTGAGTGCCCATACATAGGCATCGACGACCGACGTTCCGGCGTAAAGCAAATCGGGAGCTTCTTTCAGGAACAGCTCGTAGACCTTAAAGATGTTACCGGGACCCGTATGGTAGGCCGACAGACCGGGCACTTCATGGCCTACCGCGTTGATGTAGCCTCGCAACAACAGGAAGGCGGGCTCCATCGTCAAGAGCGGGTGCCATTCCTCATAGACCTTGATCTTACGCCCATAGGAGGTCGATAGACGATAGCGGCGGATGTCGTTCCGGCGCAAGATGTAGGGCATCATCTGGTAGCGACTCCGCGCCCCAACACGCGAAACCATCCAGTCCTGGTTGAACGTTTCTACTGTCCCAATCTCGGTGGCGAGCAGGCTCAGCCCCAGGTAACGGGCCAGGCGGATTTCATATTCGATGAAGGGCCGCTCGCGCTCACGGGCCTCGTGCACCTG
>JBHHWM010000391.1:0-3403 GCA_046756545.1 Rhodothermales bacterium | reverse complement strand
CGTGCGCTACCAGCGCGCGTATATCCATTATGTGCAGTTTCAAAACGAACGCGACTCCGTCACTAAAAGGGAACAGGGCCTCCTCGCCATGGGGATCTTGCAAACGTTCATCGACATGGCACCACCCGAGCTTGCCTCGTTCGCCCAAAAACGCCGGGAAATGGAAGACAAACTCGACGATATCAGACAGTGGGTGAGACAACACTGAACCCTGTCCTCGACGGGCTGCCTCCGCCGAAAACCGACGGTTCATGAATCTTCGACAACGGTCAAACGGCAACACGTACTTTCGATAAATTCAGCACGACATGATAAAGCATCCTGTGCGGAATCGCCCGAAATCGGTTCAACCGTGGGTTATCACCTGTTTAGGCGGATTGATCTACGTAGGTGTGACCCTCCTGCTCGTCCCTACGGCCGGTGCCCAGAACATCGAAGAAGTCGATCAGGATAAGCTGACAGGCCAGGTTCACAACCCCGCCATCTGCCCCTCCGACCCCGACATCATCGCCTACGGACGGCTGTTCCGAGACGCGCTGGAACTCTACCTCTATAATCAACGGACCCAGCGCGTCGAACGGGTTCAGGTACCTAAAGATGACGAAGCAGCAGGCGGCATTGAAACACTCTTCACCGATCTCTTTGAAGCGCAAAACCTGGACAAGTTCAGCCGGTACGACGGGCAGCTTTCCTGGCGTCCGCGTCTCGATGCCAAAGAACGCCAGTGGTTCGCCTTCATCAGCGGCAGCGAGGGCGGCTTCGATATGTACCTTTCTTATGTAGACGCTCAAGGGCAGCTGGCAACGGAAACACCCATCCGGTTATCCTTCGACGGCCTCGAACAATTTCCCAAGTGGTCGCCCGACGGGCAGCAGCTTGTATTTGTCTCCGGCAACGAATCGGGTAGCGACCTCTATCTGATACGCGACATGGGTGCAGTGATCGCCCGTCAAGGCAAAGCATTCCAGCCCACACGCCTGACCTCCAACCCGGATCTGGAAGCGTTCCCGGCCTGGTCGCCCGACGGCCATTACGTCGCTTTCCAAACCCTGACTACGGAGAACGGACGCCGGAACTGGGGTATCAGCGTCGTCAAGAGCACCGGGCTGTCGAGCCAAGCCGTAGCCCCCCCCGTCCGCCTTACGGAGGACCTGAGTGCGTACGACGAATTCAAGCCGTCCTGGGCACCGGATGGACAGCACATCGCCTTCTATGTCAGCCAGGCCCGCGTGGACGAAGCGACCGACAACTTGCAGCAGGACATCGGCGTGCTGGGGGTTGTTCGCAGCAGTGGAACGGATCGCATCGTGCGCGGACGCGTGCTCTCGGGGTTCTCACCCCGGCTCGCCATCAACGTGATACCGCATGAAGGACGCGGTCCAAGCTGGATGCCCGTTGAAGATGCATTGCTCCTGGTTCACGTAAAACGTGAGGCTCAGGCTCGTTTTCCCATCTACGCCAGCGACTTCGTGCGCTGGCAATCGCGCCAACCCGGCTATGAGCAGGACCTCTCGAAGGAATTTGGAACGCAGTATCATCGTGATCCTGTATTGGCCGCGCTACCTACATCCGTGCGCGTTGCCTTCGTCTCGCAGGTGGGCGGTTCGAACCGGCTACAGGTCTTCGACCGTCCCGGCCAACCCGGTGTGACACGTTCCATCACGATCCCGGTGGAGAAAAGCCGGGGCACGGCCCTGATGCGTTCGCTCTTCGTACCCGGCCTGGGGCAGATGTACAAGGGACAGCAAACAAAAGGCCTGCTTCTCCTGGCTACCGAAGCGGCTGCGGTGGGTGCCGCTTTTTACTTCCTATCGCAGGTGGACACCCGCAAACTCGACGACCTGGAAGCCCAGTACCTGCGCAGCGTGCCTCAGCCCGGAGCCTGCCCCAACGCCGGCAGCGTCCCCTGTGAAAATGAAGCGTTCAACGTGTGGCAAAAGGAATACGATCACGCCAAATCCAACCAGACCCTCGCGCTGGCCGCTGCCGGTCTGGCTGCCGGCATCTGGCTCATCAACCTGATCGATAGCGCATCGGGATTCCCCCGCACGGTAAGCCGCCCTGTACGCATCGGCAGCCATAGAATGCATCTACGCGCCGCCCAACCTGACCTGACGTTCCGCAACGGCCGGCCGCACTATGGACTGCGGCTCCAGCTAACCTTTTAACCTTATCCTCTTGCCTGGATTATTGTCGTTCGTTAAGAAGCTCTTCGCCCCCGTTGTGTTCGGGCTCAGTGCGGTCCTACTCGTCGCCAGTTGTGACGATCTGACCGAACCCGTCGCGATCACACCGGACGACATGCGCCCGGCCATCGTGACGGAACTGAGCCAGCAGGTGGAAGAAGATGGATCCCTCGTCATCGAAGTGCAGGCCGAGGATCCCAACGGCGAGACCATGACGCTGTCCATCACGACGATCCCGCAAAACGGCACGGCGGTGCTGGAGAGCAGCGCCCCACCTCTCGCCTCCCTCAAGACGGCACGCCAGGACGACCACCCCCCGGCGCATCAGCCCGAGACCTTACGCCCGGAAAAGATCGACACGCCGGATCCGGACGCTCAACTACAACAGAACTCCAACGCCGCAACGGATCGACGGCTCGAAGCGACCACGACGGAGCTTCCCCCTGCTAACAAGACCTCCAGCAATTCGAAGGGCTTATCTGCAGAACTGCGTATCATTCATGGTGCCGAACGTCAGAGCGCTACGCCTCAGAGTGACGTAGTAGGTCGGATCCGGTACACTCCTGAAGCCGACTTCAACGGTACGGACCGCTTCGCATTCTCGGTACGAAATGCCCGTGGGTTTGCCTCCGAAGCCGAGGTCACCGTCACCGTTCAGGCAGAACCCGATGCGCCCAGAGTTCACCGGGGACTCGATGATATCAACCTGCGCCCCGGCCAGCGGTTTACGTTAAACCTGCGTACAGAAAATGTATTCCAGGATCCCGACGGCGAATCGCTCACCTTCAGTGCAACTTCTCGCGATGAAGCCATTGCCACGGCAGAGGTCCTCAACGATGAAGTCCTCACCGTCCAGGCCCTGAATGCTCCCAATCAGACAACCCTCATCGACGTTACAGCCACCGATCCCCCCGGACTTACCTCGGCCACGTCGTTCACCGTGACCGTCGAAGCTGCCGACAACCAGCCGCCCCGCATCGCCGTTCCTATCGCGGACCGGGCCCTCGCTATCGGCGAGACGTTTGAGGTTGATCTTGTTTCTGTCTTTGTGGATGAGGACGGGGATGATCTTACGTTTTCGGCCTCTTCCGGAAACCCCGGCACGGCCCAGGCCGAGATCGTCGCCCCCAGCACGCTGAAGGTGACCATGCTCACTACCGGAGCCGCTACCATCTCGGTGTCGGCCAGCGACGGCATTGTGTCCATCCAGACCACGT
>JBHHWM010000390.1:0-3410 GCA_046756545.1 Rhodothermales bacterium | reverse complement strand
AACACTTCGGCCTCGGCGTAGCGAAGCGCCGTGAAGCCCCGGTCGTAATTAGAGGACTCCGCCAGGCGGGCCTGTTCGAAAAATAAATAGTGAGGCATCTCCTGATACCCTCCCTGTACGACAATCTGAACCGGGCCGGCGAACAGGCCGGCTCCCACCTCTGCATCGATGGATCGCAAGGTGGGCCGGAGTTCAGGCTGCGACACGAGATACGGGTTGGTGCGGAAGACGTCGCCCAGAGCATTGGCCTCCATCCGGGGGCGATTCCGGGCAAACAGGCGAACACCCGGCGTCGGGGTAAATTCGGCGTTCACATCCAACGATGCGTAGCCTATCCGGAGCGCGTCGGTGCTGTTTCGAGGTTGCTCGGTGTCGCTGAAGGCCCCGAGGAAGCGTCCGCCCACGCTCAGTTGGATCGGCCCCGCTCGAAAGCGAAGCCCGGCTGCGCCTTCGACGGCGGTGTACGTACCGAAATCACCGCCGAGCGTGCCGGAGGAGACCAGGCCGTCAGCCCATGCTTCACCGACCGAGGTCGGTAGACTCAGGTCGACATCAGCCTCCAGGCGTTGCTCGGTGAACGACGGTTCGCCCCCCGGCGTGTTTTTCTCCAGCGCGATGAGGGTTTCGTATCGCGTAGTGCTGTAGCGGAGGTCCACCTGTGCATTGAGGGGTGTGTCGGCGAGGGTCGTCAGGCGGACGGCTGCCGTCCCCCCTCGCCCTTCTCGTCTGGGTTGGGGTCGTAGTGGGAAGGCCGTGTTGCCGGAGGCCAACGTGGCACCGAAGAGGTCATATGTTTCGAAGAAGCCGCCCAGCGCAATACCTCCGGCCCAACGCGACCCGGCGGTCTGGAGCCCCACCTGACCTTCGATGGCGTCATACGGGGTGCGGATGTCCGGAAGGGTATCGAAGGGGCGGTGCCCGTCGGCTCCGCGATAGTCCAACCGGGTGAGCAAGGCCGTTTTTCCCGATAGCGGAGCACTGATGCGTCCATAGACGGAGCGGCTATAGTAGCGACCGAGGCCGATCTCCACGTGTCCTTGTGCCGGTGGATAAGAGGCACCGAGCAGGGCGGAAGGGGGTTGGGGACGCCGCAAGGGACTGGTCGGAAGGTCGGTGCTGGACTGCCGGTAGGTTTCGACAAAAGGGCTTCTTCCTGCCGGAAGGCTGGGCACGCGGGGCGGTGGATTGAACCCGATGAGGGGCTGCCGCTGCAAAGCCGGGAAGGAAATTTCGAGACGCCCGCGAATTTCCACCGGGGGGGGCTCCAGTTCAGGAAGCACGGTACGGGTCGTATCCTGGGCCGTCGCCGCATGGGTCCATAGCAGGCCAAGCAGCGCAAAGATCGGTAGCGATTTGTGAAGGGCGAGCGTCATGGACGAGGGTTAGCTGTAGCGGTTGTTTGGAATTCGGATCATGTTCCGAAAGCGGTCAGCAGAGGACGGGGAAGGAGTTGGGACATAGGTCCTTTCTTCTCTTCTTCCATTCTCCTTTTGTCTAAAGGGTAGCTTTTTCTCGGGCGGCCTGTTCGGCATATTTGGTCCCCCGGTAGTCTTCGATGATACGGTCGTAGAGGCGCGATGCATCCCCGTCCTGTCCGAGGTTGCGGAAGGCACGTGCCTGGAGCAAATAGCCCTGGGCCAGCCAGTCGGCATATCCGGCATAGAGCACCGGCATCCGGCTCAACTCTTCGATGGCTCCGGGGGCATCGCCGACGCGCAGGAGCATGTCGCCCAGATGATACAAGGCTTCGGCCCCCGGTTCCTCCCGGCTGCGATCAACCACCTGGCGATAGAGCAACGCGGCCTCTCCCGTTCTCCCATCCTGATCGTAAATGCGAGCAAGACCCAGCAAGGCGTGAATGGATTCAGAAGAATCCCCGGACCCGTCGGCGGTATCTCGCAGCAGGCGTTCGGCTTCTTCCGGGCGTCCGAGACCCAGCAGTGCCTGGCTTTGACCGTATCGGGCCTCAGCCGCCAACAGGGAGTCGTCGGGCTGCATTTGCTCCAGTTGACGGTACATGTCCAGGGCCTCACGATACCGTTCCTGGTCGAGGAACAGCCGTCCAAGAGCGCGAGCCGCGTCGGGGCGGTGTGCACTCCGCACGGTCAACGACAGCACCTGGGCCAGGGCCGACTCCGCCTCGGCGGCTTGTTCTCGCTCGGCGTAGAGCATCCCCAGGTAGTAATAGGCGTCGCCCCGCAGGGGCGAATCGCCGTGTGTACGGAGGAACGCCTGGAAGCCGACGAGCGCTTCGTCCGTTCGACCACTTTGATAGTTTACCTCGGCCTGCCGGAAGCGTAGTTCGGCGACGATGGGCGAATTGGGGTGCCGCGCAACAAAGTCTTCGATGAAGGTGTCCGCTGCCTCGTTATCTTCCAGCCCCGTCAGCGCGTATTGGATGCCGGAGGCCGCATCAGATACAAAAGGGCTATTGGAGTATCGATCCAACACTTTGGTGTATGCTTCCACGGCGTCTGCCAGCCGCCCGTCGTTGAACAGCGCATCGCCGATGCTGTACTGGGCCTTGGCGGCCAGCGGGTCGCGCGGAAACTGATCGATGAGGCTCTCGAATTGGGCGATGGCTTGCTCGTAGTCCTGGTTCTGGAAGTAGATCGCGCCGAGGGTGTATTGTGCTTCCTCACGCCAGTGGCTCTCCGGATTTTCCTGGAGCAACCGCCGGAAAGCAGCGATGGCTTCGGAAGAATTTCCGGCGTTGTTGAAGGCCTGGCCGATCTGGTAGAGGGCGTAGTCTTCGCCGTCGTCGGCTTCGCGTTGGTAGATGCGGATGGCCTCGCCGTATCGTTTCAGGGCGTAGTAGCTATCAGCCAGCCGGAGCCGGGCGTCGGTCACATACGCGCTCGATTCATCGCGGTAGGTATCCAGAAAGATGCGCAGCTCGCGTGCAGCGTCTTCGTAGCGGCCTCGCTTGAAGTACGTCCAGCCCAGTGCATAGTGAGCCGCGTCCACGTTGACGCCGCCGTCGAAGTCGCGCAGATAGTGGCGGAAGAGGCGGGTGGCGCGGTCGAGTTGATCGAGCTGGAAGAAGCTCTCGGCAGCCCAGAAGAGTGCTTCTCCCGCTTTGGACGACGACGGGTTTTGTTCATAGAGGTCGTAGAACGCGGGAGCCGATTCAGCATAGTTCTCGGTGCGATAGAGGAGCCAGGCTTTCTGAAAAATGATTTCCTCTTTCAATTGCTGCGGGGCCGCCTCCAGGTCGATTGCGCGGTCGAAGTCGCGGAGGGCTTCGTCGAAGTCGGCCAGGGCGATGGCGGTATAGCCGCGTTGCCGGAGGGCTTCGCCAACGAGGTCGGACGTTCGATAGTCGTCGATGAGGCGGCTGAAAGAGGCGTTGGCGTCGCTCCACAGGCGCAGGTCGTATTGCACCAGGCCGAGTTCGTAGAGGGCATGGT
>JBHHWM010000389.1:0-3419 GCA_046756545.1 Rhodothermales bacterium | reverse complement strand
TTCAACCCAAGTCGAGGCACCTGCTGTTTCTTGTTAGATCAATAGCACAGTCCGTTCTAATAGGTCGTGCGCTGCTACGGAGTGCGGCTGCCTGCCATGGTGGGCTGCCCGCTCGATACGCTGTAACCACGCGCGGGCTATTCCGCCTTCGGCTTCAGCATCACCTGCTGCACCGTCGTGGTGGCCGTGTGCGACCCCGAGGCATAATTCTCCTCGTGGAAGGGAAAGAACAGCCCCTCCACCTCCCGGAAGTCCGAGTACTTCGTCTCGAACTCGATTTGCATCGCCCCGGCCTGCACCACCGACTGGGCCTGCACAATCAAGAACGTCTCCGGATCGACGTAGGCGCGAAAAATCAACCCCTCCTTCACCTGGACCTCGACTCCCATCTGCACCTTGTGCCCCTCCAGAAAGAACAGGCGCGCGCGATCCTTCATCTGGTCCAGCACCCAGGGCATGTTGGCCCGCGTGGCTTGCAGAACCATCGCCCCCAACAGCGGCTCTTCCACGGGTTCCAGGTCCTCCCCGGAACGCCCGCGCCACCCGGCCTCTCCCTCCAGAACGCGCACTTCGGCCACGTCCGGATACTGGATCACCACTTCCAGGCGCTCGCCCAGGTCCACATCTCGAACCACGTCGGCGTCTTCGTTATGGAGGTACGCATGCATGGAAGCCTCCAGGCGATAGCCCTGCACGCCGGCCAGCGCCTCGCGCCCGCCGTAGGCTTCCATGAGCCGTTCGATGAACGCCTCCACATCGTCCGTCTGGGCACGGGCGTCCGGCGGGGTCGCGCCGACGAAGAGGAACAGCGCAACGCAGGAAGTCAGCAAAAGCCTCATACGATACCTCCGGTCGAGTCGGTGTAGGAGAAAAGGGTGTTACACGTTGAAGCGGAACAAGATCACGTCGCCGTCGGAAACCACGTATTCTTTACCTTCCGAGCGCATGACCCCGGCCTCGCGGGCCGCCGCTTCGGACCCGTACTGATCGAAGTCGCTGAAGGCGATGGTTTCGGCGCGGATGAACCCCCGCTCGAAGTCGGTGTGGATCTGCCCGGCTGCCTGGGGGGCCCTGGTGCCCCGGCGGACGGTCCAGGCCCGCGCTTCTTTGGGACCAATCGTAAAAAAGGTGATCAGGCCCAACAGGTCATACGCGGCGTGGATGAGCCGATCCAGGCCGGAGCGCGCCAGGCCCACCTCCTCCAGAAACGCGGCCCGCTCGTCCACTTCCAGTTCGGCGATCTGCGCTTCGAGGTCGGCACACACCACGATGACCCGCGCGCCCTCGACCGCCGCGATCTCTCGAACGGTATCGACGTAGGCATTGCCGTGGGGCAGGTCGTGCTCGCCCACGTTGGCCGCATAGAGGACGGGCTTGGTGGTCAACAGGAACAGCGATTGCAGCCAGGGCTCTTCTTCTTTCCGTCGTTCGAACGTGCGAACGGGCCGGGCGTCGCCCAGGTGCGCCTGGAGCCGTTCGTAAAACGCCAGTTCGTCCATCACTTTCTTATCGCCGCTCTTGGCCTGCTTGGCCGTCCGCTCGATGCGCTTTTCGAGGCTGTCGAGGTCCTTGAGCAGCAGTTCCGTTTCGATGATCTCGATGTCGTGCGCCGGATCGACGGCCCCGGAGACGTGCACGACGTTGTCGTTGTCGAAGCAGCGCACCACGTGCACGATGGCATCGACCTCGCGGATGTGCCCCAGAAACTGGTTGCCCAACCCTTCGCCCTTCGACGCGCCCGCCACGAGCCCGGCAATGTCCACAAACTCGATGGTCGTCGGCGTGACCTTGGGCGGGTTGCCCAGTTCGGCCAGGCGCGTCAGGCGGGCTTCGGGCACCGGCACCACCCCCACGTTCGGTTCGATGGTGCAGAACGGGTAGTTGGCCGAGTCGGCCCCCGCGTTGCTGAGCGCATTAAACAAGGTGGACTTGCCGACGTTGGGCAGCCCGACGATACCGCAGCGAAGGGCCATGGTTTTCTCTATAAATAGCCGAAAAAGAAGCAGACGATGCCGACCGCCGCTTATCAAAAACCGGCCGGATAGTTCCTCTCGCGCCGTCAAGACGCCGTGAAGCTACCCGGCCCCGGTTTCGGGATCGTGCCGTCCGAGCGCGGGTAGGAGGAAAGGCAGACGCGCTTTCATCGACCTGCCCGCAATCCGTATTATGAGCCTCCCGGAATCGGGGCGTTCTCCCAACCTGCTTCGCGACCGCCATGACGTTTTCTCGTACCTTCGAAACCCGGCCCCGTCGATGGATGGGGATAGGGCTCGCGGTTCTGATCGGGCTGCTGTGGTGGCCGCGTGAGGGCGCTGCACAGGCCGGAACGAGCGGACGGCGGTACGTCCAGACGGGGCTGGCGGCACTCCCCGGCATCGGGCTGCAGGCGGGCTACGTGGGTCCGCGAAGCTTTTTCACCGTTGAGGCCATGTTCTACGTCGATGCCTCGCCGTCGTTCGGGGATGGGGAGGGGAGCCTCCAGGTATCCGGCGGGCTCGGCGGCGCGATCCGTCCGCTGGGGGTGGTGCGCACCATCGGCAATGCGAACTACTCGTACGATTTCGACCTGGGCCTGCGTTTCGGACCGAGCCTCTTCTTTGCCACCAATGCCACCCGGTCGGACAAGAACCAGCAATTCAGCCTCTTCCTCGACCCGTTCATCCGTTTTGCCTGGCGGCTGGGCAGCGGCCGCATCATTTACGTCGAAGTGGGAGGCCAGCGCCCCGTTCTTCGGGCAGGCCTCTGGTTCAGCCTCTGAGCCGACGATGCCTCATCCGATGTAGTCAACCATCACGAACTCGCGCTCGGGCAGGCGTACGGCGGTCAGGTGGCCCATCTGGGGATACATATGATACACGCATCCCGTGTCGATGTCGATGAGCTTCTCCATGTTGATCGGCTCGGGACGGGGGGTGTGCCCGCAGATGACGGGTTTTTCCCAGGCCAGGTCACGCGCTTTCAAGTGTCCGCGCTCCCACAAAAACACCTCTTCGCCGCAGTATTCCAGGTTGTCGGCTATCGTCAATCCGGGGCGCAACCCGGCGTGGACAAAGAAAAAATCGGGCGCGTCGTAGTAGAGTTCGGTCTCTCGCACAAAGGCAATGTGGTCGTCAGGGATCCGCACCTGCTGATCGGCATCGGTATAGCTTCGGAGAGTGGAGACGCCGCCGTTCATGCTCCAGAGGTGGAAGTCGCCGCCGTCCAGGTAATCGAGCATGAACGATTCGTGGTTGCCGCGCAGGAAGGTGCAACGCTGCGACCGGCGAAGCGCCATTAAACGGTCGATGACTCCTTTGGAATCCGGTCCCCGATCGATGTAGTCGCCCACGAAAACGAGGTGGTCTTCCTCGGTGAGTGCCAGACGGTCTAGCAGGGCATTGAGCGTGTCGATGCACCCGTGAATATCTCCGATGGCGATG
>JBHHWM010000388.1:0-3446 GCA_046756545.1 Rhodothermales bacterium | reverse complement strand
ATCCTCGAAGGTGTGGTGATAGTCCAGGTGATCGCGGGTGAGGTTGGTAAACACGGCCACATCGAAGGCCACCCCGCGCACCCGGTGCTGCTCCAGGGCATGCGACGACACTTCCATCGCGCACGCGGTGCAGCCGGCCTCAACCATCCGGCGCAGCATGCGGTGGAGATCGAGGGCATCGGGGGTGGTGTGCGTAGAAGCCACCGGCGCTTCGCCAAAGCGGTACTCGATGGTGCTGATGAGCCCGGCCTTCTCGCCCAACGCCGTCAAGAGATGATGGAGGAGATAGACCGTCGTCGTCTTCCCATTGGTGCCCGTGATGCCCAGCATGCGAAGCTGGCGCGAGGGATCTCCGTAGAACGCAGCGGCCAGTTCAGCGAGCGCTGCGCGTCCGTCTCGCACGCGTGCGAGGGCGACACCGGGGACGCGTCGTAACACGCCCTCCGGCATCACCTCGCACACAACGGCGATTGCTTTGTTTTCAACAGCCTTGTCAATGAACAGGTGGCCATCGACCTTTTCGCCTCGAATAGCGACAAAAAGCCCGCTCGGCCCGACCTTCCGGCTATCATGAGCCAGATGGCCAATCATGTTGTTGCTGTCAAAGCTTCCCTGCGTTTCCAGGAGCAGGCCCGTCTGATCGAGCCGCTCCAACAGGGCAGTCAGGGGTATCATGTCTATGAGCGTCGGCAGTGGAGGTCGGCGGCGGCAGGAGGGTGTCTCAGAAACGTAAGGTGAAGGGTTCACCGTAACGCCCGAAGGCACCCTCTCAAGGTCGATCATGCAACACGCTCGTTGTGCTCGAAACTGACGACGGCATCTGGTTTCATCGGCAGCGCAACACCGCTTCTCCGGGTAGCGCTGCCCCCGCCTTCGGCGACTGGCTGACCACCTGCCCGCTGCCCTCCAGCCGAACCTTTACACCGTATGCCTGGAGCCAGACCATCGCTTCGCGGGTGCTAAGCCCGGTCAGGTCCGGCATGGTTTCTTCGGCCCCCCCGGCGGCATCGGCCAACGCCAACTGCACGTAGGAGCCGGGAGGTTTTAGCGTTTCGGCAGCCGGTGCCTGGCTCGCGACGATCCCCGGCAACGGCTCGGGCCGTTCGACGCAATAACCGGCGGTGCGAAGCTGCCGGACCGCGACGGCCGCCGGCTGCCTCGTGACGTCCGGCACGGGTTTCTCCTGCATGGCCGGTAAGGCCCGGGGCGGCGCGATGCGCGCGGCAATCTTGGGGAACGTGGCGATCCAGCGCCGGGCTACCCGCTGAAAGACGGGTGCCGCCACGCCCCCCCCGTAATAGCCTGCACGGGGCTCGTCCATCACCACGATCATGACTACCTGCGGATCATCGACGGGAAACAGGCCGACGAATGTGGCCCGGTAGGCTCCACTCTGATACCCTCCCGGTCCAGCCTTCCTTGCCGTGCCTGTTTTCCCGGCGATGCGCAGACCCTCCACTCGAGCC
The DNA here is from genome assembly GCA_046756545.1 of Rhodothermales bacterium. Lineage (GTDB taxonomy): Bacteria > Bacteroidota > Rhodothermia > Rhodothermales > JBHHWM01 > JBHHWM01. The sequence continues at coordinate 1,980 of JBHHWM010000388.1, read as the reverse complement.
TGTTTGGCAGTCCCTTCCGTGACGACGCGCTCGAAGACCGGCATCAAGGCCCGGGCCGTCTTTTTCTTTAGAACCCGGCGCACCGAATCACGGCGAGCGGGATCGCGGTCTGCGCGCCAGAGCGTGTGCCCGGTCAGATCGCGTCGTTCAGCGACGAGGTGCGGTTGCATCAGCAGACCCCCATTCGCCAGGGCCGCATACGCCGTGAGCAACTGAAGCGGCGTCACGTCCACTTCATACCCGATGCTCATCGAGGTGAGGGTGGTGCCGCTCCAGCGTGTCGGTTTTTTCAGGGTTCCTCCCACTTCGCCGGGCAGGTCAATCCACGTGGGTTGCCCGAAGCCCATGTTGCGCGCATACTGGTAGAGGTCGCCCTTCTCCATTTGCGCCGCCGTCTTGGCCATGCCCACGTTGCTCGACTTGACGATGACCTCGGCAAAGGGAATCTCGCCGTAGGCATGCGTATCGCGCATCGTCCGTCCGTGAAAAACGACCCATCCTGCACCAGTATCCACCGTATCTTCCAGCGTGGTGATTCCTCGTTCCAGCGCGGCAACACTGCTCACCAGCTTAAAAACAGAGCCCGGCTCCATCTGATCGGTGATGGCGTGATTGCGCCGCTGCGCATCGGTCGAAAAACCGGATCGGTTCGGGTTGTAGGTCGGCACATTGGCCAGCGCCAGGATGGCCCCGGTATGCGGGTCCATGGCGATGGCGGTACCCCACCTCGCCCCGGTTTCCGCTACGCCCCGCGCCAGTTCTTCTTCCAGGATCGTCTGCTGGATGAGATCGATGGTCAGCACGAGTGACTCGCCATGCAGAGGCTCAACTACCGTTCCATCGACGACGGCCCGGATCACACCTCGCCGGTCGCGCTGTACGGTCCGCTGTCCCGGCACACCGCGCAAGTCGTCGTCATAGTGCAGCTCCAGCCCGGCCTTGCCGGTCCCGTCCGTATCGACGTGGCCGAGCAGGTGGGCCGCCGTGCTGCCGTAGGTGTAGCGACGCGCAAACCGTGCTTCGAGGATCACGCCGGGTACTTCCCAAGATTCCACCTCTTCTTTTTGCGCCTCGTCCAGTCCACGTGCCAGGAGCACATACTTGGGACTCGGCGACTGACGCACCTTCCGGCGAAGCGCCCCGGGCGATAGACCGGTTAGCTTTGACAGTCTTTCAAAGAACGATGGTTGAACGTTCGTAAAGCCGTTTATCGTCGGATCAATGGCGACGTCGTATCGCGCGGTGTTCACGGCGAGCATGCGCCCGGCACGGTCGAGGATGGCTCCTCGTTTGGCCGGAAGCTCGACGTACGAACTGGCCTGTTGCTCGCCCTCTTTGCGAAGCGTCTCTCCCTCGGTGATGTAGATCCAGCATACCCGCCCCGCCACAAACAACGGCACGAGGCTGAACAACGTCAGCACCACGTACATCCGCGCCAGGATCTGATCCTTTGGTCCCACGTGTCTTTTCGAAGGCGTTTTGGTTCAAGGGTCGTACGCTACTCTATGGTGATGGTCGGGCCGTAGGCGATGCCCTCTTCCAGCCCCAGTTCTCGCGCCCGCCGATAAATCACGGCGGGGCCGGTTGTCCGGTCAAATTCTCCTTTGAGCCGATTCATCTTCAGGTGAAGACGCAGGTTGTCACGGCGCGCACGCTGCACTTCGGCCACCAGGTCTTGTGTAGCGTGCACGTGCCCCACATAGAAGGTGACGGCGGCGGCAATCGCCAGCAGCAGCAAACCGAACCGCACCGTTGACACTTCTTCTATATAGGCACTGACACGCGGGCGGTCCTGCATGCGCTCGTTGCTCGTAGCCAGGTCGCGCCAGCTCGGCAGGGGCTCCTGCGAACGGTTGCGTCGGACGGCCTGCGCGCGGCTCGACGTTCGCGTCCGGCGGGTAGCCATCCGTTTCTTCCGGCGTGCCGCGTTTTTCGTCGGCTTGCTGCTACTTGCCTTCCGAGTGGCCGGGCGGCGGCGCA
>JBHHWM010000387.1:0-3460 GCA_046756545.1 Rhodothermales bacterium | reverse complement strand
ACCGAGAAAGAACGGCAGGCAGTATGCCCATAGGCGACGAGCGCTATTCGGCGTCCGTTTGATCTTCAAACCCTCCATGACATGACTCTCATGAACAGGGAGTACTACGCGCATCCCGTAGTGTTTCATCTTTCAGGAAGTTCCTAATAGACCAAAAAACGGACGCGCACGCTCATCGCGGAAGCCTTTTTTCTCCGGCTCTGCCATCCACGGGGCGTAATCTTCGGTGCCAGTGTGTGAACGGCCCAGGCAATCCCTACCCCCATCACTGCCCCGAAGAAAACGTCGCTGGGGTAGTGCACGCCGAGCCATACCCGGCTCAGCCCTACGCTCGTCGCCCACAGGTACGCGGGCACGATGACGTACCACTTCGGGTGGGACAAACTGTATGAGGTCGCCATCGCAAAGGCAACCGCCGCGTGCCCGGACGGAAACGAGTACGGATCGGTGCGCGCGATATCTCCCGTCCGGGAGTCGATATCTTGAAAACGGACGTAGGGCCGGGTTCTCCGCACCAGATATTTCAACCCCAGCGCGGCCCCCAGCGCGCCCAGTTCGCTCAGCGTCAGGCGATACGCGTCGGTCCAGTCCCGTCCGTCACGGATGAGCCCGGCACCGGCCCACGCCGCCAGCCCGCCTCCGATGAACAAGGGAAAGGCCGAGGCATTGGCCGCCCGCATCGTCCCGCGAAAAGCCGGGGACTCGACCTCGTAGATGCCGTCTAGGACGCGCCGGTCAAAGGTGTTCCGCGCCGTCCCCTCCTGCGCCTGCACGGCCTCGACCCCGGCCAGCCCTCCCAGCATCACCCAGAGTACTACGATCCGAGCAAAGAGAGAGAGCAGAACGGAGGGCATCACAGCGACGCGGTGTGTGACTTGCTGGACTCGATGAACCGTAAGCTAAAAAAAAAGCCGCTCCGGCACAGACCGGAACGGCTTTCCGCCTGAGAATCAGGGGTAAAGCGATCAGGCACCTTCCGGCACGATGCCGTTGCGGGCTTCCTCCGTGACGATGCCGGGCTCGTCCGCCGCCGGAGCCTCCATACCGAGCACCACCTTCACCCGATGCTTGACCTCGGCGTGCAGGTCCGGATTGTCCTGCAACCACAGCTTGGCGGCCTCGCGCCCCTGGCCGATTTTCCGATCCCCATACGCATACCAAGAGCCGCTCTTGCTAATGATGTCGTGTTCGACGGCCAGATCCACCAACTCGCCCAGCGATGAAATCCCTTCGCCGTAGATAATATCGAACTCGGCCTGCCGAAACGGAGGGGCCACCTTGTTCTTGACGACCTTCACCCGCGTCCGGTTACCGACGACGTCCGAGCCGTCCTTCACCGCACCGATACGGCGGATGTCCATACGTACGGAGCAGTAGAATTTGAGCGCCCGCCCGCCGGGGGTCGTCTCCGGGCTGCCAAACATCACGCCGATCTTCTCGCGCAACTGGTTGATGAAGATCAAGACCGTGTTCGACCGGTTGATGATGCCCGTAAGCTTACGAAGCGCCTGGCTCATCAGGCGTGCCTGCAACCCTACGTGACTGTCGCCCATGTCGCCTTCGATCTCAGCACGCGGTACCAGCGCGGCGACAGAATCGACGACGATCATGTCGAGGGCACCGCTGCGCACCAGGGTCTCACAGATGTTGAGTGCCTGCTCGCCCGTGTCGGGTTGCGACACGAGCAGGGCGTCAATGTCGACGCCTAACTGCTCGGCATACGAAGCGTCGAAGGCATGCTCTGCATCGATAAAGGCACAGGTCCCGCCGAGCTTTTGCGCCTCGGCGATACAATGCGTGGCCAGCGTCGTCTTGCCCGAGGATTCCGGACCGTAAATTTCCACGACCCGTCCTCGGGGCACTCCGCCCACCCCGAGGGCGGCATCGAGAGCCAGTGAGCCGGTGGGGATCGTCTCCACCTTGACGACCGGCGCATCGCCCATACGCATGATCGATCCTTTCCCGAACTGCTTCTCGATCTGTTTGATGGCCAGGTCCAGCGCCTTATGCTTCGCAGAGTCGTTTGTTGCCATGATGGTATCTGGGTTTAATGTCGTAAAATGGTCGTTCGGATCACGCGTTGCGTATGCAGGGTCAAGGTAAAGCGGCCCGGTGCCAGCCTCCCGTCACACCTTATATAGACGTATCCGCCCGAAAAACATAACCTCGGTGGATCTCTGGAACATCCGACCCCATCGTGAGATCCCCGCGAACGGCCTGCCACCGGACGGCCTGAACCGGACCACGCAATACGGGACAACTTCGGGCACCGGGAATCTGACATCCAGAACGGGTTTTTTTCTTAAATCATCCTATCTTACGGCGAATGCAAAGCCCCCATGGTATTCAACAAACTGGTGAACGCCATGAAAAAGAGCATCTACCCTTTTATCCTTGTCTTTGCCATCGGAGCTTTGCTCGCGCAACCGGTCTCGGCACAAGAAAACGTGCTGGAGACACTCGAAGAGATCGCCGTCATCGAGCAGAAAGTCATGGTGTCGATGCGCGACGGCGTCCGGCTCGCGACCGACGTCTATCGTCCGAAGACGGACGCGCCGGTGCCCATCATCTTTTCGAGGACGCCCTACAACTTCAACGCCTGGCGCGACGGCGAGATGAGCACGCGCACGTACCGGTCGGCGCTGGAGGCGGTGAAACGCGGCTACGCCTACGTGGTGCAGAACGAACGCGGGCGCTACTTCTCGGAGGGCGAGTGGGACATCCTCGGAACGCCGCTCAGCGACGGCTATGACGCCTTCACCTGGATGGCCGAGCAGCCGTGGTCCAACGGCAAAGTCGGCACGTTGGGATGCTCTTCGACGGCGGAATGGCAGATGGCGGTGGCCTCGCTGGATCACCCCGCCCTCGCAGCCCTCGTGCCGATGGGCTTCGGCGCAGGCGTCGGGCGCATCGGCGATTGGTATGAGCAGGGCAACTGGTACCGGGGCGGTGCCGAACAGATGCTCTTCATCTCCTGGCTCTACGGCGTCCAGAACGACGTGGGCCGGCCCACCCTCGGCCAGGGGCTTTCTCAGGAAGACCTCGTCCGCATCGCCCGCTCCTTCGATCTTGCCCCGGAACGGCCTCGGGTAGACTGGTCGAAAGCGTTCTGGCACCTGCCCGTCACGGACCTTATCAAGAACGTCGATGGGCCGAAAGGCATCTACGAGAAGATGATCCGGCGCAAGCCGAACGACCCAGCCTGGTATGAAGGCGGGCTCTACCACGACGACATGCCCTTCGGCGCGCCCAGCCTGTGGTTCATGTCCTGGTACGACGTCTCGACCGGGCCGAACCTGGCGCTGTTCAACCACGTCCGCGAGAACGCGACGGACCCCGAGGTGGCCGACAACCAGTTCGCCGTCATCGCGCCGACGCTCCACTGCGGATTCCGGCGCGCCACCGAAGAAACCATCGTCGGCGAGCGCAACGTCGGCGATGCCCGGCTCGACTACGACGC
>JBHHWM010000386.1:0-3467 GCA_046756545.1 Rhodothermales bacterium | reverse complement strand
CAATTACAAATTATCCGAGATCAAGCGCCTCATCTCACCCTCAGGTTACAAATCTACCAGCAAGGAGGAGCTCAGTCGTCATCTATGCCCGGTATCGTTCCAGGCGGTTGCTACGCGTAGAAGAGCGATGGTTTTTGTGCTCTGCGCAGGCGCTTCAGTTGGCGAAGCACTTCACCATAGCGTTCAACCTTCTGTATGAACTCGACTTCCGTAACGAAGGGATCGCGCATGGCTTCGTCGAGCCAGAGACCCAGCATGTCGGCTTCCAAACGTAATGCAGCGAGTGAAGTTGTCATCATTCCAGTCATCGTAGGAGAATGCTAGCTGATGTGCTTTGGGATTACTATCTATAAAGACACATGAGAGGGCGAAATATAACTTCCCTCTCGAGAATTTTTTCCGTGTCGGGTGCGACGACAGCAGGCGACACGCCTCATCCATCGCCGCGAGCGAATCGTTTGTCGAGTTCTTCGATGGAGATCTTGATGATCGTGGGGCGACCGTGAGGCGATGCGTAGGGCATTTCGCACATGAACAATTGATCGATCAGCGTACGCATCTCCTTGGTCGACATAGGTGCGCCGGACCGGACGGCACTGCGATGAGCGATGCTCTTGGCCAGGTTCTCGCGGCCTTTGATCTGAAGCTCGGTGCTGTAGTTCTTATACTGCTGGAGAATATCATCCAGGATGCGCCGTTCGTCACCGGGGCGAATGTCGGTAGGCACGCCACGCACAACCACCGACCGCCCGCCGAACGGTTCCAGATCGAATCCCAGGGATCGAAGGTCGGGCATTAATTCTTTGAGCAGTTCGAAGTCGGCGGGGCCGAAGTCGATGGTATACGGAAAGAGAAGTTGCTGCGACATCCCAAACCCGCTTTTCATGCTCTGCAAGGCCCGTTCATACAGTATGCGCTCGTGGGCGGCATGCTGATCCAGAATCATCAGGCCCGAGCGGATCTGGGTGAGGATATACCGATTGTGTAACTGCCATAACAGCGGTTCACCCTCCGCCCGTTCCGGTTGCACCTTCGCCTCCTCTTCCATGGCCCCGGAAGCAATCGTGCGCTCAGCCTGTTCCGTGGGCTCGGGCCGATAAAACTGTTCCGAGAGTTCGCCGGGGGTCTGCCGCAGTGTTGCCGGAGCGTCATGCTCCGTGATCGGCCTGAACGAAGGGGCGGCATCGCCTTGCCCGAAAGCTCTCCCCCGCCCGCTTACGTCGTCTTCGCTCAATGGCGTAAAAGAACGCGGGCGGCCTGCCGACGCCTGGAAGCTGGGCCGCTCGGGAATCGATTGATCCAACAAGCCTCCATCGACCTGCGGCGTGAGATCCGCCGTCCCGAGTGCCTTTCGGACCACCGCCTTGACAAAGCCGTAAACACCCCGCTCATCGTCAAACTTGATCTCGGCCTTTGTCGGATGCACGTTCACATCGACATGGCGCGCTTCGAGCCGGAGAAACAGGGTGTAGAAGGGAAAAGACCCGGCGGGCAGTAACCCATCGAAAGCATGAAGGACCGCATGGTCGAGCGACCGGTTTTTGACGTACCGCCCATTGACGAACAGAAACTGCTCGCCCCGGCTCCGTCGGTTAAATTCCGGCTTGCTCACAAACCCCGAGGCGGACAGATAGCTCGTCGTCTCTTCGACCGGTATGACGTTCTCCGCATATTCTTTCCCCAGCAACGCGCTGATGCGTTGCCGCAACGCTTCCGTGGGATCATCGGAGCAGGCCTTCGGCAGACGGTAGACCTCGTTGTCGTCGTGGAAAAGAATGAAGGCGACGGAAGGATTGGCAAGGGCCAGATGTTGAAAGGTTTCGACGAGGTGCTTGAACTCCGTGGCCGGGGTTTTAAGGAAATTTCGCCGGGCCGGAACGTTGTAAAACAGATTGCGCACGGCGATGGACGTTCCATCCGGGGTCGCGCACGGTTCCGTCGTTTCGACCTTGCCGCCGTCAATGCGAACGCGGAACCCGGCATCGTCCTGGACGCGCTTGGTCTTCATTTCTACCTGCGCAACCGCCGAGATCGAGGCCAGCGCTTCTCCCCGGAAGCCCAGCGTCTGAATCCGCTCCAGGTCTTCTATCGACCGAATCTTGCTGGTTGCATGCCGCCGGAAACTTTGAACGGCATCCTCCGGACTCATGCCGCACCCATTATCGATCACCTGGATCAGTTCGCTTCCGGCCGCCTTGAGCACGAGGGTTACCTCGTCGGCTCCGGCGTCGATGGCATTTTCAATAAGTTCCTTGGCAGCAGACGCCGGACGCTGCACCACCTCCCCGGCCGCGATCTTATTAGCCAGGGTCTCAGGCATTACCTGAATAACACGGTTTTGATCAACAGATACTTCGGGCACGCTCCTCCTGGGTGGTTTCAGCGGTTGATTCTAGGGAGGTAAACCGGCACCTCCACTCGGCAGCTAACGGAAGCACAGCGACTAGCTCAGCGCGTTGTAGATGTAGAGCGCGAAGAGAAGCAAGACGGCAAAATAGACTAGCCCTAGCGGTTTACGCTTTCGGTGCGCCCGGCTTCGAATGCGCATCCGTCGCTTCAGGCTCTCGTCTTTGCTGGGATCATAGTAGCGCGGCTCGTAGCTGAATCGACGCGGCCTGACCTTTCGGCTTGGAATGAAGAGTCCCATGCTGTTTCACCGTTAAGCTCAAATTCTCGGACGGCTCACGAGGTGGAGAAATTATACAGCCCCCTGGTGACATCGTTCCTTCACGTACCGGCGGCACTTCCTCCCGGCTACGGCCCTTTTTACGCAAAGATGCGAGCGACGCAGGCCAGGTACAGATAGGCCAGAGGTACGGCCAGCACCATCGCGTCGAAACGATCCAGCACCCCGCCGTGACCGGGCAGGATTGTGCCCGAGTCTTTGGCACCGACGGCGCGTTTGAAACGGCTCTCAACCAGATCTCCGACCTGGCTCACGATGCCGCAAATAAGCGCCAGCGCCACGATGTGCGGCCAGGCAAGAAACGAGAGAAGTGTAAATTTGAGCAACACGGCAACTACTACCGCCCCGAGTGCTCCCCCTATGGAGCCCTCCCAGGTTTTTTTCGGAGAAACCGTGGGAGCCAGCGGATGCTTCCCCATGGCTTTGCCGCTATAGTAGGCCAGCGTATCCGTCGCCCAGACCAATAAAAAGAGCGACAAGGTAAGGTAGAAGGCTTCGCGATCTCCGGTTTCCAGCCCGGTACCCAATCGCAAATCTGTCAGAAAAGACAGCAAGGCCGCCGGATAGAACACGCCAAAAACCGTCCCTCCCAGGCTCGTCAATGGGTTATCGGCTTTGGAAAAGGGGCTCCAGGCCAACACCCCCACCAACCCCGCCAGGGCTAGCGGTGTCGCATACGGGATGAGTCCCCGTAGCGCCAGCAACCCTCCTATCACCAACCCCGCGATCTTCAAGGGCTGGATGGAAGCCTTCTCCATCAGGCCGTACATCTCGGCCTGGG
>JBHHWM010000385.1:0-3483 GCA_046756545.1 Rhodothermales bacterium | reverse complement strand
GTTTTGAGTGGATCCGCGCGGGATATGGCCGAGGCGGCGAACGCCGCCAAACAGACCGGCGGCGTTGAATCGGCCATCAGGCCGTAGAAGAAGACATACAGGTGAACTGCAATAAGCGGGATGACGAGACCGGCGGCACCTCCGAGCTCCACGACCACGCCCGCCAGCAGGGAGGCCACGACCAGGTAATTCGCGGTCGTCGGCAGCCCCATCCCCAGCAGGATACACAGGACCGCAGTCAAGCCCAGGAGGATGTACACGTTGCCTCCGGAGATCGCCTCGACGACGCCGACCATGGCGTTGTTGAGGCCCGTTGAGGATACGGCGCCGACGATGATGCCCGCCGCGGCCACGGCGACGGCGATGCTGATCATGTTGCGGGCGCCCGCGACCAGACCTGCATAGACCTGGGCGACGCCGCTCATGAAGGCCTGCCCGATCGATGTCGTCGCGCCGAGCACGGCGGACACGACATGTTGCATCACGATGATGATCATTATCGCGATGAGGGAGTAGAAGACGGCGCTGCTGGCCGTCCACCGCTTGACCATCAGCAGGTAAATCAGGATGATGATCGGAATCAGGAAGTGGACGCCGCCCAGAAAGGTCTGGCGCAGTGGCGGGATCTCGTTTTTCGGCAAGCCGCTCAGTCCCAGCTTCAACGCTTCCAGATGGGAGATGTAGAGCAGCGCCATATAGCTGATGACGGCCGGAATGAACGCGGCGATGATGACGTCGAAATACGAAATTCCGACGAACTCCGCGATAATGAACGCCGCCGCGCCCATGATCGGCGGCATGATCTGGCCATTTGTCGAGGCCGCGACCTCGATCGCCCCGGCTTTCACCGCCGGCAGGCCGATCCTCCGCATCACCGGGATCGTGAACGTCCCCGTCGTCACGACATTCGCGATGGAGGAACCGGAAATCATCCCGATCATGCCCGATGAGAGGATTGCTGCCTTGGCAGGGCCGCCGCGGTATCTGCCGACCAGGGCGAAGGCCATGTCCAGGAAATACCGCCCCGCTCCGGCCTTATCCAAAAGTGCTCCGAACAGCACGAACAGAAAGACGAAGCTGACGGAGACGTTTATAGGAATGCCGAAGATCGCCTCCCCACCCAGCCATTGATAGCCGATCAGCCGGGTCAGCGAGACGCCCTTGTGGGAGACGATGTCCGGCATTGACTGCCCGAAAACGGAGTAGATCAGAAAGATAGAGCAGACGACCACCAACGGCAGACCGATGCTGCGCCGCGTCGCCTCCAGCAGGAGAAGGATGCCGATACCACCCAGGATCGCCTCGACCGGAAGAGAGAAGTCGACGCCCAAAAGGGACACGTCGTAGCCGAATAGCACCCCCTGGCGAGCCACGAGGCCCTCGTATCCGACGAACAGGTAAAACGCACACCCTGCCCCCGCCAGCGCCAGGATGAGGTCGTAGACGGGAATCCGCGAGGTACGGCTTCGCACCGCTGGATAAGTGAGGAAACACAGGAGCAGGCCAAAGGCCAGGTGGATGCCGCGCGCCGGGACGTCCACGATGATTCCGAATTTGAAAAAGAACGGCAGCGGCGAGGCGATCCACAATTGGAAGATGGACCACACTGCGGCGATCACGCTGAGGACCATGGCAAGCCGCGGTCCGTGCCTGCGCCCGGCGTATTCGAGATCTTCGAGAGTCTTTTCGGGAGCTTCGGGCATCTCTTTTGCTGCGGGGGATGTCGCCTCAGCCATTTGGGTCAGCGGCAGGTACCGATCCAGTTTTACTCGGCAACGTGCAGTGCTTGGCAGGTGGTTGGGCCGTGAAGTCCGGCCGATCCATGAGAACGCGCCGTCCCACGACGTGCGCGTTCACGAGACCCGTCAGCGATGGGCTCGAGGCGTACAGAATCACTTGAGAGTGGACCCTTAGTCGCCTGACGAGGATAGTTCAGGTGTCCACTGCCGTCTGCCTCTCACCCTCGCTGACGGAAAAGTGGCTGTGTGGTCGGGGTTTTCCGCTACTTCCAGCCGCGCTCCCTGTAGTACTTGAGAGCACCGGCGTGCAGCGGCGCCGATAACCCGTCCTTGATCATCTTTTTGGGATCCAGGTTGGCGAAGGCGGGATGCAGCGCCCTGAAGTCGTCGATGTTCTCCATGACCGCCCGCGTCACCTCGTAGACCACATCGTCAGGGACGTCCGCGCTGGTGACGAACGTCGCCATGACGCCGAACGTGGTGATGTCACGGTCGGTCGTCTTGTAGGTGCCCTTTGGGATCGTCGCGAAAGCGTAATAGCCGAAGTCCGAGACCAGCTTTTTCTCGACCGGGCCGTTGAGGTTGATGATCCTGGCACCGCACCCATCCGTCGCCACGGCCACACCCGCATTCGGCACGCCGACCGTATAGCCATAGGCGTCGATCTTGCCGTCGCACAGCGCGCTCGACTGCTCCGTCGAGGTCAGCTCCGTGGCAAGCGCGAAGTCGCTGATTTTTGTCCCGTAGCGCTCCAACAGGACTTCCGTGGTGCCGCGCTGGCCAGAGCCGGGGTTGCCGATGTTGAACCGCTTGCCTTTGAGGTCGCGCCAGGAGTTTATGCGGGAACCCTTGGCGACGATGATGTGGTAGGGCTCGGGGTGTACCGAGAAGACGGCGCGGAGCTTCTTGAACGGCCTCACCCTCTTCGGTGCGGTCCCGTTGTAGGCATGATACTGCCAGTCGGACTGGGCGACGCCGAAGTCCAGCTCACCCTGACTGATCTGGCCGATATTGTAGGTAGAGCCACCGGTCGAGGGTGCCGAGCAGCGGATACCGTGCTTGCGGCCCTTCTTCCGTCCTTCTGCGGCTTCCTTGTGGACCATCCGGCAGATGGAGTTGCCAACGACGAAATAGACGCCGGTGGGACCGCCAGTGCCGATGGCGATGAACCGTCTCTTCTGGGCCTGCGCCACGGTCACGTCGCTAGCCGTGAGCACGCCAGCGGCGATAAGCGCGGTCGCAGCAGTTAGAGCGATCTTTCTCATGGTGTGTGCCCTCCTCTCCTCCGTGTCACGTCTCGTCATGCACCGGCCCTGCCGACCGGCGCCTCGGCGCCGAGCGCGATCCAGCCCCGCGTCCGACGCCACTCTTGGACCAAGCAATCATCGATCAACGCTCCAGCGCCTGGCCGCCTCCCGCCGGGTGGTGCGGCCGGGTCTCCGGCGTGAGCCCTGTATGTCAACGCGCGGGGGCGGGCAGCTGACCGGGACCAAACCAGGAACAAACTACAAGGGCCCGCCTCGCGACCCCCCACACGGGACTCGTCGCGCGAGAGCGGTGCGCCAACCGCACGAAGGCCAGCCGATGACACCCACCTGCAGCTTGGGGTCACGCCCCAGCATCGGCCACCCTACCAGGGACACCCCCATGAGTCAAGGGGACCGGTGGGCAAACAGGAAACCCTCCGGCCCTGATCCTCCGCGCCACTTCTGACCCTCTGGGCTGTGCAGTACAATGGGTCGGG
>JBHHWM010000384.1:0-3488 GCA_046756545.1 Rhodothermales bacterium | reverse complement strand
CTCCTTTCGCCGAGGCGTAATGCCGACTTCGGAGTTTGCATGTGTTTCTTTGCTTATATTTTGGGCATGCACCCTAACCAAAAGATGAGGACACGCATGACTATGAACGGGAGACACGTGACGACCGGCTTATTTTTCATCCTGGCGCTGTTGCTGGTAGCCGAACCGGCGACGGCCCAAAGAGACAACAGCCGAGTGCGTCCCAGCCCCAATGCCAAAGTGTCGCAAACCATCGGCACTACCGAGATCGACATGCACTACAGCCGCCCCGGCGTGAAAGGCCGCACGATTTTCGGCGGCCTCCAGGCCTGGGGAGATGTATGGCGCGCGGGAGCCAATGAGCCGACAACCATCACCTTCAGCGGCGACGTGTTGATCGAAGGCGAAGCGCTGGCTGCCGGCACCTACGCCCTCTGGATGGTTCCGATGGAAGAAGGCAACTGGGATGTGGTCTTCGGGACGATGGTCCGGTGGGGCACTATGAGCAGCCAGAGCGATGAAGTCCTGCGCGTATCCGTCACTCGGCAAGAGGGCGATCAACAGGAGTGGTTGATGTATACCTTCAAGGAACTGACGGACACGTCGGCCACCCTCATCATGCACTGGGCTACCACCATCGTGCCCATCCATATTACGTTGCCCGGCTGAGCGCGTGGTGTCTTGTTTGTTGCTTGCTATACCTCAACGAAGTGCCTGTTCACGGACAGGCACTTCGCTATTATACCTGTGCCGTTTCATCCTCCGGCTTGCGGCACCGCCTTTCACCGCATCACTCGAACGACGATAGATTCCAGGTTGAACTGCTCGTTGGCAGGCAGGGCCGACACCCGAAAACGAATCAGCTTCCCGTCGATCCACCGCTTGATAACTTCCCGCTGCGTATCTTTTTGATTCCCAAAATCGGCCCGGATAACCGCGCTCTTGATGGTAGCCAGCAGGGCATTCTGATCGATATGATCTACCACGCGCCACTGCTCTAGCCCCTCCTCTTGCTGGAAAAAGACCTCGACCTCTCCGTGCTCGTTCGGAGCGATGCATACACCGGCCACATTATGCCGGACGGCCTGAACCAGCATGTCTTCGAAAAAGCTGAGGATGGAAGACGAATTGACCCTTGCGGCCAGGAGTTCCTCTTCCAATGCTTCGCTGATGGCTTCTACCTCGCTCGTGGGCTCCGGAGCCACCGCAGGTTCAGGGGAGGCCTCTTCCAGTTCCGGGGTCGTCGAAATCAGCAGTTCTTGCTCTTTCTCAATCGCCTCTCTCAAGGCCTCGTACTTCCATGGAAATGATTCGACCAACAGATCGATGACTTCCTTCTCCGGTGCGTAGCGAAGCTCATACCCCCCGATGTTGAGTTTCGGCATCAGTTCTTGCGTGGCCGGATGCATGGGATCGTGGGTCGCAAAGATGACCCGGTGCCGGTGGCTGTGGTGCTGGGTGGTCTCGGAGACGGGCAGCACTCGCAGTTCCACCATTTCTTCCCATAACGGTCCTGGAATATTCCGGTGCATCCGTTCGATCAGCGGCAAAGCAATCCTTCGATTCATACGGACCTCCTCGATCCCGTAGACACGAGCCACTTCGCCGAAAATGAGATCACGGTCTAGTTCGGGAATGAGCGTCAGAAAACGCCAGAGGGGCTCCTGGGGTTGGCCCATCGCCTGTTGTTTCCACAAGGACCAGACTTCGGCCACGCGCTCCTCGCTCACAATCTGGTCGAACAACAGCATGATGACCACGCGGTCGCGTAACTCAAGTGCGGAGAACTGCTCAGGCCGAGGGATCGGGCGATCATGAACCGCATCGGGGAGCGGTGTGGTCTGCTCAGAAGCACCCACCTCTCGATGTTCTTTGGTTCGCGCGCTTGAAAGTACCGTCGCACGCCTGCTTTTCTTCCACGATCTATACAATTTACTCATGCTCCTCCTGTGCCCATGATGGCCGTGTTGCAATAAATATCTTCCACAATATCCTTCTATACATCGGGGCTTTTCCTGGAAAACTAAAGCCCATCCCACGCTTCGCATTGCAAAGAAATCGTTCATTTCACCACTTATTCCTTTATCTGTGACTCAGTATCACCCTTATTTTACTTGAGTTTGTCCAGCATGAGGATTCGGTGGACAACCATCTTGGAAGCCTTTGTTAAGCGGTTGAAGAACTGGTCGCTGTGAGATATACTGAACCCCGGTACATGCTCCGGCTGCTTCACGCTTCGCCCCCCGAACCGCCCCCTTCGAAGCTGGAACGAGAACCCTTCCAGCCTCTCAATCGAAACACCCTTTACCAGGAAAACAAGACCAACGCTCCGCATGCAGATTCAAAACCGAACTTTTCTCATTACCGGCGGCGGGTCGGGACTAGGAGCCGCTACCGCCCAGTTACTCGTCGAAGCCGGTGGCTTCGTGCTCCTTGCCGATGTCAACGAAGAGACGGGCAACGCCATGGCCGAACGCCTGGGCGACCAGGCCGCCTTCCTCTCCACCGACGTGACAAATCCTCAACAGGTGCAACAGGCCGTTGACACAGCCCGCAACCTCTTCGGCGGCTTGAACGGAGCGGTGAACTGTGCCGGCATTGCCCTGGGGCGAAGAACACTGAGCAGGAAAGGGCCGCACGATCTGGAGAGCTTTACCCGCGTCATTCAAATCAACCTCATCGGCACCTTCAACGTGATCCGTCTGGCTGCGGCGGCCATGGCCGAAAACGAAGCAAACGACGAAGGCGAGCGCGGTGTGATCATCAACACCGCCTCCGTGGCGGCCTTCGACGGCCAGATCGGACAGGCTGCCTACTCGGCCTCGAAAGGGGGCGTCGTGGGCATGACCCTTCCGATTGCTCGCGACCTCGCCCGGATCGGCATCCGCGTGATGTCCATCGCCCCCGGCATCTTCGAGACGCCCATGATGGCCGGAATGCCGGAAAAAGTCCGTGCTTCGCTCGCCCAACAAGTGCCGTTCCCGTCACGGTTGGGGCACCCGTCGGAGTATGCGCACCTGGTACGCCACATCGTCGAAAACGCAATGCTCAACGGCGAAGTCATCCGCCTCGACGGGGCCATGCGAATGGCTCCGAAATAGCCCGGCGGAACTCGATGCCTGCATGAATCGCTCTCATTTCGACTGGCTGGACACCGAGCCGTGCTGGATGGAAGACGTCTCCGCATCGTTCCCATAAAACGATTTACGGCAACACAATCTCGGCAAGCACCGGCAGATGATCCGACGGGTAGTGCCCGTCCCAATGATCTGTTAACACGCCGTAGGAATGCACCGTCACGCCCGGCCGCACAAAGATGTAATCGATGCGACGGCCTGCGGCGCCTTCCTCGACGATGAAGCCTCGGAAGGTGCCCTCCGGTCCGTGTGGCGGAGTCGCTGATAGCTCACGCGAATCAACCAGCAATCCTGTGAGAATGCGATAAGCTTCCGATGCCGGCTCCACGTTGAAATCGCCTGTCACCACTACCGATGCTTCGCCGGCCAGAC
>JBHHWM010000383.1:0-3512 GCA_046756545.1 Rhodothermales bacterium | reverse complement strand
CGTTAAGTTCGCTTTACTCAGGCCGGCTATGCTCAACCCATCGGTACTATGCTGCGAGGTTTCACATGCCTCTTCGCGCTCGTCATCCTCCTCCTCGGTGCGGCCGAACGGGGAGCGGCGCAACCCGGACCGAATCCCGAATCGTTTCTCCGCTGTGTCGATGTGTCGTTTTTAGACGAACTCGAAGCGGCCGGTGCCGTGTATCGCGACGGGGGAGCCGTGGACGATGCGCTCCGCATCTTCCAACGTCACGGCATCAACGCGGTGCGTCTACGGCTCTTCCATGCTCCTCCTTCCGGCCAGGATGGGTTACCGGATGCGTTAGCGCTGGCAGCCCGGGCCCACGCCCTCGACTTCCGCATCATCCTTGACTTTCACTTCTCGGACACGTGGGCGGACCCAGGGCATCAGGCCAAGCCCGCCGCCTGGCAGGCCCTGTCCTACGAGACGCTTGGCGACAGCGTCGCCGCATACACGCGCTCTGTGTTAGAAGCCTTCGAGGCGCAAGGTACCGTTCCCGACATCGTTCAGGTGGGGAACGAAGTCACTACCGGCATCCTCTGGGACGAAGGGCGCGTCGGAGGGGCTTTCGATACCCCCGGGCAGTGGGGCCGATTCGCCGAACTGCTACAGCATGCGATTACGGGCATCCGGCAGGCGGTCGGCGCGGCCTCATCCGTTATGATCCACGTGGACCGGGGCGGCGACCCGGACGGCGCGGCCTGGTTTTTCGACCGGCTTACGGCGCAGGGCGTCTCGTTCGACCTCATCGGCCTCTCATACTACCCCTGGTGGCACGGCCCGCTCGCGAGCTTCGATGAAACGCTCGACCTCCTGGCGGATCGATATCGTGTTCCCATCCTCGTGGCCGAGACGGCCTATCCGTGGACCCTGGGATGGTTCGACGGCGAGACGAACATCGTCGGCTTGCCGGAACAACTGCATCCGGGATATCCCGCAACGCCGGAAGGCCAGGCCGCCTTTGTGCATCACGTTGTGGCGACGGTGGAACACACTTCTTCCGGGCTGGGCAAGGGGGTCTGCTACTGGTCGCCCGACTATGTCGCCGCCCCCGGCCTGGGGTCGCCCTGGGAAAACCTGGCGTTGTTCGATGAAGGCGGAGAGGTGCTTCCCGCCGCCTCGGCGCTCGGAGGTGGGCTGCCGACGGGGCGGGTAGAGCCGTCGCTCTCTTCGAGAGAGACCCTGGTGTACCCCAACCCTGCAGCAAGCCGGGTTCGCATCCGTTACCTCGTTCCGGAG
Organism: Rhodothermales bacterium; assembly: GCA_046756545.1. Lineage (GTDB taxonomy): Bacteria > Bacteroidota > Rhodothermia > Rhodothermales > JBHHWM01 > JBHHWM01. The sequence goes on along the minus strand of JBHHWM010000383.1, from coordinate 2,252 downwards.
TGGGAATGCACCAGGGTCGTTTTTTATGATGGGGTAGGGCGTGTTGTGGCCGAGACGAGTGGAGGCTGTGGTACGGGAGCCGTGGAGGTGAGTCAATCCGTGGCCGGACTCGCGGCAGGTGTGTACAGCTATGTTGTCTATGGTCAGCATTCGGGTAAGATGGCTCAGGGCCGCCTGGCTGTTATACACTGAATCCGGCGAACCCCGAAAACCTCGGCAAAGGCGGGATGGGCGTCGTCTACGAAGCCTCTAAACCATGAGCTATCGCACGAGCACCATGCTTTCGGTGCGCGTAAAGCGGCCCGCTTCCAGCCGGTATAGATACACCCCCGCTGTGACCCACTGCCCGTCGCGGTCTCGCCCATCCTATAGGACGCGATAGATGCCGGGCGGCTGCTCCCGCTCTACCAGCGTCTGCACGCGTTGCCCGAGCACGTTGTAGATCACCAGCCGGACGGGTGTTGCTTCGGGCAAGGCATAGGCGATGGCGGTGACACCGTGGGCGGGATTGGGGTAGTTGGGGGCCAGCGCAAACACGGTGGGCAGGTCTTCGTCTTGCTCATCTACGCCGGTGGCGGTGGTGATATGAATCGCGGCCGAGCCCTGAATCGTCGTGCCTGCTTCCCGACAAGTGAGCATATAGTTGCCCGGCGTCGTCGCGGTGAACGTGGCTGTGAAACCACTGGGAGTCAGGGTGCCTCCACCGTCAACTTGCCACTCCGGGTTGGTAATCGTAGCGGTATTTCCTTGTGGATCCTTGCCCGTGGCGGTGAAGACTTGACTGTCATTTACCTGCATATTCACGTTTGTTGGGGCGATCTCGATGCTGGTCAATTGAGGGGCTCCGCTGATATGAATCGCGGCCGATCCCTGAATCGTCGTGCCTGCTTCCCGACAGGTGATGGTGTAGTTGCCCGGCGTCGTCGCGGTGAACGTGGCTGTGAAACCACTGGGAGTCAGGGTGCCTCCACCGTCAACTTGCCACTCCGGGTTGGTAATCGTAGCGGTATTTCCTTGTGGATCCTTGCCCGTGGCGGTGAAGACTTGACTGTCATTTACCTGCATATTCACGTTTGTTGGGGCGATCTCGATGCTGGTCAATTGAGAGGCCGGGGTGATATCCGCCTTGCTCCCAAAGCTCCCGGTCGGACTGGAACCGAAGATGAAAGCCCACAGGCTGCCTTCCACAATTGCCATACTGTGCGTGTAGCCGGTAAGCGTATTCAGGATCTGCTCCCAGGTAGTGCCTCCATCCGTCGTCTTGTAGAGCGTTGTCGATTCGTCATTCCCGTCGATGAGGTTCGTCGCCATATACCCATGAAGCGGTGAGATAAAAGAGACGACGATGGCCTCCATCATCTGCGGCGGACTCAGCGCCGCCCAGGTCGCCCCGCCGTCCGTGGTGGCTAACAGGATCGCCTCGCTCCCGGTAGTGCCCACCGCCCAGCCCATCTGAGTGTCGAGGAAGAAGACCCCCCGCAGGTTGCCCGCTGCGACGGGGTGCGCCTGCTCCACCCACGTCTGGCCGCCATCGGTGGTAGCCAGAATCACCGCAGCGCCGCTGGTGTCATCTTTACCGACGGCCCACCCGGTTGCGGCATCGGCAAAGTAGACGGCGTTGAGTTGCCCCGTGTGTTCAGGATGGGCCGATTGGGTCCAGGTGGCCCCGTCCGTGGTATGGAGGATCAGGGTTTCGAGCGCATCCGCGTCAATCCCGACGGCCCACCCTGTGACGGCGCCGGTAAGATGCACGTCGAAGAGCGTCCCCCCAATCTCAGGCACGGCCTGCGGCTGCCACTGTGTACCGCCGTTACTCGTTTTGAGAATGATGACCTCGTTGCCGTCGAAATTCTTCCCAACCGCGTAGCCCGTCTGGTCATCGACAAAGAAGACGCCGTCTAAAAAACCGTCAAAACCGGCGGGTTGCAGGGTCCAGTCATCGCCCTGATTGGTCGTGTGGAGAATAACGGCATCGTCGGTATCGGCGTCGAATCCGACGGCCCAGCCCGTATCCTTGTCTGTAAAGTGAAGATCATCGAGTGCGCCGTTGTCAAAGGGTAGCGGCAGGAGGGTCCAGGTACTATTCTGCGCGTAGACGATCTGAGCAAACCCAGCCAACAATGCAAGGAGCAATATGCTCATCCAGAGCCTTTTCATCGGTACTTCCTCCTTGTTGAGAAAAGCAGGAGACACCCTGCGAAAGACCACTAACACACGATGGGTCCAGGGCGGAATAAACAATCATGGTCCCC
>JBHHWM010000382.1:0-3514 GCA_046756545.1 Rhodothermales bacterium | reverse complement strand
GCGCAGCAGCAACTCATCAGCACGCGGCCCGACAAGCAGAACGAGATCCAGGAACTGCAACGTCAACTGGAGCAGGCCATCGACCAGTTGAAGCAGTCGAAGCTGGGGCGGGGCAAACGAGGGCGAGCTGCCCTCTACGCGCTTCCCTGGTATCTCTTCATCGGCCCGCCGGGGGCCGGCAAAACCACCGCCATCGTCAACTCGGGGCTTAATTTTCCGATAGGGACGGACCGGGTGCGCGGGGTGGGCGGCACGCGCAACTGCGACTGGTTTTTTTCCGACCAGGCGATCCTGCTCGATACCGCCGGACGGTATATGACCGAGCAGGAGGATACGGAGGAGTGGCTCGCCTTTCTCGATACGCTCAAACAACACCGCACCGAGCGTCCCATCAACGGCGTCATTGTGGGCATTGCCATGCCCGATCTGGCTATCGCCACGCCGGACGAAATCGAGTGGCACGCCGACAACATCCGCCGCCGTGCCGACGAACTGGTCAAGCATCTGGGCGTCCGGTTTCCGATCTATCTGGTCTTTACCAAGTGCGACATGCTCCAGGGCTTCGTCGAATTCTATGGCGAATACTCGCGCCGGGACCGGGAGCAGATCTGGGGGTGCAGCCTCGACGACCAACAGCAGGAAAGCCAGAACCTCCGGGCGGTGTTCGAAGAGGAGTTCGAGCGGCTTGTGAACGCGCTCATCAATCGCCGTTCGGCCCGGTTGAGCCGCCCGATGAAGCGAGAGGAGCGCCAGAAGGTGTATGCCTTCCCGCTCCAGTTGGCGTCGGTCAAGGACAACCTGGCGCTTTTCGTCAACCGGTTGTTCCAGCCGAATCCCTACCAGGAAAACCCGATTTTCCGGGGGTTCTATTTTACCAGCGGTACCCAGGAAGGCGTCCCCCTCGACCGGGTAATCCTGTCCATTGCGCGCCAGTTCGAGTTGCCGACCACGGGGCTGCAACAGCTAGCACCCGAGACGGAGGCCAAGGCCTACTTTATCAAGGATGTGTTTACGGATGTGCTCATTCCGGATCAGTACATGGTGCGGCATACGTCGAAGGCAAGCACCAAGGTCCGTTTCCGGCGGATGGGGGTCACCGTCGCTGCCGCCGTCCTGTTGGGGATGTTCATCCTTGGGGCGTCGCAGGCCGTGGTGCGCGGCAAGATGACGCTGTCCGAAACAGAAGATGCTGCGACGTCGGTGGGGGCGGTGCAGTGGAGCAACCGGGCGGCAGCTGTCGATAATCTGGTGCGCATCGACGGGTTGCGGCAGCAGGTCGAGAACCTGGATAAATCGGCCTTACTGGGGCTGGGTTTATATCGCAACGGCACGGTGCAGGGGCCGGCCCGCAAGCTGTATCTCGACAATGTGCGGACCTACATCCGGAACTATCCCCTGCAGCAGTTGGAACAGCGCATCACGCAGACGATGCGAAGCGTGCAACTGGAGGATGCCGAGCGCGATTCGCTCACGAGCGATCTGAAGGCTTATCTCTTGCTAACCAATTACGAAGAGAACACGGCGCGGCTCGAAGAAGAGGGAAACCGGAATTTCCTCATTCGTCATCTCTCCAACCTGGGCACCAACCAGCTAGAGCCGCAAGCGACCGGCATGACACGCGGCGAGTTGCGCGCTCACATCGAACCGCAGGTAACGGCCTACATCGATGCGCTTGAGGAGGACGTGTCGTGGGCGTTTGCTTCCGAATTGCGGCTCATTCAAGGGGCCCGCAGCAGCATCCGCCAACCCATCAGTGTGCGCGTCTTGTATGAGCGTATGCGGCGCGAGGGACGCGACAACCTGCGGCCGTTTACCCTGGCCGACGTGCCCGGCCGCTACCGCGATCTGCTCACCAGTAACACCGAAGTGTCGGGGTTCTTCACGCTGCAAGGCTGGGAAACCTACGTCAATGATAAGATCGACGAAGTGAGCCAGAATCCCACGAGCGAAGACTGGGTGATGGGCCAGACCGGAGACGACGACGCCGTCGATCTGGGAAGCCAACAGCAGGTAGCCGCCGACCTGGAGGAGATGTATTTCAACGACTACGTGGGGGCCTGGCTCAACTTTATGCGGAGCGTGCGGGTGCAGGGCTTCGGTTCGCTTCGAGATGCCGCCCGCGCCATGAACGCGCTCGGCGACGAAAGCGAATCGCCGATTGCCTACCTGTTGACGTATGCGACGAATGAGACGCGCTTCGAGAGCGAGATCGCCGGTCAGATCGAGGGGGAACTGGCCGATGTGGCCCGGCGTCGGGCGGAGCGCGCGATTCGGCGGGTGAATCCTCGTTCACGGGCGCGGGTCGGGGGCGTCCCGGACGACCGGCACCCCGTCGACGGCCGCTTCCAGTGGTTGCATGCGATGCAGGCGGACCTGAGCGCCACCGGCGGAGCCTCGCCGGATCTCTACAAGGCGTTTACCAGCTTCCGCGAAATCGGCAGCGCCCTCGACGGCATGATTGGAGATCCGTTCAGTGCCGCCGAGTATGCGTCCGGCGTGCTCAGCCGCGACGGGGGAGACCTGGAGCGGATGATGCGGAGCATCAACGACGCGCTCAGCACATTCAATGGGGAGGTGCGTCGTCAACTCTTCGAAGTGCCCGTCACGCAGGCGTGGGCCGCGGTGGTGGCTGCGACGCAACAATATGTGAACGAGCGCTGGCGCGAGGTGGTTCACGATCCGTTCCGAAACTCCCTGGCCGGTCTCTATCCCTTCAATGCAGGCAGTGAATTTGAAGCCCCCCTCTTCGACGTGGAAGGATTTTTTAATCCACAAAGCGGCGTGGTGGCTACGTTCATGAAGGAGGAATTGGAGCCCTACGTGGGGACGAACGTCGAGCGTCCGAAGATGTGGCGAGGCATAGGTCTCCGGTTGTCTACGCCAGCTAAAGAAGCCCTCAGGCGGGCGAAGAGCATCGGGGAGAATGCCTTCAGCGGCGGCCAGTTGCGGATCGAGTTCGAGATACAGCCCGAGGTGCCTACGCGCACGGCCAATGCCCCCGCTCCCCAGCGCGTCTATATCAACGTGCATGGTACGGAGAACACGTACCAGATGGGCAGTTTCCGCCCGTGGGTACCCGTCACGTGGCCGGATCGGCCCGGTGTAGTGATGACGGTCGCCACCCAGGTGAGCGAGCTTCCGTCGAGGAACTACGATGGGGACTGGGCGCTCTTCAGGATGCTTCGCGATGCCCGCATCACGCCCAGGACGAGCGCTGAATACCGTATGGAGTGGGCCTTCGAGCAGCCGGGGCAGTACACCATCACCGCGCAGTATAACGTCCGCACGCGCAGTGGGTCCAACCCGTTCAACGACCCGCGTGGGTTTTTCAATTTCCGTCCTCCATCCTCGCTGAATTAACCCGAGAAGCATGTTATGTGTGGTGGCCGGCGGAAGCTGGCTACGCTTTCTTCACGCAGGTTAATCCCCCTGTTTCTATGCAGGCCGATACGTTGTCCGCAGCCTACTTCGGCAAGATTCCAACGCACGGTGACTTCGTCCGTCATAATGCGGG
>JBHHWM010000381.1:0-3516 GCA_046756545.1 Rhodothermales bacterium | reverse complement strand
TTTCCAATTCCCATTTTCCAATTCCCATTTTCCAATTCCCATTTTCCAATTCCCATTTTCCAATTCCCAATCCCTAGAATTTCAGCGTGAGTGAGATATTGGGCAGGGGAATCGGGATCTGCGGTATCTCGTTGCGCTTGATGGTGTTGTCGTTTTTGAACTCGTGGAAATAGAACCAGATGTTGCGTCGTCCATAGACGTTGATCACCTGGAGTTGCAGTTCGTAGTCCGCCAGTCCGAAGAACCGTCCCAGTTTGGCAAAGCCCAGGTCGAGGCGGTGATAGGCCGGGAGGCGTGCCCGGTTGAGCCCCGGTGTTACCAGCACGTCGGTGGCAATTTCGCCGGTCAGCAGTTCGCTGCCCAACAGCTTATACTGCGCCGTAGGCTCGGTATAGGCCTGGCCGGTAGCATAGACGAAGACGCCCGTCGCGCGCCACGAACGCCCGAGGCGGTAGTTGATCACCATGTTGAGGTCGTGCCGCCGGTCGTACTTGGGCGGATAGTTCTGGGGCACGTTATCGACGAGGTTGATCATGGGGAACCGCCGCCGCGTCAGGCTGAAGGTGTAGGCGAGGAAGCCGTTGAGCCGCCCCCGTGTCTTTTCGATCTGGACCTCGGCACCGTAGGCATGGCCCCGGCCAAACTGGAAATACTCCGCATAGTCGAGGCCGGCGGGATCGGGAAGGAAGGGATCCAGTTCGAACAGGTCGCGCATCGTCCGGTAATAGACTTCCGTGTCCAGGGTGATGTCCTCTTGCAAGAAGGTTTTTGCGCCGAGGATGAACTGGTCGCCGAAGGCCGGTTCGACGCCGTCGGCGCTCGTCAGCCAGAAGTCGAAGCCCGAGAAGCTCTCGTTGGTGATGAGCGTCTGGAACTGGTAATAGCGTCCGTAGCTGGCCTGTAGGCGCACCTGGCTATGGGGCCGATGTTCGGCGGAGAAGCGGGGTTCCAGGCGGATGTGCCGGCCGTCCTCAAAAAAGGAGACGCGCAGCCCCCCCTGAAATGTCCATCGCGACGACGGACGCCACGTCTCTTGCAGGTACACCGAAGCATAGCCCGAACGAATGCGCGGGCTGAACGTAACCTCGCCGTCGAAAGCACTTTCGAAGGGAAATGTAAAAATTCCGGCCCAGAAACCCCCTTCTACTTCGTGGCGCTCGTTCGGAATGTATTCGAAATCGCCCTTGATCGAGGTATCGAGGATGCGGCTATTCTGTTCGATCTCGGTGCCGGCAAAGATGGCCTTGGGCTTGTTGAAATAGCGCGATGTGGTGAAGGTGAAGTTGGAAAAGAGCCGGTCCGAAAACAGGTGCGTCCAGTTGGCGCTGAGGGTCTGGTTGCCGTAGTTGAGCTTGAGGCGGGCATCGTCGAGGAATTCGAGGTTGAGGGCGTCGGTGCCGGCATAAAACGAGAGCGAGAGGCGGTCGTTCGGCGAGGCGTCGTAGTTCACCTTGCCGTTGACATCGTAGAAGTAGAAGCCGTCGGGGATGCCTTCCTGGCCCTTGAGGGCGGCCAGCAAGGGTTCGAGCGTGGACCGGCGGAGGGCCACCATCCACGACCCCTTCGCATACGGCCCTTCGAGGAAGGCCCGCGAGGAGAGCAGGCCCAGGCTCAGCGACCCGTGCCGGTTGCGCCGGTTGCCGTCCTTGTTGTAGATGTCGAGCACCGAACCGATACGCCCGCCATAGGCTGCCGGAAAGCCGCCCTTGTAGAGCCGCACGTCCTTGATAGCGTCCGGGTTGAAGGTGGAGAAGAAGCCGAAGACGTGGGTCGGGTTGTAAACGGTCGTCCGGTCGAGGAGCACGAGTGTCTGACCGGGATCACCGCCCCGGATGTAGAGCCCGCTCGAATAATCGGAGGCGGCCTTGACACCGGGCAAGAGTTGCAGCGACCGAAACACGTCCGGCTCCAGCACCGTGGGCAATTGCTTGACGGTCTCGATCTTCATCTGCGACACGCCGATGTTGCGAGATTCCTCCTCTTCGGCCCGATCTGCAGTGACCACCACTTCCTCGAAGATCACGTTATCCGGGGCCAGTTCGATGTTCAGGCGGCGGCGTTCGCCGGGAGCCAGTGTGACCTCGTGGCGAGATTCCAGGTAGCCGATGTAGGTAGCAACGACCGTATAGGTCCCCGGCGTCAGGTTGGTTAGGGTGTAGTAGCCGGTGTTATTCGTTGCTGTGCCTCCTCCCGTGCCTGCCAGCACCACGTTGGCCAGCAGCAGCGTTTCTCCCGATGTAGCATCGGTCACAAAGCCACTGATCGAGGCCGTTTGTTGCCCCAGGGCCGGGATTGCGCCGATCAAACAGAGTATTATCAGAAAAGCAGTAATCGTCTTCATTTCGGTATATAGAACATGAACAACCTGCGTCCGCCGGCCAAAGCGCTCGACGAAGCGCGCTGCAGGGATCGGTATGCCTACCCTTACGATGTATTCCAGTCTGGGATGCTATGGAGGCCGCCCATCGCAACGTTATTAGCTCAGGCAGCACCCGGAGGATAGAGAGACTGTGCACTACGTCGCCCCCAGGGGGAGCAACGTAACATCAGGGATCACGTTTTACCGTATCGGCGAGGTCTCTGTGACATTGGGGTGCAAAGTGCACCGCAAATTCATTTGTTCTCCAGCAACGTGACGCCGATGTCCGGGTAGTCGGTGATCAGGCCGTCCACGCCTAGGGCTTTGAGGCGCTGCATCTCTTCCAGGGTGTTGACCGTCCATGGAATGACGAGCATGCTGTGTGTGTGGGCTTCCCGGAGCAAGGCTTCATCGACGAGGCGGTAGTGGGGACTGTAGATGTGAGGCGTAAAGCCGAGGGTTTCGATATTAGCGGCGAGGCCGAGGTCGTTCTCGGCATCCACCAGCAGGGCAAGACGCCACGCCTGATCAGCCCGCCGCGCTGCCTGCAACGTCCGGACGTCGAACGACTGAAGCGTGGTGCGGTCTTTTACGCCGGTTTGCAGGAGTACGTCGTAGAGCCCCAGGGTGAACGTGACCGGGTCGGGGTGGAAGACGCCGTCCCATTCCGGGCGCGACTTGGTTTCAATGTTGTACTGGACAGGCGGGCGGCGGTGTTTGCGGACGTAGGTCTCGGCGGCTTCGATCACGTCGCGCAGGCGGGGCTTGGCCGCCTTCATCCTCTGCTGGCGAGGAAAGCGGAAGTGTCCCCGGCTGCCGCAGTCGAACCGGGCCACTTCATCGTAGGTCATCTCGAAGATACGATACTCTTTGTGCCGGTCGATGGGCACCGGTTCTCCGGAGGGCAACGAGCAGATCGTGCCTGAGAACCACGGTTCGTGCGAGACGACCACCGTCCCATCCTTGGCGATCACCACGTCCATCTCCAGCGTCGTCACGCCCAGTTCGAGGGCGTGCAGGAAGGCCGGGATGGTATTCTCGGGCCGCAAGCCGCGCGCCCCCCGATGGCCTTGCAGGTCGAAGGGCGAAGTCGTGCTGCTGGAAGGTTGTGCCGGGGCGAGGCCGACACTCAGGAACGGAAGGATCATACCGACGAG
>JBHHWM010000380.1:0-3533 GCA_046756545.1 Rhodothermales bacterium | reverse complement strand
TTCGGCGCGGGGTGCTTCTGGGGCATCGAAGCCGCTTTCAGGCGCGTAGCAGGCCTTCTGGAAACGAGTGTCGGCTACATGGGGGGATCGTTGGAAAACCCCACGTATCGTGACGTGTGCAGCGACACTACCGGACACGCCGAAGTCGTCGAAGTCATCTTCGACCCCAGCGTAGTTTCTTATGAAGATCTGCTGGATGTATTCTGGACGAACCACAACCCCACAACGCCGAATCGCCAGGGACCCGACATCGGTACCCAGTACCGGTCCGCTATTTTTTTCCACACACCGGAACAGCAAGCTGCCGCACAAGCCTCCAAAGACCACCTCGATAGTAGTGGCCGCTTCCCGAACGCCATTGTCACAGAGATCACACCGGCCACCACGTTTTATCGTGCGGAAGAGTATCACCAGCAGTACCTCGAAAAGCGGGGACTCGCTCACTGTCACTTCTGAAGCAATGAACAGATTTTTGGAGACCCCGGCGGACGAATAAGTCCCGGATCCGTCTCGGCTGCCGAGCAATAAAAACAGGATGCAGGGCGTTATGAAGCATGTATTCCCTCACCCACCGCTGCCTGCTCCCATGGTTAGACGATTCCTCCTCCTCGCCATCCTCCTCTCTTTTGCCGTCTCCGGTTCAACGGCACAACACCCTACCCTGCACCCCGACGACCGCATCCGGATAGCCGAAGCATTCCGCCTGGCCGATGCCGTTCAAGAGGACGTGTGGACGGGATGGGGACAGGTTCCTTTCGCCGTCTTGCTCGTCACCCCCGACCAGGAATTTCTTATCCGTCATCCTTCTCCTTCCGATCAGTTTACAAGGGCGGCTTTTGATTCGCTGCTTCAGAGTGATGTGTTCGTTCGCAAGCGCGTCTTTTCGCCCAATCTCCTGGCCACCTTCCCTGCCGATAACGGCGTACCTACCGTGGTTGTGGGACAGCCTGAAAACACGGGCCGTTCATCGACCCACTGGGTCGTCACCCTGCTGCATGAGCACTTTCACCAGCTTCAACTTTCGGAGCCGGATTACTACCCTGCTGTCGAGGCTCTCGATCTCGCCGGCGGTGACGAATCGGGGATGTGGATGCTGAATTATCCTTTTCCTTATGACTCAGCAGCTGTCGTCGAGCAGTTCGATACGCTGCAACGAGCGGCCCTGGAAGCGCTACAGGCCCCACACAATCCTGCATTTGCGGAGAAAGTCAACAGCTACCGACAGGCCAAGCATCAGCTTCGCGACCTTCTGCCGAAGGATGATTACCGGTATCTCTCCTTCCAACTGTGGCAGGAAGGGGTCGCACGGTACACCGAATACAAGGTAGCCCTAGCCGCCGCCCACTATGAGCCAACAGGTGCCTTCCGCAAACTGGAAGACTATGTTCCCTTCGACGAGACGGCACAGACCCTCTTTAATACCCTCATCACCGAACTCCAGGAGGGTTCGCTCGGCCGCATGCAGCGGGTTACCTTTTATCCGTTGGGTGCCGCCGAAGCGTTGCTCCTCGACCGGGCGAATCCCGGCTGGCAGCAGCGCTACTTGAAGGACAAATTCTACCTGGAAGCCTATTTCGATAAAGAGTAACCCGGCCTGCTCAGAGAGACGGATTTCCTGCCCAAGACACGTAGCCGCCGAGCGTATCGAGGAAGATGGAGAAGGCCCTATCTTCCATAAAAGTAACGTTTTTCGCCCTTTTTCGCAGAAAACGGACAAAGTACACCGGAGCACCTGCTTGTCCGCTCCTGTCACTTTTCTTATATTTACAAGCTGTTAGAGCCATTTCATTGCTTTCTTCGCCAGGCCCAGCAACGCTACTCACGATAGCAGGCAAGCCCGCATGAAGCCGTTGCTACCCCCTGCCTTTTATGTGTGAGATCGTTCTATGGCCACTCCCATCAACCAATTTCGAGGAAGTATGACACATTCAACGAGGATTCTCTTTGTCGCTGGAGAGGTCGAACCTTTCGCGAAAGTATCTGATACGGCAATGTTGGTGCGTACGCTGCCGGAACAGCTTCAGGAAAAGGGCGACTTCGAAATGCGCATAATGATGCCGCGTTATGGGACCATCAACGAGCGGAAGAATCGTCTGCACGAAGTCATCCGGCTCTCGGGCACCAACATCCCCATGGGCGACGAGACGGAAACCCTGAAAGTGAAAGTAGCTTCAATCCCCGGAATCCGTCTGCAAGTCTACTTTATGGACAATATCCACTTCTTCAAACGGAAGGGACTCCATACCGACAAGCAAGGACAACTGTTCGAAGACAACGCAAAACGCGCCCTTTTCTTTGCCCGCTCCGTCATCGAGACGCTGCGGAAACTCAGTTGGAAGCCTGATGTCGTCCACGCCTTTGGATGGATCAGCGGATTGCTTCCCCTGTTGCTCCAGACCGAGTATGCAGGAGAGGAGCTTTTCGAAGATACCAAGATCATCTACACCCCCGACGGCGTCGATGCCGACGCCCGGCTCACCCACGACCTGATCGATACGATGAACCTGTCGGCGAACGGCGAGGCTACAGGGCTGGAGCTAAGCGAAATCGGCCTGAAATACGCCGATGCGCAGGTGTTTCCTCCCTCCCTGGTACCCCCGTCGGTCGATGCCGTCCACTTCAGCACCGAGATCGAGGAAATGACGCAACAAGCGATTACCCTCTACGATCAGGTGCTCAACACCGTACCCGTATAACTTTCCGCTGTCGGAAACCTCGCTCCGCGTTGGGCATTAGCAGTAGCCGCATGAAAACCCCATCGACACTACGTCGCGTGGGGTTTTTACTATGCCTCCAACGAGGGACATACGATTTGCCCTTCGGAACGCGTTTACCCACCTGATCATTTACAGATCAGAAAGACCATTCCCCGCTCCACCCCAACTCTGTTCCGCATAGAAACTTCGCGCCGTAACACCCTGACCTATGACTCGCACACGCTTTGTACCGCTTCTGTTGTTTGGATTCTTGCTGCTGTCCTTCGCAGCGTGCGACGATCCTTCCGGCGTCGGCGTTGGATTAATTGAAGAAGGAGGCGAACCGGTGGTTCGGGCACTCTCGCCCACTTTTTTCGACGAAACCCCCATGAACGATATTACGGGGCAGAACATCCTCTCCGGGGTGGGATCCCGCGTGTTGACCGGCCAGGTCAATGATCCGATGTTCGGTGATATCACGGCCACCGGATACGTCGATTTTCTTTCCACCTTCGACACGACCGGCAGCCCAACCATCCTGGGGGCTGCGCTCCGTCTGATTCCCAATTACGCCTATGGCGATACAACGAATGCGGTAACATTGAACTTGACCGACCTGATCGAAATCTGGTCGCCGGATGGCGCACGGGCCGATACGACCCTCCCGACCGGCAGTTTTGTTACTTCGTTTTCTTTTACTCCGTCGGATACGCTTGTCGATGTTCCGTTACCCGAGCCATGGGTGACGGACCGCGACACCACGCTGTCCAGCGCTTTCTTCGCTGAAAACTTTCACGGCTTCGCCCTGGAAACGGTGTCGGGGAACGCCGTCGTGGG
>JBHHWM010000379.1:0-3537 GCA_046756545.1 Rhodothermales bacterium | reverse complement strand
ATTAGGGATGGGTTGTCCGGCAGGTATTTCCGTCCAATAGACATGCTTCACCATTCAGTTGCTGTGTCGTACCGATCAGGGCCAATGAAGGCATCATATCGCGAACTTGGTTTAAAGATTGCGTCTTTTCAAACGAAACCAATAGAGTATCCAGTCCAGGTTTTGCTAGTAAACGGTATAAGGAGATGATCGGCTTGCATCTCGACCATTTCATGCGAGCGAGCGAGGATTTCGAAGGAGCACAGTATCGGATTCTGAGCGGGCTCCAGCACGTTCGGCAGGCGTTTTCGCGGAACATTATCTACCCTCATCTGGGGGATCTGATAAAGCTCTACGATTCACTTACCTCGATCATTCGGCAGTTGGTAGGACTGCGGGAAGCCATTCCAGGCATCGCCAAAGGGCTGGACCCTGGAACAAACACTCTCATCTACGAAAAGCCGGAACTGGGATCAGATCGGATGGCTATCGTCGAGGATCTCATTCGCTGGTCACTGCCTCACGTCCGGAATACCGTTGATGAAGGCCGGATGGTCTTCGAGTTTGTCGAAGAGAACATACACATGGAAGAGGTGGGCATCTTGCCGTCGTATGTGGAGGAGGGATACCTGATCATGCCGGATTCGAGGCAGCACCAGACCCATGTGCTCCAGTACAGCCTCTCCGTCTTCACGTGTACGGACGAACGCTATCGTACCCTCAAAACGACCCACATCAAGAGTATTCCGCGATACGGCGTCCATCGTTCTCCGCAGAGCATCAAGTTGGAATTGCTCGCTGAAAACCGCGCCTTGCCTAATCCCGCTACCTACTTTTTTGCTACCGATCTCGATTTTCCGTTCGATCAAACGATCTTTCCCGTCGCCAAACGCAAGTTGATACAGTACCTGGCAATACAAGGCAGCGTGGCGCAAGGAGGGAAAGCTGAGGAAGGGGCCTTTCACGACAAGTAGGAATTAATCGTAAACCTCTTGTATTCCATGAGCCGAGGACTTGCGATTTCATAGCGGATCACCTTGTTTTGGCTGGTGTCATAGCCGTTCCCCAGCCGGTGCATGGGGACAACGTTTCGGCGTATTCCTCATCAGCACATCGAGATCACTATGGTAACTCTCCTCCAGCACGTTTTCACCATCTTGCATATCATCGCGGCGGCGGCCTGGTTCGGAATGGGGCTCCGGCTTGCTATCCAGGCACGCAGCGTCAATTCCCTCGAGCGCGAAGCGGCCCTCGTCCTAGCCGACGATGCCCGGCGGGCCATCCGGTTCATGGGCTTCTTCATCGTCCTGACACTGGTCTTTGCCTTCGTCACGTTTGTGCTGGGGAGCCGCACAGCACGGTACGGAGGAGAGTTTCATGCCGCCATGTTGCTCATCGTCGTACTGGTGGCGCTTCAGTATGGGTTGATACAGCCGGGGTGGAAGAAACTACGCGATGCCATTGCCCAGGGGGACGACGCCAAGGGCTACCAGAAGCAGGTAGCCATCGGAATCGGGATCGGGCACCTGATCTGGTTCGTTTTGCTGGTGCTTATGTTCTGGGAAAAACTTCGGACCGCTCTCTAATCATGGCTTGCCGCCCGGCGAGGATAGGCCCTGTTGTACCTGTTAGCTGCCGGACTCAACATGGAGCTTGTTGGCCATGAAATCATAATTACTTGAGAAGAAAAACCAGAATCATTTCTCAGAAGCGTTAATTTCGACGATGCTTCACTTGCATTTGACATTGCTAAAAACAAGATGCCGGAGATTTCGTATATTGTAAAGGTATTCGTTGCGTTTGAAACGATCTTATGGAGGATGCAAGGCATGGCTACTCAACGCATGAACGAGAGCTGGCGACAGGTTAAAGAGCAGATCGAGTCTATCTGGAGTGAAGCGGAGTTCGGAGATAAGGAAATGAAGAAAGCCCGCGGTGACATGAACAAGATGGTCAACCTCATCCACGAAAAAACCGGTGAGCCCCGCGTCCAGATCTTTCAAAAGATCAGCGCTATCATCTAGCGCGCTCCGGCTGTTTTCGACTCTTCTTCGAGTCTCTCGATGGTTTCTCAATAATCCCGGCCTACCTGGCCGGGCTTTTTTTTGCCTTTCGAGTACGGTACCTTTCCAGCGGTTTGCAGCGTCAGTGCGCGCTGTGTAAGCACTGTTGGGTAATCAACTCCTTGCAATGGAAGAAACAATACATACGGAATCACTGGGGACTGAAGTCTCCCAGGAGTCGCAGTCCTATCAGGAGCGAGCGGCGCGTTATCGGGAGCTGTTGGACCGGATGAACGAGCGGGCCGGAGAGATCAAGCAAGGAGGCGGTGCTAAGCGCATTGAGCGCGAGCACCAACGGGGAAAGCTCACGGCTCGGGAGCGCATCGCCGGCTTGCTGGATACGCCCGATGACTTTATGGAAATGGGCCTGTATGCAGGCTACGGTATGTATGAAGAGGAGGGGGGGTGCCCGGCCGGGGGAACGGTCATGGGGCTCGGCAAGGTAAGCGGACGCCTGTGCCTGATTGTAGCCAACGACGCCACGGTGAAGGCCGGGGCCTGGTTTCCGATCACGGCCAAGAAAAACTTGCGTGCCCAGGAGATCGCCCTGGAGAATCATGTGCCTATCATCTATCTCGTGGATTCGGCAGGGGTGTACCTGCCAAGGCAGGCCGAAATCTTCCCGGACAAAGAACACTTTGGTCGCATCTTCCGGAACAATGCCGTCCTTTCGAGCAGAGGTATCCCACAGATAGCCGCCATTATGGGAAGCTGTGTGGCCGGGGGAGCCTATCTGCCGATCATGAGTGACGAGGCCCTGATTGTCGATGGGACGGGCTCGGTCTTCCTGGCCGGACCGTTTCTGGTCAAGGCCGCCATCGGTGAAGAGATCGATACCGAAACGCTGGGCGGGGCTACGACGCATTCAGAGATTTCGGGCGTGACGGATTACAAGGTGCCCGACGACGAGACGTGCCTGAGAACGATTCGCGATCTCGTTTCCCACTTCGGGCCACGGAAACGGGCCGATTTCAACCGGGACGAACCGCGAGAGCCTGCGTTTGCCCCCGAAGAAATCTACGGGATCATGCCGACCGGCGGCAGCCAGCCCTACGACATGCACGACGTCCTGGCCCGCATCCTCGACCGCGATTCATGGACGGAGTATAAACCGGGCTACGGCCAGACGCTCCTGACCGGCTATGCCCGCATCGACGGGTGGAGCATCGGCATCGTAGCCAATCAACGCAAGGTGGTTCGGGCCAGGTCGGGCGAGATGCAGGTGGGCGGCGTCATTTATTCCGACGCGGCGGATAAGGCGGCCCGCTTCATCATGAACTGCAACCAGAAGCGCATCCCCCTGGTTTTCATCCAGGACGTAACGGGCTTCATGGTAGGACGGCGCGCCGAGCACGGCGGGATCATCAAAGACGGAGCCAAGATGGTCAATGCCGTCGCCAACTCGGTCGTGCCCAAGTTCACAGTAGTTGTTGGAAATTCGTACGGAGCAGGAAACTACGCTATGTGTGGTCGCGGCTACGATCCGCGTCTGATG
>JBHHWM010000378.1:0-3539 GCA_046756545.1 Rhodothermales bacterium | reverse complement strand
CGCGTCCCGGCTTCCCTGTCGCCGTTGACCCGCCGCAGGGCGCGTGCCCGTTCGAACACGCTGACGCCCGTTTGCGGATCTTCGACGTCGCGGGCTACTTCGTTGATGAACTTCTCCAGCGTGTGCGACCCGCCCATGCGGAGGAAGCCGCGTCCGTTGCCGTCGGTGTTGATGTAGACGACCGCCTTTTCCCGGAGTTCGTCGGCGTGCGCTTCGGCCCATTCCGTTGAGCCGAGCAGGCCGGGTTCTTCGGCGTCCCAGCCTGCATACACAATCGTCCGTTTGGGCCGCCAGCCGGTCTTCATCAACGCGCCGAGGGCGCGGGCCTCTTCCATCAGGGCCACCATCCCGCTGATCGGATCCGCCGCGCCGAAGACCCACCCGTCCCGGTGATTGCCCCGAACGATCCATTCATCGGGATACTCGGCACCGCGAACCCGGGCGACGACGTTGTAGGCCGGGGTAAGCTGCCAGTCGAACGCCAGCTTGAGATGCACCTTCGCCGGGCCGGGCCCCACGTGGTAGGTAAGCGGAAGCGCGCCGCGCCACGACGGCGGCGCTACCGGCCCTTCCAGCGCCTGAAGCAACGGCAATGCATCGGCGTAGGAGATGGGCAGCACGGGAATCTTCATGAGGGTGGGCGCTTCGTCGCGGGACAGACGTTCGGCCTCCGCCGTAGCGCCTACACCGGGCGTCAGAGGATCACCAGGATAGAGCGGCATGTCGAGGACGGAACCGCGCTGCACGCCGTACTCCATCCGAAACGGCCCCTTCGGATACACGTCGCCCCGGAAGTACCCGTCGTCGCGGGGATCGGAGTAGAGGATGCAGCCGACCGCGCCGTGCTCGGCCGCCACCTTGGGCTTGATGCCGCGCCACGACCCGCCATAGCGCGCCAAGACGATCTTTCCTTCGACATCGATGCCCAGCCTTTCCAGTTCTTCGTAATCGCGAGGGATGCCCTGGTTGACGTAGACGAGTTCGGCGGTCACGTCGCCGTCGGCGGAGTAGGCATTGTAGCCGGGCAGCCGGTTTTCGAGGATCGTCGAGGTAGCGTCTTCGGCCAGGGTCGGCTCGCGCAGTTGCGCCGAAAAAGACCGTGGTTCGACCAGTTCGACCACGCGGACCGTCGGCGTCGGGAACAGCACCTGGAATTCCTCGATTTCGGCCTCGTAGCCCCACGACCGAAACAACGAGACCATGAATTCGGCGTTTTCCAGGGCATAGGGCGAGCCTACGTGCTGCGGCTGCGCCACCATCCGTTGCATCCACCGATCCAGGTTCTCTTTCGCGAGCAACCCGTCGTACCGGGCCTCCAGGGCGCGTTGCTGCGCGGCTCCTTCTTTGCTGAAACCGAGCATCGGCAGGTCATCGACGACGGCGGCCACGAGAACGACGAGCAGCAGAACCAGCACCAGGAACGGACGATGCATAAGAGCCTCCACGGTTTGGCGATGAATGAGAGCGACACCCGGCGTCGCAGGCGATGAAAAGTAGCACTTCTACCGTGGAGGACGCAAGCGGGCCGGCACGCAACCTGGCCGGGGCGACGTTGACACGGGCGGGGTGGGGCGTCACTACTTGCTACTTGTCAAGAGAGCAGAGCTACGTTTTTCCTCTTGTCTCGATTTCTTCGACGGTATTGCAGTTACTGAGCAGAACGTCTAGGAAACCGTCCCTTTGCTTGCCTTATTGTAGCATGGTACCCGTGATACCGTGTCACCATGATTCAGTCTTTCTTCGACCAGGGTACCCACGACATCTTCAAGTCTCCAGTCGCCAGGCCCGAAGAAAACTTCCTCAAAACCTGTGGAGGGTCGCTCACCGTAAACTTGACCAACTCGACTCCGCTGAAACCCTCAGTGATCTCCGCGTTCCTCCCGGAAACCACCTTGAGGCCCTGCACGGCGACCGAAGGCAGCACGGGAGACCTTGACCTTTTCCTGATCAAGGTGAATAGGGAGGGGCAGTGATGACAAACTCACGCGAGCCGGACCTACTTCACCAATTGCATCGTCTGCACGAAGCTGCCGGCGGGCGTCTCCAAACGGTACAGGTACACCCCGCTCGGCAACCCCACCGCCGCAAACTCCACCTGATACGCGCCAGGGAGTAAGGTCTCCTCCACCAGCACCGCCACTTCGCGCCCCAGGACGTCAAAGACCCGCAGCCCTACCTGCGACCGGCTCGGTAGCGCGAATTCTATCGTGGTGGCCGGGTTGAACGGGTTGGGATAGTTCTGCGCCAGATGAAACGCCTCCGGGATCTCGCTCGAAACGTGCTCTACACCCGTGCTGACATATGCGAAGACCTGCACGCGATGATTCTGACTGTCGGTGACGTAGATCCTGCCGTCGTCGTCCACGGCCACGTCGAGGGGCTCGTTGAACTGCCCGTCCCCCTCACCGAACGAGCCGAAGGTGAAAAGAAAGACACCCTCGGCGTCGAAGACCTGCACCCGGTGATTATACCGATCAACGACGTAGATCCACCCGTCCCAGCTTACCGTCAGACCGCTCGGAAACGTAAACTCGCCGGGACCGGAGCCTAACTCCCCGAAGGCGAACAGGTAGACGCCCGTCGAGTCGAAGACCTGCACCCGGTTGTTGAGAGCATCGGCCACGAGGATGCGTCCGGCGGGGTCTACGGCGATACCGAAGGGGATGAACAACTGACCGGGGTCGGAGCCTAACTCCCCGAAGGTGAACTTGACGTTGTAATCGGGGTCGAAGACCTGGATGCGGTTGTTGCCGGCATCGGCCACGAGCAGGTCGCCGAAGCTGGCTGTGCTATCTGAGCCGGCCACCGCTTTGCCGGAACCAACGAAATTGAAGAACTCGACGCTCAACGGCGTATCAAACTTCCCGTCTTCCGAGCCGTACGCGCCGAACTCGTCGAGGTAAACGCCCACCGAGTCGAAGACTTGCACGCGGCCATACCCCTTGTCAGCAACGACAACTTCGCTCTCGGTGCCTGTTTTGCTTTTCTTTTCCGTGATGCCGCTCGGCTTAGAGAAACTCCCCGGAGTGAGACCGGACGAGCCGACCGTGGCCAGGTAGTTGCCCATGGAGTCGAATTTCTGAACGATACTACGGTCCCTTTCCACCACGTAAAAGTTGCCAGCGTTGTCTACTGCGATGCCAACCGGAGTAAAGAACTGCCCCTCGCCTCTGCCTTTGGTGCCGAAGGCACGCTGGAACGAACCATCTGGATTGAATACCTGGATGCGATCATTGCCTGCATCGACCACGATAATGTCGCCGTTGGAGGCTACTGTAATGGCATTCGGAGTGTCGAACTGCCCCTCGCCTGTGCCTCCGGTGCCGATGGTACGCTTCAGGGTGCCGTCTGGACCTAGTACAAAAACGCGAGACCAGACTACATCAGTAACGTAGATTGTGCCGGCATCATCTACCGCAATGCCGCTCGGATACCAGAAAGAATTATTGTCCGGATTGGATGCTCTAAATTCATCTTTGAAGGTACCATCTGGGTTGAATACCAGAACCACCTGTCTATCATAATCAGCAACGTAAAAA
>JBHHWM010000377.1:0-3551 GCA_046756545.1 Rhodothermales bacterium | reverse complement strand
GTAACCAGGGCGTTGGCCATCGTGTCGAGAGAGCTGCGCGTGCCGGGCAGCGTATCGGTGACCATGCGCAGGAGGGCACCCAGCTTCCCGTCGCTCCCCTGCGGAGGGTTAAATTCGACCTGCGTGTCGCCGTACACGATGCGAGGAGTACCACCCGACCGGTCGAGGTTCAATTCTACCACATGATCCCCTTGGACGACGGTCATGCCGTTCACGAGGACGGAATAGCCGATTTCTCGATCTTCTTGAACCCGAACCGGGAGCAACGCCGCAAGGTCTTTAACCAGTTGATCGCGTTCGTCTTCGGCCACCAGATCCGGGGAGCCCTGAAAACGGGCAGATTGAACCGTGTTGTTGAGTTCAGCGATCTTATTAAAGAGACCGTTTACCTCGTCAACGCTTGCAACCAGCACTTCCTCGGTGCCCTGCTCCAGTAACGAAAGCGCTTCGTCCGTACGATTAAACGTGGTCGTCAGACTTTGAGCGTGGCTACGGAGCGCCATCCGCACGCCGTTATCGGTAGGATGATCGGCCAGGGTCGCCCAGGCATCCCAGAAATCGTTCAACTGGTCGCTCAGGGATCCGTCGCCGATAGGAAAGATGCCTTCGAGCGCGCCGAGGAGCCGTTGTTCTTCCTGAGCCGATCCCAGCCCGGTGCTGGCATCGTAGGTCGAAGCGGCCAGCAACCCGTCGCGCATCCGTTCATAGGCCCCAATGGACACGCCGGCCCCGGTGGCCGTTCCCGGCGGTGTCTGCGTGATGATACCGGGCGAGACCAGCGAATCGGCCTGCAAGGTAACACGGCGGCGAGAATAGCCTTCGGTGTTGACGTTGGCTATGTTCTGGCTGACCGTGTTCATCGCCCCGTTCAGGCTCCGAAAGGACCGGCGCGTGATGTCGATTAACTGGTTGATACTCATGGTACCGCTCTCTTTCTGTTATCCGACCCGGTTGACGAGGGAACGACCGGTAGTTGATCGAGAGGTTGTTCCGGTTGACGTGTAGACGCAGGGAGGCGGCGGCACGTCAAGGTTTTGAATCACTTGCAGCATCTCTCGACCCAGGCTGACGGCGTACTGCAGGGCAAAGTCAAGCTGCTCGCAGATGTGCCGCGTCTTCTGGGCCTGGTCATGTACGGCGGCGCGAGCTTCTAAAAGCCGCTGCCCTAATGAATCCGTATCTGCGTGAGCATCCATCGCCGCAGCCAGTTGCTGAAGGGAGGCATCCTCCCCATCCATCTTCATCACGCGACCGAGCAACCGCATCTGACGCTCCCGCTTGGTCCGCAGCCGGCCCAGCGCGTTGACGGAATGATTCGCCTCGTGCATCGCCCGTTCGTGCTCTTCTTGCTGCTGTTCGCGGAGCGCATCCAGTTGACGTCCGAACTGCATTCCCAATGCATTCAGAGCCGCCTGTTCTTGCTGCAACGTCTCGATCAGTGATTGCACGAGCGCCGCGGATCCATTGGACTCCGGGCTGGAAAATGATGCATTCATTGGTCTTCTCGCGGTATGGCTATCGGTTGTGATGCCTCGATGGATACAGCCCCTCCGGGCTTGGGCGCGGCCTGCTCGCTCTCCGGCACCTGTTTCGTCCACTGGCGCAGTAAGAGATCAGAAATCTTGAACACGCCGCTCTCGACCAGGCGCTGCGTCAAGACATCGGTGAACACGTCTTGCTGTGCTTCACCCTGGCTCTTGACCCACCCCGGCCCGTCTTCACCCGACAGGTTGGACTCAAACATGCCGTCGGTCATCGATTCGACGAGTTGGCGCACCAGGATTTCCTCGAATTGCCTGGCTGCCTCTTCGGGCGTCCTGGCTCGACGCTGGTTCAGGTGCCCAGCGTTGATCCCTCCCGTGGGGCCGACTCCGTTGACGTTCATGGTAGCTGCTCCGGCTAGAGGATGATGAGTTCGCCCTGCAACGCTCCCGCACGCTTGATGGCCTGGAAAATGGCAATGATGTCTCGCGCCGTCAGGCCCAGTTCATTGAGCGCGGCGGCCAGTTCATTGACATCGGTGTTCGCCGACAACACGACCGACCGGGATCCTTCTTCGGTGATGTTGGCCGAACCTACCGTACCCGCCACCGTCTGCCCCTGCGAGAGTGCTCCGGGTTGAGAAACGAAAGGATCGGTCTGCGTCGAGACGATGAGGCTACCATAGGTAACCATCACCTCCCCGATCCGCACGTTGCCACCGGCTACAATGGTGCCTGTGCGTTCGTTGATGACGATGCGCGCCGGGACGTCCACGAACAGGGTGAGTTCTTCGAGAGCCGCCATCAAGCGGTTCGGCCCGTCCGTGCCGGCAGGAACGGCTACCCGGACCAACCCGGCGTGCTCCACCGTAGCGGCATCCGGAAAGGCCGCGTTGATCGCATCGACGATCCGTGAGGCGTTGGTAAAATCAGGGCGCTTCAAGACAAGGCCCACGTTCTGCTCGTTCAGCTTCTGCCCCAATGCCACCATTACGACCGCCCCGTTCGGGACGCGACCCGTGTTCGAATGATTGACCTTGACACTCGACCCCGAGCTGGCCGCCAGCACCGAACTCGTGGACACGGCTCCCTGCGCCATGGCATACATCTGGCCCGTGATGGGATTCACCAGCGGCGTCTGAAGCAAGATGCCCCCGGACAGCGAGCGTGCATCACCCAGGGACGAAACGGTTACATCGAGCGTGCTGCCGAGCCCGCTAAAGGGGTCCATGGTGGCCGTAACCATGACGGCGGCTACGTTGCGGGAGGCCAGCACCGCCGGATCGACGATGATCTCAAAGTTGCGCAGCATGTTGGCGATGCTTTGCACGGTATAAGGCGCACCCCGCTGGCCTCGTGCCCGGTCCCCGGTGCGATCAAGCCCGACGACGAGGCCGTAGCCCGTCAGTTGCACCGGAGCCGCACCTTCCACGACGACGAGATCCTTCAATCGTGCTGTGCCCGTATCCTGTGCCCTGGCTGCCACAACAAACAACGCGGCGACGAACAGCACCACCAGCAAACAGACGAGTATGGTATATATGGCAGAGTTTTTCATCGCGATCATTTAGATGCAAACAGAACGGCGGCTGCAAGCACGGCTATGCCTCCAATTTTGACGAACGTGCCTGGCCTGATGAATTTGCGCGCAAACCCATCCCGCCGGTACTCGATAAATGCATTGGCGACCTGGTAAGAAAGGATGGTGTTGTTGTGGCGGATGTCGAACGGACGCACCGTACCCGACACCCTCATCAGGTGCGTGACGCCGTTGACGTTGAGCTTGCGCTCGCCATGAATGATCAGGTTGCCCGTCGAATCCACGCCGACGACCGTAGCCGTGACGGTACCCTGCAACAGGTCGCTCTGGACCGTTTCATTCCGGTTGCTCGTCTCGCGGCTGAAGGCGGCATCGAGGGCAAACTTGCCGGAGAGCTTTTCGCCTCCGCTAATCTCACTGCCGCCTCCCATTTTCGACTTCGAACGGTTGTCATATTCGCTCTCCCGCTGGGCGGCGGTACGTTCGGCCAGTACAATCGTAATCATGTCGCCCGGCTTACGCGCTTTCGG
>JBHHWM010000376.1:0-3572 GCA_046756545.1 Rhodothermales bacterium | reverse complement strand
TTCTAACGTATCCGAATAATCCCGATGCCACAATAGGGAATCTTCCCATACCCAAGAGCTTCTATACACCGTACATTCCGAGTGTGAGTAGTGTCGTACCTCCATCAGTTAGGACCTGGGAGCGGGCGGCGATTGAACGTACTTGGTGATGTGGGAAAGCTGTGAGGTGAGCACCAGGTAGCGTACGTCAATCGCCGCCCGCGTATTTTTTGCACATGCCCACCCCGGCACCTCGAACCTCTTTTCCCTACCTGAACGTCCCCATCCGCAAAAAATGGACGACGTGATCCATCACGATGCGCCGGTCCATGATGAAGGTATGGCTGTAGGGCACTACCCGGAAGTCCTTCATCCCCTCCACCGTCGCCCGGGCCACCGACACTTTGCCATCATCAGGACCGGGGATGATCCTTGATAAGAGCGGGTTGAGACTGGTGCTCCCAGTGATCACGCCGAGTTCAAACGCCACCGGACCCAGTTTCGAGGGAACACTTTGCGGATCCGTACCAAGTTCAGCACCGGCCGGCCCGTTCCACACCTCATACAACAGATTATCTTTGAAAGCATCCACCAGTTCACTGCCCTGATTAGGCGGACTGAGCATGACCACACGGCCCAGGTTCGGCAAGGGATGCTTCTCAAGATAGTAACGAACGACAATCCCCCCCAGGGAGTGCGTGACGAAATGAATCACTTCCGCCTCGCTGCAACACTTCCGAAGCGCGTCGGCCAGCACAACCTCGGACAGGTGATCGATAGCATATTCGGTGGAGGGATAATCCACATTGACGACCGTGTATCCTTCACGCGAGAGCCGCTTTGCCGGTGTACTCATCGACCGGGACGACCGCGACAGCCCATGGAGCAGCACCACGTACTCGTTACCAACTCCTCGGGAAACAGGCTCCCCCACTCCTTGCCCCCATACCGACAACGGAAAATGGAGCAGCGCCATGAGCATCGATCCTATCCTTTGATATCCCATACGTCGCAAATCCGGAAGACCCCGTACCCTCACCCGTCGGGCTACGCGCCGGAAAGCGATAGGATACATTGCGGATCTCCCCTTTTTCGGTACGTCCGATTCTTAGCGGGTGATAGAAGCCAGGAATGCCGGAACACCAAGGATGAGGTGCTTTAGTTCCGATTCATCGACCAGCGCAGCGGCCTCTTCCAGACGCATCCACTGTCGTTGCCGGAACGCTCCCTCCCGCCACGAACCCAGGATCTCCTCGACTTCCAGGATGAAGACCTGCACCCTACACGTCCCTCCCCATTTGCGATACGTATAGGTGCCTATGGGGGAAGCGGTCATGCGCCCCTGCACACCGGCTTCCTCCAGGGCCTCTTTCTCCGCTGAGGCACCCGGTCCTAGTTCACGCTCGATGATCCCTTTTGGAATGATCCAACGCTTACGTCGCCTGGAGGTGATGAGCAACACCTGTACTTCGTCCCCCTCCCGACGTATGGGAATGACTCCTGACTGGTCGTAGTAAAAGGCCGGCCTACGTCTTTCAGCGTTCTCCACAAGCGTTACCGGATCTCGATTATTTCCGCGCGATTGGTACTAGTGTCGTACAGAGCACAGGTGGGGGGTCCCTGCCATCCCATCACCTCACCGGGGTTGAGCCAGAGGCAATCTCCAAGACGTTCCTCGTGTTGTGCATGGGTGTGACCCGAGAATACGGCCTGGTAGTCCCCTGTCTGCGCAAGCGCTTTCGCATAGAACGGATAGTGGGTTACCGCCACCGCAACGCCTTCGAAGACGAGCACGGCATGCTCACCATGCAAAGTGATATTCGGCGACACGGTGTTAGCCACTTTCATCATCGTGAGCCGGTCGCCGTCGCCGTTACCGAACACACAGTGGATGTCTCCGGGAAAAGCACCCATTTCGCGTACGGGAATCGGGGAGCAGAAATCTCCACAGAAGATGAGCGTCGTCACCCCGCGTTCTTCGAACAGCGCCAGCATTTTTTTAAGGTTGCGATGTTGTCGTGAACGTCCGAAAACACGCCGATTAACATGATGTCTACCTCCTTTGATAATCCGGCTTCTTGATGTCCTGCGAGATCGCCTTGCAACGCGATGCGCACGTTATAAGGTAACCGCAGCGGTACAATTGTGACAGGCAAAGTAATCGCGGGAAGTCAGCGTGTTTGTGCTCTTCATTACTGGAAATATCCCCGGCAATATTCGGTACAACATCGTTGCGTTTCTGCGCTCTGAAAAAGATCCCGCGACATGTGAGGGCGTATAGGGTAGCGACCCAACCATCCCCAACCTGAGCACTAACCACTGCATGCCCAAACGCCGTTCACAGAGCCTCTCGATCCTGCCCTCATCTAAGAAGAAAGGGACGACCGAAGCGAGTGATGATCGCAACAAGGCCCTCGTCACCGGTTCTGTAGCCCTCGGAGCGTATCTGACCGGAACCGTCGTGCGCTGGGCGCGACGTTCGACGCTTCCCCCGCCGGAAGCCTTACCTCCCTCCCTGGAGACACCGGTACACACCCAGGAATTGATGGAGGGTCGCGCACGCTTTTATGAACGCACAGGGACGGGCGTGCCCCTCGTCCTGCTGCACAGCTTCAACGCAGCGGCGTCGAGTTACGAGACGAAGCCTATCTTCGACCATTTCGCCCGTACGTCGACTCGGCCTCTCTATGCCCTCGAATGGTTCGGCTACGGCCTGTCGGACCGTCCCCCGGTGCGCTACCGACCTGCCCTCTTCCAGCGCCAGTTGCGCCGGTTTCTCAGCGAGTATGTGAACCAACCCGCAGACCTGATCGCCCTTTCGCTGGGCTGCTAATATGCCGCTGCCGTCGTTGCCGAAACGCCCGTCCTGGCGCGCAAGCTCGTCCTGATTGCTCCGACGAGCCTTGCCTCCGGCCCGCGTTCTCCGATTGTCCGGCGCGCGCTTCTCGAACTGGCACACGGCACCGGCGCCTTCGAACTCTTCTTCTACCGCTTCGCCCGTCGCGAATCGCTCCATCGGTTTTATGCCCGGCAGGTATTCCGAGAGGGAGCCGAGATCCCGCCAGATCTGCTTAACTACGCCTTCCTGACCACCCACATACGAGGAGCCTACCTTGCTCCTCGACGCTATTTCGACGGATCCCTCTTTCTCGGGGCACACGCGAGGCATGCCTACCGTCACCTGCGTACCCCCACGCTGATGCTTCTTCCTGAGACCGTCGGGAAATCGGAACAAAACGAGGGGGATCTGTCGACGAATGTCTTACAAAATGATGCGTATATTCGGCCTCGAACAATACCAACCGGCCTCATGCCGCACTGGGAAGCGCCTGACGCCACCTTCTCGATGCTGGATGATTTTTTGACTTGAGAAGGTCCCCTGCCTGTACTCCATGCATCAAGGTTCGCTTCTCCTTCCCCGGCTATGCCATCCTAACGTCTGCCAATGCCTATTGATGTCACGCGCGCTCGGGGTGAAACGCCGGGCTGCACGCACGTGCTGCACTTCAACAACGCCGGTGCGTCGCTCATGCCGCAACCTGTCCTCGACGCTTACCTTGAGCACGTACTTCTGGAGTCCCGCATCGGGGGAT
>JBHHWM010000375.1:0-3602 GCA_046756545.1 Rhodothermales bacterium | reverse complement strand
CCTGTCCTCGACGCTTACCTTGAGCACGTACTTCTGGAGTCCCGCATCGGGGGATATGAAGCCGCCGCAGAAGCCCAAGAAGCCGTCGAACATACCTATGATGCCGTCGCCCGCCTGCTCAACTGCCGACGGGACGAAGTGGCTATTGTAGAGAATGCGACCCGCGCCTGGGACATGGCGTTTTATTCGATCCCTTTCGCACCCGGAGATCGCATCCTCACGTCTCAGGCTTCCTATGCCAGCAATTATATCGCGTTCTTGCACGTGGCCCGCCACACCGGTGCCGTTATCGAACCGATAGCCAACGACGAGTACGGACAGATCTCCGTGGAATGCCTTCAGCAGGCCATCGACGAGCGCGTGAAGTTGATTGCGCTAACGCACGTACCGACGAACGGCGGCCTGGTAAATCCGGCTGCCGAGGTGGGTCGCGTGGCGAAAGAAGTGAGGATACCTTTCTTGCTCGACGCGTGCCAGTCTGCCGGACAGATGCCCCTCGACGTGGAAGCCCTCGGTGCCGACATGCTCTCGGCGACCAGCCGCAAGTTTCTGCGGGGGCCGCGCGGCATCGGCTTCCTGTACGTACGACGGCGCCTCCTCGAATCGCTCGAACCACCCTTCCTGGACCTGCATGCCGCCACCTGGACCGCCCCCGACCGCTACGTCGTCCGCCCCGATGCTCGCCGGTTCGAGAACTGGGAAGCGAACATCGCCGCCAAGATCGCCTTCGGGGTAGCCGTCGACTATGCCCTCAGCCTGGGCCTCGATGCGATCTGGCAACGGATCCATTCCCTTGCCGAGGCGCTTCGTGACAACCTCCGCCGGCTGCCCGGTGTGACGGTGCACGACCTGGGTCGCGTGAGATGCGGCATTGTCACTTTTTCGACCGCACAGATGGAGGCTGTAACCCTCAGAGATACACTCCGTGATCGATCCATCAATGTGTCCGTTGTAGGGCCGGCCTCAACCCGCCTGGACGCCGCCGCCCGCCGCCTGCCCGATCTCGTCCGCGCTTCCGTCCATTACTTCAACACGGAAGAAGAAATCGACCGTTTCTGCTCTACGCTGGAAGCCCTTCTCCCGTAACTTTCTCTCGACGAAAGCTAATAAGGCGACCCTTCCGAACGATACCAAATATTATGCGAAGGTTACGTTTTACGGTCCCGTGCGTCTTTATAGGTAGCGGCATTGGTTATCGCCATGAGACGGCGTGTATCGACAGTAGAGGAGTCAGTCAGGTAGTCGTAGGAGAGTAGGATGAATACGTACTCATTCCCCCATAATGTGGTGCTGCTCACCAGCAGCTTTAAGAAACCGGACCGCCGGTTATTCTTCACAAAAGCGCGTCTCTTTTTCGATAGAATTGAACTCTCGGGGTGGGAACTGGGAAAGAGATACGTCCAGGACATACGGCTCGATCAGGTTGAACGCATCGAATGGAGCGCAGAGGCTTCCGGTGTCATTTTTTACTTGACCGAGGGTGGGCAGATCAGGCTCACGTTGCCGGAGATGGAGCGTTGGAAGCGGTCGTTGGAGCAACGGCTTCACTGGAGCGGCCCGGGGAGCTACCCGACGACATCCGCCACGAGTTCGACGCTGCGCCGCGATCTGTCCCTGCAAGAGCTTATCACCTACACGACCTGCATGGGCTGATCGCCAGGGAGATCGCAACCGGGAGTGTGTGAGAGGGCTGCCTGCGCGGTCCTCTTTTTTTATGTCTTCTTGATCCCATGATGTTTTTGGCGTTGCCCGGTTTCGCCATTCCAAGAACGCCTCGTTTTTCCTACCTTACGCCATCCCTCCTTTCCTCAACCTGGAATACTCGTGGCGCTATCCTCCCCGACGTATAACCGGCGTGTTATCTTTTCCTGGGCGTTCTATGACTTCGCCAACTCGTCCTTCACGACGCTCGTCGTCACGTTCATTTATGCGGCCTATTTCGCCAAAGGCATCGCGCCGGATGAAGACCTCGGGGCGGCCCGGTGGTCGAATGCGGTCTCGATTACAGCCCTCATCGTGGCCGTGCTTTCTCCTTACGTCGGGGCCATCGCCGACCGGGGAGGCTATCGAAAACGGTTCTTGCTTATCTCAACGGTGGTCGGGGTTGCCGCCACCAGCCTGTTATTTTTTCCTCAACCGGGGCAGATATTCTTCGCACTGTCCGTCTTCGTGGTCGCCAACGTCGCCTTCGAGATGGGCATGGTCTTTTACAATGCCTACCTACCCGACATTACGCCGCAGGATCAGATTGGAAAAGTATCGGGGTACGGCTGGGGCCTGGGCTACATCGGGGGCTTGCTGTGCCTGATCATCGCCCTCTTCGCCTTCGTCCAGACCGAGACGCCGTTGTTCGGTTTTTCGACGGAGAACGGAGCCAATATCCGGGCGACGAACCTGCTGGTAGCGGTGTGGTTTGCCCTGTTCGCCATCCCCATCTTTTTATGGGTCAAAGATCGACCAGCCCCTCCGCTGCCAAAAGGCCAGAGTGTTCTTCGACAGGCCAACCGGCAACTGGTCAATACCTTCCATGAAATCCGTCAGCAGTACCGGCAGATCTTTCGATTCCTGGTAGCACGGTTGATCTACAACGACGGGCTGATCACCATTTTTTCTTTCGGAGGGATCTACGCGCAGAACGTCTTCGATTTTGAACTTGCCGACGTGATCATCTTCGGTATCGTACTCAACGTTGCCGCCGGATTGGGGGCGCTGGCCTTTGGTTTCCTGGACGATTTCCTCGGCGGCAAATCCACGATTCTGATTACGCTTGCGGGGCTGTTCTGTGCAGGCCTCCTCGCTGTGCTTACGACCAGCCGCATGTGGTTCTGGGCCGCCGCCATCGTCGTGGGGATCCTTCTCGGTCCTAACCAGTCGGCCAGCCGGTCGCTCATGGGTCGCTTTGTGCCGGCAGCAAAAGAGACGGAGTTCTATGGCTTCTTCGGCTTCTCAGGAAAGGCAACGGCGTTCCTGAGTCCCGCCCTTTTTGGCGGATTTACGGAACTCTTCGGTATTCGTGCCGGGATGGCCACCGTCCTCCTTTTCTTCGTCGTCGGAGGTATCCTGCTCCTGCGTGTCAATGAGAAGGAGGGTATCGAACTGGCCCAACGGCCGGTAGACCTCGCTTCGAATGGCGACTAGACTCAGGGGGGATACGTTCGGGAAAAGAAGTGAGCGTTAGGAATCGAAACGTGGAAGCATCGTCTTCTCGCCGTTTCATCCATACCCCTGTTCAAAACACCTTCCACGTCTCAGATTGTATGAAGACTGATGACAACGGACGATACACCAACCATTCGTGAGATTGCGCAGGCGCTGGAGGCGTGGGCACCGCCCGGCTCGGCGCAGTCCTACGACAACGTCGGCCTGCAAGTAGGCGATGCGCGACGAATCGTTCAACGCGCGCTCATCGCCCTCGATCTTACCCCTGCCGTCCTCGAAGAGGCCGTGCAGCGCAAGGCCACGCTCATCATCTCCCACCACCCGCTCGTGTTTACCCCGTTGCGCAGCGTTACCGCCGATGGCTTCGTCAGCGGACTGGTCCTGCGCCTGGCCGAATCCGGCATCGCGCTCTACAGCATCCACACCAACCTCGACGCCGCACC
>JBHHWM010000374.1:0-3679 GCA_046756545.1 Rhodothermales bacterium | reverse complement strand
GGCGAGCACGACATCACGCGCCTGCCTATGTACCGACGCGCCCGGCGAGGCATCGGCTACCTGGCGCAAGAGGCATCCGTTTTTCAACATTTGACCGTGGAGCAAAACCTCCACGCCGTCCTCGAATTCCAGCATACCGGCAAGCGCGAACGGACGGAAAGGGTGGAAGCGCTGCTCGAAGAGTTCGGACTGGAGCGCGTCCGGCGATCCAAGGGATTCATGCTCTCGGGTGGCGAACGGCGGCGCACCGAAATAGCGCGGGCTCTGGCAATGCGCCCCCGGTTCTTCCTCCTCGACGAACCCTTCGCCGGAGTGGATCCCATCGCTGTGGAAGACATCCAAGCCATCGTGGCCGATCTTAAACGACGCGGGATCGGGGTGCTCATCACCGATCACAACGTCCACGAAACCCTGGCCATCACCGACCGGGCATACCTGCTCTTCGAAGGCAAGATCATGACACACGGAACCGCCGAAGAACTCGCCGCCGATCCCGTCGTTCGCAAGCAGTATCTCGGCGAGAAGTTCACGCTGGAACGATACCGGTAAGAGCGGTTAAAGGGGTAAGGTTTGGAAGAGATTACCCCGGGCCTTTTGAAGCACTTGGCTCCGTTCGTATCTTCGGCATCCTGTAAAAAAGCAATGCACCAACGGATAGGATCATGGTCGTAGTCATGCAGCCGGGGGCCGAGGAGGCCCAGATAGAGAACGTCATCCAGCGCCTCAACGATCACGGGTTCGATGTGCATCGGTCCAGCGGGGTCAGCCAGACCGTCCTCGGGGCCATCGGGGTCAAGCCCGACTTCGACGTGCGCTACATCAAGGTGCTCGACGGGGTGGCCGACGTTCACCGCGTGACCGAACCGTACAAGTTTGCCAGCCGTGTCTGGAAAAAGGAAGACACCACCTTCGACGTGAACGGCGTGACGGTGGGCGGCAACGAGGTGGTGATCATTGCCGGGCCGTGCTCGGTGGAGAGCGAGGAGCAGATGGAGGCCACCGCCGCGCACGTAGCAGCCCACGGGGCGACGTTTCTGCGAGGAGGGGCCTTCAAACCGCGCACCTCGCCCTATGCCTTTCAAGGGTTGGGCGAAGAAGGCCTGCGCTACATGCGTACCGCTGCCGACCACTACGGACTCAACGTGATCACCGAGGTGATGGAGATCGGTCAGATCGAGTTGATCTACCGGTACACCGACGTGTTCCAGGTGGGGGCGCGCAACATGCAGAACTTCAACCTGCTCAAGGAATTGGGCCGGAGCGACAAGCCGGTATTCCTGAAACGCGGCCAGTCGGCGACGATCCAAGAATGGTTGATGGCTGCCGAGTACGTGATGTCGCAGGGCAATCCGCACGTTATTTTGTGCGAGCGCGGCATCCGGACGTTCGAGACCTACACGCGCAATACGCTCGACCTCTCCGCGGTGCCGGTGGTCAAGAAGAAGAGCCATCTGCCTGTGTTTGCCGATCCGAGCCACGGGACCGGCCTCCGGAACAAGGTCATCCCGATGGCGCGTGCCGCTGTTGCCGCCGGTGCCGACGGCCTGATGGTGGAAGTTCATCCCGATCCGGCCTCGGCCAAGAGCGACGGCCCGCAGTCCCTCTTCTTCGACCAGTTCGTCGAGATGATGCAGCAGATTCGGTTGATTGCCCAGGCCATCGGGCGGACGGTTCGCGGCGTGCAAGAGGTGTCGGCCCGGTAGAGGAACGATCAAAAAGCGACGCAGCATGTGAAACGCGAGAGGGTAAGCGGTGCGTTACTAAGCACACCCTCGGTCTTCATAATACTGGGGGGCCTTGCCCTGTCCACGTACTAATTTCATAAGGAGCCATGTGTGGAATCGTCGGCTACATCGGTCATCAGCAGGCAGGTCCTTTGCTCATCACAGGGCTGAAACGGCTCGA
This sequence comes from Rhodothermales bacterium, assembly GCA_046756545.1. GTDB lineage: Bacteria > Bacteroidota > Rhodothermia > Rhodothermales > JBHHWM01 > JBHHWM01. Next base: position 1,774 of record JBHHWM010000374.1, on the reverse strand, counting down.
GTATCGCGGGTATGATTCGGCGGGCTTGGCCATCGTCGACGATGGACTGGAGGTCCAGAAGCAACGCGGTAAAGTGGGCGATCTGGCCGGATCCTTCGAGAAAGCGCCCATCGCCGGTACGCTCGGCATCGGGCATACTCGATGGGCCACGCACGGCTTTCCGAGTGATCGTAATGCGCATCCGCACGCCAACGGGACGGACGACTTCGCGCTCGTGCACAACGGCATCATCGAGAACTACGCGACCCTGCGCGAACGCCTCCAGCAGAAGGGCTACCCCTTTCGCAGCCAGACCGACACCGAGGCGCTCGTTCATCTGATCGACGACGTGCGTCGAACCACCGGGCTCCCCCTCGAAGAAGCGGTGCGCCAGGCGCTCACGCAGGTCGTCGGAACGTACGGCATTGCGCTGGTGTCGGCGAACGACCCCGACCTGCTGATCGCGGCGCGCAACGGCAGCCCGCTCATCTTAGGGGTTGGGGACGACGAGTATTTCCTCGGGTCGGATGCCGCGCCGCTCGTTGAGCACACGCGGCAGGTCGTCTACCTCAATGATGGCGAGATGGTGATCGTTCGTCGATCCGGCTACGAGGTAAAGACGACCGACAACGCGCCGCTCAACAAGGAGGTACACCAGCTTGAATGGGACCTCGAAGAGATCGAGAAAGGCGGCTACGAGCACTTTATGCTCAAGGAGATCCTGGAGCAGCCTACCTCGCTCGAAGACTGCATGCGCGGGCGTGTATCCGTCGAGCACAACACGATCAAGCTGGGAGGGCTGATGGGAGTGCTCGACCAGATGCGGTCGGCACAGCGTATCCTTATCGCGGCCTGCGGCACCTCCTGGCACGCCGGCCTCGTGGGAGAATACCTGATTGAGCAGTTGGCGCGCATTCCGGTTGAGGTGGAGTATGCCAGCGAGTTTCGCTATCGCCAGCCCATTATCCGCGAAGGCGACGTGTTCCTGGCGATCTCCCAGAGCGGGGAGACGGCGGACACGCTGGCGGCCGTTCGTGAGGCGAAGCGGCGGGGTGCGCTGGTGCTGGGTGTTTGCAACGTGGTGGGCTCGACGATTGCGCGTGAGACGGACGCCGGCGTGTACCTGCACGCCGGTCCCGAAATCGGGGTGGCGTCGACGAAGGCGTTCACCGCACAGGTGACGGTGCTGGCGATGATCGCGCTCGAACTGGCCCGAGGACGCACCTTGAGCGAGGCCGAGTTCAGCGCCTCGTTGCAGGCGCTCGCCGTCATTCCGGAACAGGTTCGTCAGGTGCTGGCCCTCGACGGTCAGTTGAAGCAGATGGCCCAGGTGTATCGTTACGCGTCAAACTTTCTCTACATGGGGCGGGGCTACAACTTCCCCGTGGCCCTGGAAGGTGCGCTGAAGCTCAAAGAAATCTCCTACATCCACGCCGAGGGCTATCCGGCCGCCGAGATGAAGCACGGCCCCATCGCCCTCATCGACCAGTTTATGCCGGTAGTGGTGCTCGCGCTGAAGGATGGCACGTATGGCAAGATCGTCTCCAATATTGAAGAGGTGGTGGCGCGTAAAGGGTCGGTCATCGCCATCACAGACGAAGGCAACGGCGATCTCGACCAGCTATGCGAATACGTGATTCGCATCCCGCACACCGAAGCTTTTCTCTCGCCGCTGTTGAGCGTGGTGCCGTTGCAACTGCTCTCCTATCACATCGCCGTGATGCGAGGCTGCCACGTAGATCAGCCCCGCAACCTGGCCAAAAGCGTCACGGTGGAATAGGGCGCTAACGCCGGA
>JBHHWM010000373.1:0-3687 GCA_046756545.1 Rhodothermales bacterium | reverse complement strand
TGAACAGGCAGCGGTCTCCTTCGGGGGGGCGCTGCCTTTCTTTTGGGCCTCTTTCAAAGTGCCGGATGCCGCCGCTTTCCCCTTGATCCTTCCGGAAGAATACGATACTCTGCGGCATCTCCCTCCTTCTTCGCCGGCGATGGTACTCAATGACCGAAATGGTATGAAACACGTTACCCGGCTTACTATGGTGCTGTTTGGGGCCATGCTATGGAGCTATGTTCCAGCTACCGTCATGGCCCAGGCCACCCCCGATGCGGACACCACCGTGGCCTTCGGCACTTACGAACCCAACGCTGCGTATCCGTTCGGGCGCAAGAACCCCAATGCTCCGTCCGAACTGGACCAGTTTGCTTTCATGATCGGTGCGTTCGACTGCATCGATCAGATCCGCCGGCAAGACGGATCCTGGCTCACTTTTCCCGCCGTGTGGAACGCCTACTATTTCCTGGACGGCTACGGGATCCAGGACAAGTACTGGGCGCCCACCTTCTCCACCTCCAACCTCCGCATCTTCGATCCACAAAAAGGCAAATGGATGGTCACCTTTTTCAGGATGCCGGGCTATCAGTCAGGCGTGTGGGAAGGGGTTCAGGAAGGGGATACGATGGTCATGCGTCAGGGCGGCCGGACGACGGGCAGCGGGCTCACATTCTACAACATCACGGGAGACGGCTTCGACTGGCGCTCCGGCGACAATCCGGGCTGGAAATCCTCATGCAAGCGGCGGCGTTAGGTGGGGACGACCGGTTCCGGACCTGCGTTTCGTTTGAATAGAAAAGGGACAGGCTGTGTAGCCCGCCCCTTTTCCCGGCAACGTGCGGTGCAATAGGCGTGTGCCGTGGTGTTAGAAGGTCCCATTCCCGGCCGTGGCCGATTCGTCTTTGTCGTCTGTTGCAGGCGGCTGCATCGGGGTAGCGGCGGCGCGGCTGAGCATACCCGCGATGTCGATGCCGGTCGATGCTTTCAGGCTTTCGAGGAGCGCCGGTGTGGCCCCGGCAATCTGATTGAAGACAGCCGGCACCCCGGCTCCTCCCTGGCCGCTATCGACCACGGTGAGCTTGTCGATGTTCAGGTTATCGACGGTGCTGACGATCTGGGCCAGGATCTCGGGCAACATCTGAATGAGGAACAGGCGTTCGGCGTCCGTTCCTGCTTCCTGCCACAGCTCTAGCTTCTGGCGTAACACCTCCACTTCGGCCTTGCCGTTTTCCAGAATCTTGGCCGCCTCACCCACAGCGATTTCTTCCTTGGCCAGGCGTTCCGCCTCAGCCGCCACGACCACCTGGGCGCGCTGCCGCTTCTCCGACAGTTTGATCTCTTCTTCGGCCAGTTCTTGCTTGGCTTTGGCCTCGGCCACATGGGCGGCAACGGCCACCTTCGCCTCTTCGGCTTCGGCTTGCGCGGCCAGCTTGGCCTTCAGGATGCGCACTTCGTTCTGTGCCCCGACAATGGATTTATCGGCACGCGCTTCGGCCAGGCGGGCTTGCTCATTTTTCTCGGCTTCGGCAATTTCTGCGGCGGAGAGAATGTGGGCGGTCTGCTGCCGCCCGATGGCATCGAGATATCCCCGGTCATCCTCGACGCTCTGGATCTTGAGCGTGTCGAGTTGGAGCCCCAGGGCGCTCAGGTCGTTGTCCGCCTCATTGACCAGTACGGTGGCAAATTTCAGGCGATCCTCGTTGACTTCTTCCGGCGTCAACGAGGCGAGAACGCCGCGCAGGTTGCCTTCGAGCGTCTCCTTGGCGATAGTCTGGATCTCTCCCAAAGGTTTGCCTAGCAGGCGTTCCACCGCGTTTGCCAGTTCCGCCTCGTTCGAGGCCACCTTGACGTTGGCGATGGCGCGTACGGTAAGCGGAATGCCGCCCTTCGCGTAGGCGTTTTGTATCGTCAGATCGACGGGAATCGTGTTGAGGCGTATGCGATCCACCTTTTCAATGATTGGGATGCGGAAGCCGCGTCCGCCCTTGATGGTCCGGTAGCCCACGACCGTGCCGTCGGCCAGCCGCCGCTTCTTTCCGCTGAAAATGAGCACCTCGTTGGGCTGACAGATTTTGAGGTTGGCCCGAATGATGCCGAAAATCGTGAAAATGGCGGCGATGATGACGGATGAGATGATGACAATGGTGTCTATAGGCATATGCGTACCTCCTTATTTAAACAAGTGCCGGGATGTAGTGTAGAGACATCAGAACGGGCCCTGCTCACGTCGGCTTGACGACTTCTGCGACGGCTCCATCCACGCGAACCACTACGACCTCGTCGCCGGGCTCGAACGGTTCGTCCACTTCTGAGAAAGCACGCGCGACGAGTTGCAGCCGCTGTCCCTTGCTCACCAGGCTGATTTTGCCTTTGTCCGCACCGTCGAAAGGAATGATCACCTGCCCGGTTCGGCCTTTCAGATCGACGGCGGATACGTTGCTGGACACGTGCGCATACCCGATGCGCTTGATGACGTAGTTGCCGCCGAGCCCGATGACCATGCCCATCAAGGCGGCCAGGATACCCGTCAGAGGCTCGCCGGTATTCGTCAACGAGAGCAACACGCCCGTGAGACCGAAGAAGGCGGCAAAGAGGAATAACGCCCGGATCGTAAAGAGGTCGACGAAATCCGGCGACATATCGACATCGCCGGACCCGACATGAATGTCGACATCCGCGTCGGCATCGAACTCGACATCATGATCCGTGTCGAAATCCACGTCGTGATCCGTGTCGAAATCCATGTCGTGGTCCACGTCGAAATCGGTGTCGGCATCGGCGTGGGCGTCTCCTCCGCCCAGGATGGAGAGCAGTACAAAGAAGCCTCCTACAATGAAACTAACCCAGTAGACGATGTCCATGATGCCTGGCTTTTTTGGTTACTTCTCGGATTACGCAGGACCCGTTGATCCAGTTGCGAAACAGGTCGGCTTTCTTGGCACGTAACCTTCGAAAAAATAGACTTCTGTGTCGAAAAATCAAAGCGATTGTGTCAGGGGAGGGGCATCAATTTAAGAAAAGATATAACCTGATCTCACGCAACAGGGGCGAGGGCCGTCGTTGTGCCCCAACAAAAGCAGGCTCTATCGCGGCTCTAGCGCAGATCTAAAGAGGTCACATCCTGGTCCTGCCGCATGACGGAAGGCTGTCAGTCCGGGCTCCTATGTTGAAGGAGACGTCAACGCAAACAACTTGTTGAGGATATCCATGAACCAGCAGATTGACCTGAACCGGTTGAAAGACTTTTTCGACGAAGACGACGTGGACTGGAAGCCCATTGCCGTTTCCAAAAAAACAGGCAAGGCGCTCGCCGCCGCTTACGTGACGAACCGGGCGATCATGGACCGGCTCGATGAGGTGTGCGGGCCGGAAAACTGGAAGAACGAGTTTCGCCCCGGTCCCGGCGGCGGCGTGGTGTGCGGCCTCTCGATCCGCATCGGCAGCGAGTGGGTGACGAAATGGGATGGGTCCGAGAACACCGACGTGGAGGCTGTTAAAGGCGGGCTTTCCACCTCCATGCGCCGGGCCGCCGTGCAGTGGGGCCTCGGACGATACATCTATCGCCTGCCCTCGCAGTGGATTCCGGTGGATCAGCACAAGCGGTTCACGCAGAAACCCAGGGTCCCGGTCGATTTTTTGCCTCCCCGGTCGACGACCCCGGCAGCCGGGGAGACGCGTGGGGCCTCGGCTCCGTCATCCTCGGCT
>JBHHWM010000372.1:0-3690 GCA_046756545.1 Rhodothermales bacterium | reverse complement strand
CCCCGAAATCGACGCCTTGCAAACTGGTCAGCAAGTCGATCCGATTTGGTGGATACCCCAACTGGATGACCTGATCCACCTCCAGAAAATCGTCTACGCACAGCCCCACTTCCCCGAATCCAAATTCCGTTAACGCCTACATGAGCCGCTCCGCATTATCCTGTTCCCCCTCCACCCAAATATTGATGTCTTTGGAGTAGCGAGGATGTCCATGCAAAGCCACCGCATAGCCGCCCACGATGAGATACCGCACCTCATACGCGTTTAACAAGGCGATAAACTCTCTGAAATCCGGGTTGAGAATCATTGCGCCAGGCGTGGTATTCGCGTCGAATGCGCTCGAGGGTGCTCAGTCGCTGCTGGTAGGATTGGCTCTGCCAATAGGCAAAGTCGTTTGGTACTTGATCGATCTTTGCCTTGCGAATACCAGTTCGATCAATGTTGGTTTCCATGAGGTTCGTTGCAGAGCTATTCGCGTTGCTCCAGTTGGAGCACGTTTTTGCGCGGAAAAAATTGAGTCTTATGCGTCAGCGTGATACATAAGATGCACAACCCGGTCTTGGGTTAAGTATAATCTTTTTGCTTGGTTGTCATTGTGCAACCTGCGGGGTCGTAAAACTCCTCGAGCAGGTGCACCGTTCCTGCCGTGCGCCCTCTCAGCGGGTAGCCAGTGGGGCGGTCCGGGAGGCAGGAGCGTGGTAGATCTGCTGGACACCCCTCCGCCAGAGAAGGAGGTTCATCTCTGCCGCCTTTAGCTGTTCGGGGGGCAGGAGCGGGGCGATGTCGTGCCGCTCGTCGGGGTCCTGGCGCAGGTTGAACACCTGCATGGGCCGTCGGCGGTTGTAGTAGAAGAATTTCAGCGAGTCTTGCCGCAGGGCGAGGGCCTGGTTGCCGTGGCGCGTGCTGTGATACAGGATGCGTCCGGACGAGGCCGGTTGGAGCAGCGAAGAGCCCGGCAGCGTCCCTCCCTCGATGGCAAGGCCCAGCGCGTCGGCGACGGTGGGCACGACATCCGTGTGCAGGCGGTTTCCTTCAATGCGCCCGCTTTCGGTGAAGAGCCTGGGGTTATAGAGCAGCGCGGGTACCTGGAGCGCCTCGTCCCAGAGGATATCGCCGTGGAAGTGGAGGCCGTGTTCGCCGAACGCCTGGCCGTGATCGCCGAGGAGGATGAACAGCGTCGATTCGATAAGGTCGCGTTCCTCGAAGGCCGCGAACAGGTCGCGTAAGAAGGCGTCCGTGTAATGCAGGGCGTTGAGGTACTGATTTAGTTTTTTATCCGTGGGCGCGAACGGTTTCCGCTCGAACGACGGCGGCGTTTGATAGGAATGATGGGCCGTCAGGGTCAGGTAGCCCAGGAAGAACGGCTGCCCGGTGCGGGTGATTTCGTCCACCCACGCCAGGCTGGGCTCCAGCATGATCCGGTCTTCGTAGCCGAAGTAATGGGTTTTGAAAAACCCGTTCGTCGGATAGAAGCCGTCGCCGCGCATCGTGTCGAAGCCCAGGTTGTCCAGGAGCTGGTCCTTCTCTTCAAACGATAGCTTGGCCGGGGTGAAGAAGGCCGACCGGTAGCCGAAGGGTCGAAGCAGGCGGGGAAGCCCCACGCCGGGGATGCCGCCCGCACGAGATTCTACGACCTCCAGGCTCAGTTCCGGGTAGATCCCCGAAAAGATGGGCGTCAGGGCCTTGTTCGTGTACGGAACGACGGAATACATGTGCTCGACGAGCAAGGAACGTTGCGCCAGCGAATCCAGAAACGGCGTGGTGGCAAGCTCAGGGTTGTAGGGCGTCACGGAGCGCTCCCGGAAGGATTCCAGCACGACGACGACCACGTTCATTGGCTCGAAGCGGTCTGTCGGCACCAGGCGCAGCGCGCGCGCGTCGAACGGCGGCGTGCCGAGCGCGCCGGGGTCGTCGGGGGTCCACGCGCTGTCTTCGAGGAAGCTGCGGGTCATTCCGGCGTAGGAGATCGTGCGATGCGTGGGGGGCAAGGCGACGGAGGGCGGCCCTACCAGGATGAGCGCCAAGGGTGCCGCTGCCCATACGACCTGCCATGAAAAGCCGGTGGGCCGGGACGGCCCGGCCTGAAGCCGGCGGCGTATCGAGGGCAGGCGCTCGACCAGCAAAGGCAATAGCGTGATCGCAAAGGGTAGCAGGAGCATCACCAGGTGCATCGGGCCGATTTCGCTCGCAAGCACCGGGGCCAACTCGTTCAGATGGAGCAAGGTATAGGAAAGGAGCGATCCGTCGGGAGGCGAGCCCATGGTCAGGATGGTTCCCAGCTCGAAGATGGGAAGCAGGAGCAGCAGCACGATCAGCCCGTGGAGCGTTCCCAGAAACAGCGTCCGGAGCCGACCCCGGAGCGCCTCCGAACCCAGGAGGAACAACAGCGCGAGGGAGAGCAGGATCAGAAGATCCCACCGGACGACCTGGAAGGCTTGCGGGGTGAGCCAGGCCGTGTACCAGGGTGGGGCGACAAGGCGGGTTCCTACAAACAGACCGGTCACGAGAAGCACGAGGCCCGATGTTTGCCAGATCGGTTTGAGGCGAGAACGGCAAAGCCATACCGCCGCGAACGTCAGAACGAGCAGGAGAAGGAAAGGAAGCGAAGCCGAATCGCGGAGGATGTCGCCGATGGCGTGGGTGCTACTCGTCTTGAGCAGGGTGTGCTGGAGGAGCCGCAGCACGACGAGCAAGAGGACGGAGGGACCAAACAAGAGCCCGGTGCGCAGTACGGTAGACCGGGAAAGGGCCTGCGACACATCGGGCGCTTTGAAAAAGAGAGGACTCATCCCACCGTAAGCAGTCTACTCGTCGAGAAAATTAATACGCACCGGAGCGTTTGATGACGGTGCGGAGGGTGCGGAATAGGATGACCAGATCGAGCCAGACCGACCAGTTGCGCACGTAGTAAGCATCCCATCGTTCAAAGCCTTCGTTGCCGATGTCGCTGCGGCCGGAGATCTGCCACAGTCCGGTCAGGCCGGGGCGCAGGCGGGTGCGAAGCTGCTGCGTGCGCGTCGAGAGGCGCTGCTGGTGATAGTCGGGCAGCGGGCGCGGTCCGACGAGCGACATCTCGCCCCGGAGCACATTGATCAACTGGGGCAGTTCGTCGAGCGAGGTCTTCCGCAACACGGTGCCGACGCGGGTGATGCGGGGGTCCTTCCTGAGCTTGAAGTTTGCCTTCCATTCGGCCCTCAGGGCCGGGTCGCTGTCCAGCTTTTCTTTCAGGACGCGTTCAGCATCCGGCATCATCGTGCGGAACTTCATCGTCTTGAACGGGATGCCGTTTTTCCCGATGCGCTCCTGGAAATAGAGCGAGGCGTTCCGGTCTTCGAGGCGGATCGCCAGGGCGATGATCAGGCAGAAGGGACCCCACAGCGGCAGGGTCATCAGGACCAGGACGAGGTCCATCAGGCGCTTGAGAAAACGCGCCAGCGGATCGAGCAGGTTGCTCGTGATCTCCAGCCCCAGTACCCCGGCAATGTCGCGTGAGCGGACCCATAGCGTGGGCACCTCGGCCAGGTCGGGGATGAGGACGATCTGTTTGTAGTGAGATAGTGGGCCTTCCAGCAGAGCCGGTAGCTGCGCCCGGTCGATGTCGGGGATAGCGAGGATGGCCATGGGTGCTTCAGGGGTGCATTGATGCGTGGTACCCCTCACGGGCACGCCTGCCACGGAGGTATCCCGGCG
>JBHHWM010000371.1:0-3707 GCA_046756545.1 Rhodothermales bacterium | reverse complement strand
ACGGCGTCGGACGTGTCGCGCAGGCCCGCCGTATCGACAAAGCGAAAACGGAGCCCTTCTATTTCGGCCTCGGCTTCGATCTCGTCGCGGGTGGTGCCCGGCGTGGGGCTCACAATGGCCCGGTCGCGTCCCACGAGCGCGTTGAGCAATGTCGATTTGCCGGCGTTGGGTCGCCCGCCAATGACGACACAAACGCCGTCGCGCAACAATTCGCCGATGCGGTAGGAATCGAGCAGATCCGTGAGGAACCGCTCGGAATGGGCCAGCAACCGCTCCAATCGCTCCCGATCGGCAAACTCGACGTCTTCCTCCGAAAAATCGAGTTCGAGTTCGATGAACGCGCAGAGTTCGAGCAATTCGTCCCGTAGCCGCCCGAGCCAGTCGGAATAGCGGCCCTGAAGATGGGCCAGCGAGACGCGATGCGCCAGCGACGAGGATGCGTGAATCAGGTCGGCGACGGCTTCAGCCTGGGCCAGATCAATCTTGCCGTTGAGAAAGGCTCGCTGCGTGAATTCGCCGGGTTCGGCCAGCCGTGCTCCGTGATGAAGCAGGCTCTCCAGGATGAGTGCCGACGCAAAATCGCCACCGTGGCAGGAAATCTCGACCACGTCTTCGCCCGTGGCCGAGCGCGGAGCCCGAAACACCGTCACCACCACCTGATCGATCTCCGTGCCGTTGGGTGCCAGGAGAAACCCCACCTGGGCCGTGTGCGAATCGACCATGTTGAGATCGCGTCCGCGAAAGCAGGCCGCCACGAGCGAAACAGCCTCGGAGCCGGAGACGCGGACGATGGCGAGGGCGGCCCGGCCCCGGGCCGTAGCAAGGGCCGCGATGGTATCGGCGATACGCATTATGACACCGGCGCGTTAACGGGTGCGCACCTGCTTGCTGCCCTTCTTGGCCTTTCCGCCTTTTGGTCGCCCGTTCTTCGGGAGTTTTGCGGCTTTGGAGGTACTCCCGCCCTTCTTGCCGCCTTTCCCCCCGGCACCGGCTTCTTCCTTCTCCGCCTCAATGGACCTGTTGATGAGCTTCTGTTGAACAGCCGTGATGACGTTGTAACAGAGATAATACAGGCTCAGACCCGAGGGCAAATTGTTGAAAATCACGAAGATGAACACCGGCATGATGTAGGTAAACATCTTCGCCTGAGCGCCTGTGGTCGGGGTTGCCTGGACGCGCATCTGAACGATCAGCGAGAGCCCCATCAGCAACGTAAAGCCGGCCACAAAATCGCCGTAGAGAGGAATCGCGAAGGGCAAACTGAGGATGATATCCGGGGCCGAGAGGTCGGTGGACCACAAGAAGCTCTGCTGCCGGATTTCGATGGACTGCTGGAGAAACTGCCACAGCGCGATGATGATGGGGTACTGCAGCACCATCGGGAGGCACCCTCCAAGGGGGTTGACGCCCGTCGTCTTATACAGCTTCATCGTCGCTTCCTGCTGCTTCTGCGGGTTGTCCGCATACTTCTCCTTGATCTCCTGCATCTTCGGTTGGAGTTCGCGCATCCGCGCCATACTCCGGAAGGACGTCCGGGTCAGGGGAAAGAGGATCAGCTTGATCAGCAGGGCAAAAATGATGATGACCAGCCCGTAGTTGGCGATGAATTTGCTCAGCAGCGTGAAGGCCGGGATAAACACGAACTTGGCCAGTGGACGCGTAACCCACTCGAAGGCGTCCCAGCCATAATCCACCATATCATAGATATCGAGGCCCTTGTAGGCCGTGATCCGGTAAAACTCAAGCGGCCCCAGGTACAGGCGGAAGGTATCGGCCTCGCCCGTGGCGGGCGGCATCGACAGGCTGGCCGTGTAATATTCCTTCAGGGTACCGGCGTCGAGGTCACCGAAGCGTTCCCCGATAAGCTCAGCCTTCCGGGCCACTCCTTCCTCGGGAATGACCACGGCTGCAAAATACTTGTTCTTGACGGCGATCCACGACACGGAACCCCGAAACGGCATTTCTTCGAACTCTTCTCCCGTCAGCGTAATTCCGTCTACCTCGCCCCCACTACGAGCGTAGGCTCCAAGGCTGACCACCTCTCCCTTACGATTGTTGGGCGCTTCTGAGAATGGGACGGCGCCGTTCCAGACCAGGTCGTAGCCTTCGGTGGTGGCGAACGATCCCGCGTTTTCCTGCTCGATGCTCAGGCCAACCTCGTAGGTGCCCGGCGCAAACGAATAGGTCTGGCGGATCGCACCCTGTCCCAGGCCGGCCACGAACGAAAGCGTCGTTCCAGCTTCGGTAACCTGCACGACGTCGCGCTCGGTGCTCGGCTCGAAGTAGAAACGGCGAGTGTCTTCATTGTGACTGGCCGGCGTCGTGAAAACAAGCCCGATGGCCCCGCCTGCGGTCGTATCGATGAGTTCTATCGGCGTCGTCTGGTCAAACTGCTTGTACTCCTTCAGTGTGAACGAGACGAGTGTGGCTCCTTTGGTAGAAAATCGTGCCGTGTAAAGATCCGTCTCGACCGTGATGAACCGTTCCTCGCCTTGCATGGCGGCGGCAACGGTAGAATCTACAATGGCCGGCTGCAGGGGTTGCGGAGGACGATCAGGCTGCTCCAGGGACTCATCGGGCAGCGGCGCGACATCGACCGTGTCGGCAATAGCTTGATCTTCGACAGGCGGCGGTGGAGGCGGTGGCGGCGACAGAAAATACAGCCACACAAACATGATAAGGCCAATGAGGACTGTCGCGATTACGACGTTACGATCCACAGTCGTTCTCCGTATAAAAGGGTAGGCTTAGATCCTTGATCCAGAAGATGTTAGCACAAGAAGCACAGAGAGGGACCTACGGGAGGACGGCCCGGCTGTTCCACACTCATCGAAGTTTCACTGACCTTCTCTGTCGGCCAATCCAGACGAAAACCGGTCCGCCAATCGCGTCAGCGCCCTGGGGAGGTCCTGCATAATCCTCGGGGACGCGGCCTCGGGGCGTCCCCGATAGAGCACCATCACCGTTAAGGTCTCGTCTCGGTGCAAAAAGAGGTCTACCAGGATGTGCTGATGCACCCGATAGACCTCTCGCAAAAGGCGACGAATCCGGTTGCGCTGGACGGCACGCGGCGTGCGCCCCGGTGCAAAACCGATCTGCCAGGGCACATCGTAGCCGGTCTCTTCGCGCGGCACGGTTCGGTAGAGCAAGCGGATACAGCCGACGGCCACCGTGCCGGTATCCGTCCGGCTCCGGTCGAACAGCGGGCGAATCAGACGCCGCCGTTTGAGCCGGTATGCGCGGGGAAACGCCAGCGAACGCGCGCTCCCAGGCAGCGGTCCGGCCGTTTCGTCAGAACCTGGCATGGTCCCCGCTGTGACTTACTTGCCTACATACCGGTCGCTTACCGTGAGGCTTTTGCGGCCTTTCTTCCGGCGGCGCGTCAGCACTCGCTGCCCGTTTTTCGAACTCATTCGTGCTCGAAAACCGTGTTTATTTCGACGCTTGCGCCGGCTAGGCTGATACGTACGTTTCATCGGTTGCTTGTATGTCTAAAGGATCCTTCCAGCATCGACGGCGTCCAACGCAGCAGGGTTCCTTGAGGTTGCCAAGGCTGCGCGTGACAGAGAAAAGTCAAGATACGAAAAGCTCCTGTGAAATCAACAGGCTTGCTTGACTTTCACAAAAAACGAGCGTAGACTGCCACTGCTTAAGCGGGAATAGCTCAGTTGGTAGAGCATCAGCTTCCCAAGCTGAGGGTCGCGGGT
>JBHHWM010000370.1:0-3710 GCA_046756545.1 Rhodothermales bacterium | reverse complement strand
AAGGGATAGGCGGTGGCGTAGGCCTGCGCATACTTCACGTTGAGCGGGGTCAGCAGCCGGGCGACGACCTCGCCGTTGGCCGCCGTGAAGCGTTCGCCGCAGCGCCGCCACTGGCGGCGGATGGGCGGTAGCCAGGTCCAGTGGCTGAAGACGAAGCCCAGGCCCCGGTCGGCCAGCCAGTCGAAGTACGGCGGCACGAGCAGGTGTTCGGAACGCAGTTCGAGGTGCGGCTGCACCTCGTTCGGGATGGCGAGGAAAAAGGCGTCTAGCTCTGCGATGTTTGCCATCGGGTCGGGGCTGTTCGAGACGCGCCGGTACTCCTGCTCGAAGATAAATCCGGCCAGCCGCGTTCCCAGCAATTCGAGGGCAGGTTGGTGGAACTGCGCGATGTAGGCCTCCACGTTGAGAAAGTCGGGATTGTCCTCGTAATGCACCTTGCCGCCCCGGCTGCGGCGCACGGTGCGCGAGAAAAACGATTGGGGGACCTTGAGCAAGAAGACGGCATCGTCGGGGGCCAGGTCCGCATATTGCTGGAGGACGAAGAAGTTGTTCGTCGGCTCGCTATCCGGGGTGCGCAGGGGGCGGTAGAACGTAAAATCCAGTTCCAGCACGCCGAAATGCTCGAAGTAATCCTGCACCGAGTCGATGGGCAGGGTCCTTTCTTCAAAGGAGTTGCTCCCCAGTTTTTTGATGCGCGTCTTGATCCGGTCTGCGTAGTCCTCTTCCGGGTAGATTTGCCCGAGCCATCCGGCGTAGCGGTCGCTGGCTGTGCCGAAGCGCAGGTGCGGGTGTACCTCGTGAAACCGGTAGGCAACGAGGTGGTCGCGCCGCGCGGCAATGGAGAGGTCGATCATGGGGTCCGCGGGTCAGTCCGCGCTTTCGACAGGTTCAGGCTCTGCAACGGTGGGACTGCCGTTGTGATGAGGCACGGTGGATGCCTGCGTGAGGGCCCGCGTACGTTTTCGTCGGCGAATAGATTTTTGCACCTGATCCATCGTGAGGAACGTACCGATAGCGATAAAGACGTAGTAGCCGAGCAGACGCCAGGTGAGCAGCGTGGGGGCCACGAGGCTGTCGGGAATGAGGGGGCCGAGCATGATCGCATAGAGCCCTTCGAGGCCGCCCGCTCCGCCCGGCGTCGGCAGTACGACGGAGCCGAGCGTCAGGGCGATGGTCCGAAGCAGGACGAGCACCTTGTCCAGAGCAGGGTAGACGCTCCAGATAATAAAGACAACAAGCAGATAGCGGTTGATCCAGGAGGCCAGGGTTAGCAGAAAGCCTTTTACATAGAATCCGGGACGCTGCGACCGCAAGATGAGGGCGCGGCGCTGAAGCTGGCGCATCACGTTCAGTGCGCCCTCGTGGAATCGTTGCAAGCCTTTGATGCGGCACACCCGGTCGACCAGCTTCTCCAGCAGTTGAGGACGGAAGAGGGTGGAGTAGCCAAAGATGATGACCCAGCCCATGAATCCCAGGAAATAGACCGTGAACGACCAGGAACCGATCTTCCCGAGCGATTGCGGGATGATTTCCAGGTACAGGCCCAGGCCCAGGATGGCCGGAATGGACACGGCGAACCAGATCTGATCCATCAGCATCGAAAAGAGCATGATGGACGTGGCCTCGCCCAGCGGCAGATTGCGGTCCTTCGCGATGTAGCCCGAAGCTATGGGGCCACCGCCGATGGTCGAAGGGGTCACGTTCGAGAAAAAGTCCCAGGCCAACTGGCCGCGGATGCCCCCGAGCAGGCCCAGTCGACCGTGTGAGACATGATTCAGACGCCATCCGCCAAAGAACACCCGAAGCACAACCGTGCCCCCTGCTGCGGCCAACAGCCACGGGTTCAGGTTATGCAGCATTTGCCGGAAGGGCGCTACCTCAAAGGTGACAATGGCGATAATGACCAAGACCGCCAGACTCAGGAGCACCGACAGGAGGATGCTGCCGACCGAGATCCCCGGCATGGGTACCGGAGCCTCATTACCTGACGGCGCCTCGTAGGGTGCGATCTCTACCGTGTCGAGCAGCGGCTCGGGCATGGATGAAGAGGATACGTTCAAACGACGTTGGGTTGAGCGGGGTCCATAAAATAAGAAAGCGAGACGTCAGGTAGTAATAGCGTTCGACGAAGAACAAGGGTTACAGCGGCGATGCCTCTTCGGGAGAGGCATCTATCGCATGGCGGAGCTTGTTGTAGGTGGTTCGCAGGGCTTCCGGGATGACTTTGACCTCGCCGAGGGTCGGCATGAAGTTGGTATCGCTTTGCCAGCGCGGAACGACGTGGACGTGCAGGTGCTCGGGAATACCGGCTCCGGCGGCCGCCCCGAGGTTCATGCCCACGTTGAAGCCTTCCGGGCGCAGCGCCTGTTGCAGCCAGCGAATACATCGTTGAATCGTGTGTGCGATCTCTTCTTGTTCTGCGGTGGTGAGGTCCTCATAGGCTGCTACCTGGCGGAAAGGGACGATCAGTAAATGGCCGTTGTTGTACGGATAGCTGTTCATGATGACGAAGACGTGCCGACCACGCCACAGGATCAGGTTTTGCTCATCCCGGGCCTCCTCGGCCAGCCTGGAAAAAATGGATCGACCGTTCTCATTCTGTATGCCCGGCTGTGCCGGCTGATCGAGATACCGGGACCGCCAGGGGCTCCACATACGTTCCATGATCCCCCTTGAGATACCTTGTGTTGTGTGCAAAACGGCCGATCCGGCGTACGGTGCCGGAGAAGGGCGGTTGCATTTCCGGAGGAAACCGGCAGGCCAGGCAACGCCGACGGCCGCCGGGCAGGTAAACGCAGAAGAGGACGCATGGTTTACAGGATGCAATCGAGAAAAACCGAGAGCCGCTGTACGCGCGTTGGGCTTTCGGAAGCACTCTTTTGACGCGCATCTAAACATAAGCGCCGACATGGCGTTGTAAGGCGACCCTTGTTATCGGAAAGAGGAGGCCCGGCACTGATATGACGGGGTCCGGCGCATGATTGACGTTCGTAGAGCCGATTTACACACACATACCTGTTGCTCGGATGGGCAGCTTACGCCTGCTACACTGGTAGCGAGGGCGCGGCAGTGTGGCTTGCGGGCACTGGCCGTCACCGATCACGATAGCATCGATGGGTGGGAGGAGGCGGCAGAAGCAGGGAGACGGCACGGCGTGGAGGTCGTTCCCGGCGTCGAACTGAGCATCACGGTCGGGGAGGAGGAGGTCCATTTGCTTGGCTATTTCTTCGACCCCGACCATTCCGGCCTGTGCGAACATCTGAAGGCTTTTCAGCAGCGGCGTTTGGAGCGTGGCGTGCACATCGTAGAACGGCTCAATGCGCTGGGCGTCTCTCTGTCGTTCGAGGATGTGCTGGCGCAGGCGAAAGGGCAGGCGCTTGGCCGCCCCCATGTGGCCGAAGCGCTCACCGCCGAAGGATACGTGGCCACGCCGTGGGAAGCCTTCGAACAGTACCTGAACGATAGCGGTCCGGCCTTCGTAGAAAAACCGTTGTTTCCGGCTCGCGAGGCGCTTGCCTTGCTGCACGATGCCGGCGGCATCGGCGTGATCGCGCACCCCGGCCACTGGACCGGCGACGACACCTTGATGACCCTCATCCGGGCCGGGTTGGATGGCATCGAGACCGTCCATCCGGCGCACGACGAGGAACTGACACGCTATTATCGCCAGATTGCACGCGATTTTGTCTTGCTAGAGACCGGTGGCTCGG
>JBHHWM010000369.1:0-3836 GCA_046756545.1 Rhodothermales bacterium | reverse complement strand
TCGGTCTCTGCTATCGTATCCGACTCGAAGATCACGATGTCGAAGCCCAGGTCGCGGGCCAGTTGCCAGCGATAGTACACGGGATTCCCGTTCGCATCGAGGGTGGAATGCCACGAGACACTGAACGGCGTGCTCGGATCCCCGGCAATAATGATCGTTTCATCGTCGGCGGGGCTTATGATGGATGCGGCATTGGGCGCGACGTTGGTGCTCGGCAAGAGTTGACCCCGCACCTCGCCGGGCGGATGGTTCAGCGTATGGACGTTGACGTAAAGCTGTCCGTTGAACAGCGAATCGACTTGATCGATCGACAGGGCGAACTGGTTATTCCCTCCCAGGAAAGAGCCGCTTTGCCCTCCATCAAGAAGGATCGGGGCGAGTTCGAAGAGGATGACGTTGTTTTCAATCGGGCTGCCCAGGTGAATATGGGCTCCGTTCCGGAGGGACAGATCGACGCGAGAAGAGAGGTTGCGCAAGGAGCCGGTCAGGGTCAACGTAGGCGCATCGAAGGTAGCAAGGATGCCGCCGGTTCCCGAAGTGTTGACCTGGGGGACCTCGTTACGCCCCGAGAGTGCGGCTTCGAAGATCCGCACGGTAAAGGGCAGGAACTGTCCTCGGATCTCTCCGTCCGGCGTCCCATCCGTATGAATGTTGAGGTAGGTGCGGCTGTCATCGAGGAGGCGTAGCTGTTCATCATCGAGGGTGAACTGATTATGTGCCACCTCGAACGTACCGCTGCGGTCGTCTGCATCGAGGGTGGTGGTGAGGTTGAAGAGGATGTCGCCGTTGCTGCCGATGTTGCCCTTATGGATGTGCGCACCTCCCTGCACCGTCGCGTTGAAGTCGGAGTCCAGCATGCTGAAGGCACCGGTTACGACCAGTATGTTGTCGTAGCGTTCGGCGATGGCTCCCCCCAAAGCGTTCGAGAAGTTAGGAGGGGCCTCGGCGCGCCCTGAGAAGACGGCGCGGTAGAGCGCCGTCGTGCCGGAAGGAAGCAGTTGGCCGCGGATTTCGCCGCCGGGCGACGTATTGGTGAGCACGTTGATGTACAACGCTCGGGCAAAGAGCGCCTCGACCGCTTCCGGTTCCAGGGTAAAGGTGTTGTCCTGGCTCAGGATGGTACCGTTTCTTCCGTCCGGACTCAGCGTGGCTGTCAGGGGCAGCAGGATCTCGCCGTTCTGGCCGGCCATCCCCCGGTGCACGAGCACGCTGAACTCAGAAAAGGCCGCCGAGGACAACCCGCTGAACGTGCCGCTAAAGGACAGGTCGTTGTTCTGGAGCGCCGCTGTGATAAAGCCGGTACCCCGGCTTGCCGTGGCCGGCACTACGTTAGCGCCCGAGAGCACGGTCTCGAAACGCGCATCGGGCGGCAGCACGTCGAGGGACACCGTGGCGCGATCCCCGATCAGCGAGCCGCCTCGGACCAGGCTGTCCGTGAGGGTGTACTCAAACTGGTCAGTGCCCACGAAGCCCGGATCCGGCGTATACCGTACGCGTGATTGATTATTTACGATTTCGGCGGTGCCGTGCATCGGGGGTACGGAGATTCCCAGGATGGAGATGGGGTCGTTGTCGGGGTCGGTGTCGTTAGCCAACACGTTGATGTCGAAGGGCGTGTTGATCAGGATCGAGGCAGAATCGGCTTCGGCGGTCGGGCGGTTATTGATGCTGACGTCGAGGCGGACCGTGGCCGTATCGGTAGCGCCTCCCAGGTCGGCGATCTCGTAGGAGAGGCTGTCGGAGCCGAAGAAATCTTCACGCGGATCATAGCGCACGCGTTGCCCTTCATTCGTGTTCGTGATAATGGCGGTGCCGTTGCGCGGCACCATGGGCAGGCTGACGATGAGCAGCGAATCGCCGTCGGGGTCGTCGTCGTTGTCCAGCACGTCCAGGTCGATCACCTCATGGGAGAAGAGGCTGGCTTCGTCGTCGACGGCTACCGGCGGCTCGTTGAACACAATGGTAATGGTAACGGTAGCGGTGGCTTCGCCGTCTTTGCCGTCGGAGATGCGATAGGTAAAGGTATCGGTGCCGGATACCCCGGCGTCCGACCTGTATTCGATACGCTGGTTGGGAGCCAGGCCGACAATGGCCGCCAGGCCCTTCGTGGGACGTGTGGGCAGGTCGAGGATGGTCAGCGGATCGCCGTCGGCATCAGAGTCGTTGTCCAGCACATCGATGGAGATCAATGCGCCCAGTTCAGCCGAAGCCTGGTCGTTCTGAGCCACCGGCGCGGTTTGCGCCAGCACGCTGCGAGGGATCGCTACCCCTACGAGAGTAAGCAGGAGGGACAGCGAAAACAGGGACCGTATCATCATGTGTACTGTCTCGTGATCAATCGGTACGAGCGGGGGTGGGCGATCTATGCCGATAACGGGTTCAACATACGGACATTCGACGAACCATTCACTTCAAAAGCGTCATGGGACGGGTTGCAACAAAAGAGCCTGCTCTTAGCTGGTAATAATAGGTACCGCTGGCTACAAGCCTTCTTGTGTCGTCACGTCCATCCCATGCCACCGTGTAGCGTCCGGCTTGCTGTTCCCGGTCTACCAGGGTACGAACGGGTTGTCCGAGGAGGTTGTAGAGGATCAGTTGGACACGGACGGGTTCGGGCAGGGCGTAGGTGATCGTTGTCGTAGGATTGAACGGATTCGGGTAGTTGGGGCCGAGTTCGAAGCGTTCCGGCACGTCCATCGCCGGGGTGATACCAAGGGCGCGCATCGGTCCCTCGTTGATGCGTGCCCATGCCGGTAGCGCCGGCGCATCGTCGGGCGTTTGAAGGCGCAGGCGGAGGTTTGCCATGTGGCCTTCGGAGAGGGGGGTGCTGCCCCAGAAGGCCGCCTCAAAACGATCCTCCGTGCCGGAATACAGGATTTCCCAGTCCTCGGGTAGCCCGATGGCAGTAGCTCCTTCGAGTGACACCGTGCCGGGATCAAAGGTAGCCCTGAGGTGGACGGCCAGGACAGGGCCTTCGATATGCTCAATGAGCAGGGGTACGTCGAAAGAAGCGGCGTTTGAGGAGGGCAGCGGCGTGCCCCAGTGAAGGTCGGCTGTGGCCGGGCCGCCATGCTTCGACGCTCCTCCGCACCCGGCCTCGACGGGGAAGCAGTCGATGGTACCTTTGACAAACTGCTTGATGAGGGCCGCGTCGATCAGCGTGATGGTCCCGTCCCCGGATACGTCAGCGGCGACCTGGGCGGTGGGGGATAACGGCGTGGTGCCGATAGCGTGCCGGCCCGCCGCCGCCACGTCACGCTGCGTTATGAGCAGGTCGAGGGTGGCATCACCGAAGAGAGGTGTCACGGAAACGAATCCGGGAACGATATCCACCGGCAGTTGCCCGTCATTGATGCCGACGTCGGCAAACGCAAGCTCTGTGTCGCCCAGTGCTTCGCGCGCTCGGAACGATACTACCATCAGGGGACGTTCGGGGTCGAGATCTCCTGTGGCGGTAAAGGGCGCGCGTGTCGTCACATGGATCTGTCCCGGCGTGCTCGCATCTATGTCGAGCAAGGCGTTTTCGGCCAGGGTGCCCCCGGTATGTACGTCGAGGAACTCCAGCAGGTGTGGGGCGAAGGTCAGGGTGAAGGTGAACGTCTCCGGTAAAGCGCGACCCACCAGACGGATCGGCACGTCGAATGCCTGGTTCGGATGAACATGGAACGTGCCCGCGCTAATCTGTCCGCCTCCGACCACCGTGAGCGTAAGAGGAATCGTGATCTCAGGCGCGAGTGGATCGTTAGACGAGAGGCGGAGGCGGCCCTGGTAGGTGCCGGGTACCAACCCGTCGGCGTCAAACGAAAGCGTTATCTCCTGGGAGGTCTGTGGCGGTA
>JBHHWM010000368.1:0-3861 GCA_046756545.1 Rhodothermales bacterium | reverse complement strand
TGATCGAGCCAGGAACGGACGAACATTCTGTCGATGTTCTTGCTAAAGATCGTCTGCACGAACGCGGAGGTGGAATCTTCGATGAGGTAATCGGGCAAAATCCCTCCACCGCCGATGACCGTCCGGCCATGATCGGTTTCATATTTGAGAGAGTCGGGAATCTGGATTAAGAGTTCTTCCAGGCTCAGCATCGCCGTCTGGTCGTGCATCTCTTGCTTCAGGCGATAGTAGTCTTCCCGATCCCCCATCACATAGGGGGTCTGAATAAGTCGTCCGGCCGGCGTGTAGAAATGGGATACGGTCACACGCACGGCGCTGCCGTCCCGAAGTTCGTACTGCTGCTGCACGAGTCCTTTCCCAAACGTCTGCTTCCCGACGATGATGGCGCGGTCGTGATCCTGGAGGGCACCGGCCACAATTTCGCTGGCCGAAGCGGAACTGCCGTTGACCAGCACGATGAGCGGCTGTTCTTCGAATACTCCCCGTGGTCGTGCCCGAAACTCCTGGGTCGTCTCATCGGCTCGCCCGCGCTGTGAGACGATTAATTGATCATCGACAAGGAACTCATCGGCCATCCGCACAGCCATATCCATGTAGCCGCCCGCATTCCACCGAAGGTCGAGGATAAGGCGTTCCATCCCTTCTTTTTTCAACTCCTTCAGGGCACTGAGGAATTCGCTATACGTCGTGCGCGCAAAACGATTCACCTTGATGAGGCCGGTCCGGTCATCGACCATGTAGGCCACATCGACCGAGTAGATCGGGATGCGATCACGGATGATCGTGACGTCGATCAAGTCACGATACCCTGGCCGCTTGAGGGTGACGTCCACCTTGGTTCCGCGCGGCCCTTTGAGTGTGCGTTGCACGTCTTCACTCTCGAATCCGACGGCGCTCTGACCATCGACGGCGACAATGCGGTCCCCGGACATCAGCCCCACTTCTTCGCTCGGTCCGCCGGGTATCACGCTCAGAACGGTCACGGTGTCCTTACCGTCGATTCCGGGAACGAACTCGAAAGAAATGCCGATCCCCTCGAAGGCTCCCCCGAAATCTTCCGCCACTGCACGCATCCGCCGGGCGTTGATATACACAGAATGCGGGTCGAGCTTGTCCATCATCCCCTGAAGGGCGCTTTCAGCCAGTACTGCCGAATCGACCTCTTCCACGTAGCGTTCGTTCATCACAAGGAACGCGCGTTCCAGCTTTTTCAGCGCTTCGTACGTGTCAGTGCTCGAAGCGATAGAGCCGATCTGCAAACCCAGAAGCACGCCGGCGATCAGTACCACGGCACCCAGGGTGATAAGCTTCTTCTGCATAAGAAAGGGGGTTAACCAGGCGGGAACGGCACCCCTCCGAATAAAAGGGAAGGGTCATTCGAGTTGTCCTCAGTAGACGGACAAAGGACGGAGCGGTTTCGTCTGGTACGGCAACTCTGCCGAATGGATCCCCGGTTCTTCCTCTCTTGAATATCTGATTGAACGGCGGTTGAGATCCTTTGTATTATACTCGACGGCATCAGCCTTACGCCCTTCCCCCTTTTCATTTCATGCCAACCGTAGCACATGACGAATAAGCGGATTGCTCGTTCTCTGATGGAGGTCGCTTCCCTCATCGAGATTACAGGCGGGAACCCCTTCCGTGCCCGTGCCTTTCAGCGCGCGGCCCGCACCATCGAACGCCTGGAAACCCCGGTCGTCACCCTCCTCGCGGACGGAACGCTGACCCAGATCCAGGGCATCGGCGAAGGGCTCGCCGGGCAAATCCAGTCGCTGGTAGACTACGGCACCTTCGAACTACGTGACGAATTGCACGCCGTCCTCCCTCCCGGATTGCTGGAGACGCTGCGTGTAAAGGGGCTCGGAGCAAAAAAAGTACGCAGGTTATGGAAGGAACTTGGCGTCACGAGCCTTGAAGAACTGGAACAGGCCGCCCGTACCGGACGCCTCGCCGACCTCGACGGTTTCGGAACCCGATCTCAGGAATCCATTCTTCACCACGTTCAGCTTCTCAAGCAATACAGACAGCACCGTCATTATGCCGAAGTCTTTCCTCAGGCAGCCTCCCTGGTAGCAACCCTTCGCACCTTGCCCGGCATCTTGCGCGCCGAGATGACAGGAGCGCTACGCCGCAAGATGGAGACCATAGCCACCGTAGAGGTGGTTGTAGCCACTCGTCATCCCGAGGCAACCTCCGCGACGATTGCCGCCGCGCTGCCCATCGAAGCGGATGCGATGGAAACCAGCTCCGACGTTCTTCTCGCGACGTTCGCCGATGGGTTACCTTTGCGCATCCACCTCACCCGACCGGATCGTTTCGGGACGACGTGGTGGCAACGCACCGGCTCGGACGACCACATCGCCGCATTCGAAGCGGCATACGGCGCACCCGGTCATCATGCGGACGAGAGGGCGCTCTTCACATCTGCCGGCCTCCCTTTTATCGAACCGGAATTGCGAGAAGGGGTCGGCGAGTTGAACGCTGTAGCCCGGGGCACGCTGCCTGCTCTCATCACGGAGGACGACTTGCAAGGCACCCTCCACAATCACTCCACGTACAGCGACGGAGCGCACTCGCTCCAGGAAATGGCCTCCTGTGCTCGACGCATGGGTCTCTCTTATTTCGGCATATGTGACCACAGCCAATCGCTTCGGATTGCCAACGGCATGCCCGTCGAACGCGTCGTCCAACAGCAGGAGGAAATACGACGACTCAATGAGGTATTCCAGCACGACGGAGGCCCCCCGTTTCGTATCTTCAGCGGCATCGAGAGCGACATTCTCGCTGACGGCTCTCTAGACTATCCCGACGACGTGCTGGCTTCGTTCGATTTTGTGGTTGCGAGCGTGCATACTCGGTTCAACATGACCGAAACCCAGGCCACGGAACGCATTCTACGCGCCGTCTCGAACCCGTTTACGACCATCCTCGGCCACCCTACCGGGCGCTTGCTCCTGGCACGGGAAGGCTACCCTCTCGATCACAATGCCGTTCTTGCAGCCTGTGCCGAACATGGCGTAGCCGTCGAACTCAATGCAAACCCGTATCGGCTGGATCTGGACTGGCGCTGGATTCAGGAAGCTACCCGCCTTGGGGTCCTGATCTCGATCAATCCTGACGCCCATGCCACGGACCAGTTGACCTACACCCGTTGGGGCATTGCTGCCGCGCGAAAGGGATGGCTCACAGCCAAACAGTGCCTGAACGCCCTCTCGCTCGACGCCTTTTCCGCATGGCTGGCAGCGCGATCATAAGAGGGGTACAGATTTGACTCTACCCTCCACTCACTCTGAAAACGTGTATCTTCCTTCCATCCGTGACCTTCCTGACTAACCCCTACCATCCGTGTCTTCGCCGGTACGACTCCTCCTCATTTTTGCGCTGTTTGGGTGTGGCCTGCTTGCCGGCGGAGGGCTGATCTGGTACCTCGCTTACGGTGTGAAAGCCCCTCCTCCTGAACGTCGAATATTGGAGGGCCTCGACGCACCGGTAGAAATCGGCTGGGGGCCGGAACTATCGATTCATGCCCGGCACCTGAACGATGCGATCCGGGCGCTCGGCTACGCACATGGCCGAGAACGGGCCTGGTCGGTGATCCTCTGGCGACAGGCCGCAACGGGTCGACTGAGTGAGTGGTTTGGAGGACCTACGCTGGAACTGGACCGCCTGGCCCGTCACCTCGGGTTAGCAACCCTCGCCCGGACCAGTTTTGACGCCCTTGAAGCCGAGGACAAAGCGCTCATCGAAGCCTATTCAGAAGGGCTCAATGTAGCCCTGATGAGCCCCGAGGGCAAACTTCAGCAAGAACTTGTGCTGCTCGGCCTGGAACCGGAACCCTGGCAACCGTGGCACACCCTGGCC
>JBHHWM010000367.1:0-3865 GCA_046756545.1 Rhodothermales bacterium | reverse complement strand
CGGAATTAAGGCAGGACGTCCGGAAACATCTGGCAATAATCCCGGTTCTCGACTCGTGCCCCAGAAATGCGCCAGCCCGATATCCCAATCGCCCAGAACGTGACTCCAGCGAGCCGCCAGGTCGGGGTGCCATTCCTCCAGCGAAGACTCGTAGACAGGCCGGTCGGTATCCACGGGGATGGCTGCTCGGAGTCGCCCGTTGGGGCCCGGAAATGTGCGCTCCCGAAAACGAGGCAGCACGAAGAGATCGAAGGTTCCCCAGGTGCGTAGAAGGGCAAGCTTGAGCATGGGCTGGCCAAGCTTGTCTTCCCCGTCTGGATCCTCGACGAGGTCTGTCTGGTTGATGATGTCGACGAGGTGGCGGGACTCGGTTACGCCCCAAAATACCTTGCCCACGCCGATCCGGAGATCCCAATTCGGGCCGACGTGGAGCCAGTTCAATTCTCGCAGGTCGAAGTGACGACGTTCCTCGTCGTCGAAGTCGAGACGGGCGAAGGGGATGACCGTCAGGCGATCGTTGGCCTCGTTCCACTCGTACCGGTACTCAGGCTGAAAGAGCCCGGACGGAGACACGGTATTCCCACTCTGCTCTGGAAACGAGGGAGAATTGGGGAACAACCGCATGTCTACCGCAACAAAGCCGGATAGCTCTCCCGCACCTTCAGCAGTCGCTGTCACCGCGATGGTCGCAGCTACAACGACGAAGATCATGCACCGATTTCCCACCGAACGCTTACATTCCTTCGGGTTAGACCGGTCCGGATGGTCTGACGTTACATCTAGGCGTCGATAGCTAGCGCACCCGCTTCAGAACGTTGCGACTGAAGTCCCTGCTGGACAACCCTGTTTGAAACCGGTAATCGCTGTAGACGAGTCGGGTGCTCCTTCCCGTCTGATGGTTCTCCATGTACAGGTTCAGCGCTCGCCAATACTTATCGAGGTACTGGCGGTAGTCCTTGAAGGTAAGGGTCTTCAGCAGTTCGTTCTTGCGATCATAGAACTCGACCTTTTGGAAGCGGTACTCGTCCTTATCGATCCAGCCGATTTGCCGGGTATACCCAGAGTGTTTGTACACGGGGAACCGCTCAACGACAAAGCATGCAAGGTCGCCGCAGGCCTCGTCCCGGAGATAGCGGTAGGTATACTTCGCGACTTCCTGGGACGAGAAGTCCTCATAGGCAAATTCGCTGCCCATGAACGGCCCGGACTTGTTGGCGGACGAAATCCGCTTGACCCGTTTGAGGGCCGGCAAGTAGAGCCACTGGTCATCCTGCCGCTTGATGTGGGTATGGGTCAGCAGGGCTGTCCCCTTGATGTCGCGCGGACGGTCGAAGACGATGAACGTCTTGTCGCCGTCGTGCTCTTCGGGGACTTCAAAGGTTTTGATGCGAAGCTCGCGGGTGCTGGTCTGGCCGTGGGCGTTCTTCAGGATCATCTGCAAGTCGGTAGTCGTGTCACCAAACCCGAGGTCCCGACGGTCGGCTTCCCGAGCAATGGCAAGACCCTTTTCTTCCGGGCTGTCCGCCAACGCGGCGGCTGGAATCAGAGTAATAAGCAGCGCCACCAATCCGAGCTGGACCGCAAGCACCTTCACGTCACCCCGGATGGCAAGCCGTCGTTCGCGCGACCAGGGCTGACGGCGGTGAGGGGTGCTCTCGACCTTAGCTGGCAGAGAGAAGCTCTTTTGCATGGGCCTTATCCTCCTTCTGGGCTACAGACCTCTTATTCTCTTCGATCCTCATCAGGAGCGGCGGGAGGAGGAGTAGATCGGCGAGCAACGCGAAGGCGATGGTGATCGCGGTCAGCTTGCCCATGCCGGCATTGAGCTCGAACGCGGACAGGGAAAGCACCAGGAAGCCCGCAACGAGAATGACCGACGTGACCACCAGCGCCATGCCCACGGAGGAGAAGGCGTAGCGGACGGCGTCTTCGGCCCTCAGTCCCCGCTCGCGGCGGGCGCGGAGGTATTTACTCAGGAAATGCACGGTGTCGTCGACCACGATGCCCAGGGTCATGGCGGTGACCACGGATATTGAAAGGTTTACCTGCGCGACCACCACGCCCCATGCCCCAAAGGCCAGCGCGGCGGGAACAAGATTCGGAATCAGGCTAAGAACGCCGAACTTCAGGCTACGCAGGGCAAAGATGAGCGACGCTGAGATAAGTACGAGCGCGAGCGTCGTCCCGCCCAGCATGCTCTTGATGTTGCGCTCAGAGATGTGCGCGAACATGATTGCGGTACTCGCGCCAACAGCGAACATGGAGGCGGGCGCGTGTTCCCGCAGCCACTCCTCAGCCCGGGCTGTGGTCTCCCTGACCTGGCGGGTAGTCGCGTTCTGGAGAGTGACGGTAAGCCGGGTCGCGGACTTGTCCACGTTGATCTGGTTGTTGAGATCCAGCCCGTAGGGGAGCGACATCTCGTAGAGCAAGAGGTACTGGGCGGCGAGCTCGCGATTGTCGGGAAGCCGGTACCATTGGGCATCGTCACCGTGCAGGTTCCTGTTCAGGCGCTTCATGGTATCACTCAGGGTGTTGACCTGGATGACTCCGGGCTGCGTCTTAAACCAAGCCACAAACTCGTCCAACTTGTCCAGGTACGCCGGGTTGCTGATTGCCCCGCTTTCCCCTGCTCCGAGGGAATATTGGATCTGGTAGATGCCGGTCAAGTTGTCTATCGTAAAGTCGGTATCGGTGCGGAACACAATGCTCTCGTCGAAGTAGTCCACCCACTGATCGTTCAGCTCGTTCCTTGGAATGGAGAGGGCGAATAGCAGTACCACGAGGGCCGACCCCCACAAGAGCGCCCGGCGTCGCATCACGACGAAATCCGCGAACCGGTCGATGAGCATGCGTTCGGCGGGCGCCCGCTGCTTGACGCGAACTGGCAAGACCGCCATCAGCGCGGGGAGAAACAGAACCGAGTTGACGAACGCTGCTGCAATGCCCACCGCAGTGATGTTGCCCAGATGGCGGAACGGAGGGGCATCGCTGAAGTTCATGCTCAAAAATCCGATGGCCGTGGTCAGGCTGGTGAGAAAAACTGGCTGCATATTGATGCGCAGGCTTTCCACGAGGGCCTCACGCTTCCCCAGCCCCTGTCGCATGTCCCGGAGCATCGTGATCAGGATGTGAATGCTGTCCGCCACCGCGAGGGTCATGATCATCGTTGGCGCCTGCGCCGATGGAGGGGTCAGGCCGGTGCGCCACCAGCCGGCCAGGCCCATGGCGGTAGCAGCCGACAGGCTGATCACCAACACGGTGGCAACCATCCCACTTACCGACCGGAGAAGCCAGAACATGACGAGGAACATACCCAGATACATCAGGGGCACCAGCGTCTGCATGTCCCTGATCCCAGCTTCGGAGAAGGCGTTGTTCAGCATCGCGATCCCGGTCAGATAGATCTTGATCCCCGGATGCCGGCTGCGGACCTCGTCCGCGAGCTGCCTGGCATGGGCAACTGCCTTCGGTACCTCGCTCGCGTTCTTGCCCGGCAGCTGGAGGGTCACATTGATGCCGGTGACGTGAGCTGACGGGGGAACCAGTCGGTTCAGGAGCTGTGGCTCGGCGAGAGCTACGCGTTTGGCCTTGGCCCACTCCTCCGGAGACCGCTCCAGCGCGGAGGACACGAGGTCCTCTACGATCAGCTCGTCGCCGTTGGCGTGCGTGTGCTGGAAGTTGGTCACCGAGTCGACGCGGATGGCATAGGGAATCTTCCACGCCTCGCGCGTGAGATCCTCCACCGCATCCAGGACCGGACCGGCGAATACCTCTCCGTCTTCGGGATCTAGCACGAAGAGGATATTGTCGTTTTTGGTGTAGATATCCTGAAGCGCCTCGAAGGCGTTGAGCTGCGGGTTGTCCT
>JBHHWM010000366.1:0-3869 GCA_046756545.1 Rhodothermales bacterium | reverse complement strand
TCTCCATCACGAAGCTCTCGACGATCTCTCGCATGTCGTCCGCAAAGATCGGATGCTTTGCCATAGATTAAGTATTAAGTCAATTCATGAGGCCCGGTCGTCTGTCTTTCTCCAGGAACCCTGGAGCAGCATCAAAAACCGGGTCGTTAGAATCCGTTTTGAAACAACTTGTCGATGTCTTCCTGTGACGCCACCCCTCCACTCTGAGTATTGAAGAGATCGTCGATGGAATCCTGACTGGCCACAGTGCCTTGCTTTTCCTTCGGCTCCGGATCCGGCGCCACCTCGCACACAGAAACATCCGTTGCCGGGCTACTACCGCCACCAAAGAGGCGATCAATTTCGTCCTGGGAGGTCGGCCCAGAGGGTTCGGGCGAGGCGCTGCCGTCTCCGTCGTAGGAGGCCATCACCTCATCGGCGGCGAGCTGTCGCTCCCCTGTGCGGTCATACGTCGCATTTGGATCGAATGCAGCGAACCGACCGTGCACGGTGATATCTTCAAAATCGAACCCGTCGGACCCCAGACGATTGATCAGCCCGCCCATGCGGTCGCGAATGGATTCGATCAGGTGATTCACGGCGGCGAGTTGCTGGGCGGTAATATCCTGCACCTGCAGGGCAATCATAATGTGATTGAGATTACGACGGAGTTCGTCAACCGCCTCAATGTCCGTCCGGACCTGTGAGGACAAGCCTCGACGGATGGCTTTCTTCTGTTCGTGAATCCGTTCGATCTTCGCGAGCAGTTGATCATCTTTCCCGCGCAAGCCGCTTCGCAACAAGCGGATGAGATGGGCATCGGCCCACCGTATTTGATCAATCTGTGTGTTGGATTGCTCTATCAACTGTTTGACACGGCCCAGATTGAAGAGCGCCCCATCTACCAGATCGAGGATCTCGGTGGTCGCCATCTCGGTGGCCTGCGACACACTCACCAGTTTGGAGGTCGCATCCGGCATCCGCTTGGCGCTATCCCGAATCGAGGCATTGATCTCATCAAACAACGTTGAGATGTCCTTTACGAAGTGGAACATCTCCTCCAGCAGCGGAATGGCACGCTGGCCAAGCACGAACAGGGCGCGTAGCTCGTCGAGCTTGTCAAGGATGGTACTCATGTGCTTGGTTGACATAGCAGCAGGGGTTAAGCGACTTTTAGAATCATGTCGATCTTTTCGCGCAGAATCTTGGCCGTGAACGGCTTGACGATGTAATTATTCACCCGCGCCTGCATGGCAGCAATGACGTCTTCCTGCATGCCGCGTGTGGTAATCATCAGGATGGGTAGCTCGCCATATTGCGAATGATCCCTGATCGATCTGGTCAGATCCAGACCATTCATCGTCGGCATATTCCAGTCTGTGATGATGAATTCGAAGGCGTCGGCATTGAGTTTTTCCATCGCATCCTGGCCATCTTCGGCTTCCACTACTTCGTCATATCCGATCTCGCGCAGGGCGTTACACACAATTCGACGCATGGTGGGCGAGTCATCGACAACAAGGAACTTCATAGGACACCTCAACTGATGTGCTTGGCAATTTCATACTGGATGCGCTTCTGGTCGAAGGGCTTGGTGATATAGGCGTTGGCTCCCAATCGATAGCCCAGTTCCTCTTCCTCCTTGTCGGTCAAAGAGGTGAGTATGATGACGGGCATTTCCGCATAGTCTCGATCTTCGCGAATCGCCCGTACGAGCCCGAAGCCATCCAACTTCGGCATATTGAGATCGGTAACGACGAGGTCGACGGGGGTGTGTGCCAGCTTCTCCAACGCTTCCATTCCGTCTTGCGCCGTCACGACGTTGAGGCCCTGAGCACGCAACGCAAACATGACGAACTTGCGAATCGCACTCGAATCGTCGACGACCATGACACTCTTCGGCATAGTGATCACCCTTTTTTGTAGGCTATTGACTTATCGAAACGCACGGGCTGGAAAGACTGCGTCACGCCATAGAGGGTCTCAGAGAACCCAACAAGCAAATAGCCTCCCGTGTTAAGGCTGTTGTAGATCGACGAGACCGCTTGCTGCTTGGCCTTATTGTCGAAGTAAATGAGGACGTTGGCACAGAGCACGATGTCAATGGCGCGCATGCTCATCATGCCCACGCGCTCCATCAGGTTCACATTCTTGAAGCTCACCATGCGCCGCACCTCGGGGTTCAGCACGTACCGGACGCCTTCGCGCTTGAAATGGCGATTCAACATCGTTGGCGGCACGTTCCGCACGGCATACTCGCCGTAAATTCCGGCTTTTGCCTTCTCCAGCACTTCCGTGTTGATGTCGGTGCCGACGATGTCGAAGGTGACGTGCGGGTAGCGCGGTTGCAAGCGCTCTTTGACGATCAGGGCGATGGTGTACGGCTCATCGCCGGTGGAACAGGCCGCGCTCCAGATGCGAACCCGTCGCTGGCCCTGCGCTAATCGCTGTTCGATGATATCTGGAAGAAGCTCCTTCTCGACGATGTCGAATTTCGCCTCGTTGCGAAAGAAAAACGTCTCGTTGATCGTAACGGCATTCACCAGAAGCGACAATTCTCTGTGCATGCCGCCATTGCGAATAAGCCCGCAGTAGGCTCCGAAGTTCGGCATCTTGAGGGCGTTCACGCGCCGCCCGATCCGGCTCTCGAGTAGATAGCGTTTGTTATCCTGGAAGTAGATACCCGTTTTATCGTAGATAAAGGCCCGCAATTCAGCAAACGACTGATCCGAGAGTTCAGAACGCCGATTGCGAACGGGTAAGTCTAATTGGGCTAGTAAACTCATTGCTTATTCGCTCCAGGGCTATTACAACGGTGGGGTATTAGAAGGTGAACTCCGACGCCTCCGGACCGGCACCCAGGCCGATAGCGTAGGCGGCGTCGGCAGCAAAGGCGCTTACTTCCATATCCGGATCGGCCTGCCCTACTCGGATAATGTCGAAGAGGATGGGATGCTGAAGATTCTGACTCAGTCCGATGGCGGCTATCTTCGTCTCCGCATCAAGCGTGTCGAAATGAACCTCCAGGAAGCGACGCACGTCTTCGTATTCTTCTTCAGCGATGACCTGCTGGGCCACAAAGCCTAACACAAAACCCGTTGCGCTACCGGCCGATACGTTCCCGGCGTCAACTGCCCGTTCAATCTGCCGGAAAACATCCGTGCATAGCGCCAGCACTTTAAATATTTCTACATCCAGCGTGTCGTTCTGGCCGGCGCATGCCAGAAGACTTCCTATCGTCTCGCTATCGAGGAACTGCTTCAACCCACGAACGGCGGCACAGCGATAAGCCAAGTCGCTATCTTCAAGCATCTCTTGCAGATACCCTTTGATAGACGCCGGAAAGGAATGCGCACCGTCGCTATGTGCTTCACAGCAATTCACGATGCTACTCAACATGACGGGACGCGCCATCGGATGCACTTCGTCGACCTTGCGCAGGAGCAAATCGAGCACTTCCGGGGCGTCCTGCCGGGCGAGGGCTTCGGCGGCTGTGTATTGCACCACAGGGTCCTCGTCCACGAGAGCCTGTTCCAGAAGATCCAGGTCGGCGGCCTGTTCGAACACACCGAGGGCCGCGACGATGCTCGGTCGTGCCAGCGGCTCCCGATGATACAGAGCGCGCAGGTCGTCGCGATGCTGGCTGGCCCCGAGGTCTCCGAGGGCGTCTACAGCAGCAAGCACCACGTTGTCGTCCTCGTCGTGCAGATGCGCTGCAATCTGCTCGGTCAATCCCTGAGCCGGGAGTTGCGCCAGCACGTCGATGGCAAACTTGCGCACGTCGTGATCCGGATCGTCGATGGCCGGAGCCAGCGCCGGAATCGAAGGCTCTCCTATCTGAATCAGCACCTCTCCGGCGAGATTGCGCACCGTGATGTCGTCACTGGCGA
>JBHHWM010000365.1:0-3930 GCA_046756545.1 Rhodothermales bacterium | reverse complement strand
GCTAGTGCCGTCGCCGTCGCCGTCGAGCGTGCCCGGCGGATCGGCGACGTCGTCGTCCTCCACATTATCGGCAAAGATCGTTACGGAACAGGTCTCCCCTCCCGGAAAATCCGCGTTTGGGTCGAGTAAAAACACCGGGTCGATGTCGGTGACGGTGACGACCGTGGCCCCACCCGAACCCGTCGGGTTGAAGGTAGCCGTGTTGCAATCGATCTCGAACCAGTCGCCCGTGACGGTCACCGGCTCGGTGAAGGTCACGCGCAGCGTCGAATCCACCGCGATGTCGGTCGAGCTGTCGGCGGGTTCTACCACCGAGACTTCGGGCGGCACATCCGGCGTCGAGAAGCTGAAGACAAAGTCGTCGCCGGGAACGCCGTCGCTGTTGCCGTCCAAGAGGTCGGGCGGGTCGCCCCCGTCCTGGTCCGTGATACTCGCCGCATCGAGCGTCACCGTGCAACTTTCCGACAAGGAGAAATCGCTCGAGGGATCGAGGACGAACTGCGGATTACTGTTGGTCACGGCCACTGTCGTCGCACCGCCCGAGCCCGTCGGGTTGTAGGTACCGCTGCTGGTACAGACGATCTCGAACCAGTCGCCCGTAACATCAACCAGTTCGCTGAAGTCAATCGTCACCGTCGTGTCTACCGGCACGTTGGCGCGTCCATCGTCCGGATCGGTGTTAGTCACCGTCGGAGGCGCGTCGATGGAGAAGGTGAAGGTGGTGTCAGCGGGCATGTTGTCCGGCGGATCGACGGCGTCGTCGTCGGTGACCTGCGCGGCAAAGAACGTCACCGTGCAATCCTCTCCCGTGTCGAAGTCGCTCGACGGATCCAGGAGAAACACCGGGTCGGCGTCGGTGACAGTGACCGTGGTGGCCCCACTCGAGCCTGTGGGGTTGTACGTACCGCTGCTGGTACAAACAATATCGAACCAGTCGCCCGTGAGGGTCACCGGTTCGGTGAAGGTCACGCGCAGCGTCGAATCCGTCGCAATGTTGGTTGATCCGTCGGCAGGCTCCATCAACGAGACCTCGGGCGGGTCGTCGACCAGGATGGAGACCGTGGCGTCCTCGTTCGAATCGACCGTGCCGTCGTTGGTCTTGAAGGTGAACGCATCGCTGGTGGCCGCCGTGTTGACGTTGGTGTAGGTGACCTCTGCCGTCGTCGCTGTGAGAGGCGTGATGGCACCCAGGGTCCCTTCTGTGGGCGACGTGACGATTGAGAAGGTCAAACCGTCGCCGTCGCCGTCGCTGCCCGTGAGGGTGATCGTCACCGCGCCTCCCGCGGTAACCGTCGCCGTCGCATCGAAAGCAAGGGGCGAGGCGTTCTCCGAGCCGGGTACCAGCGTGGTGTTCGGGTCGAAGGTGTCGGTATAGACCACGCCGGCGGCGTCCGTCGCCCCCGGATCGTTGGCCACCTCGATGGTGTAACGAAGCGTCTCGCCCGGTTCAGCGATGCCGTCGCCGTCATCCACGACGAGCTGGTCGGTCTTCGTGACGGTGATCAACGGGGCAAAGGCTGCCGAGAACGACACGCCGAAAAGCCCGCCCCGGTGATGCCGACGCCGCGGGCCGAAAGCTTCCGTGCCTCGTTCCCCGGAGTGGAACAGGTGCGCAAAGGCAGGCAGAACCTCCGACGCCGGTTCGTAGGCCCGTGCTTCGGCAGCACCCTCCGGGGCGAACGCCGCTGCCGGCAGAGAAATCCACCCACCCAGCCATACCACAGCGACGAGCACAGCGGGCAGTACCGAACGTAGCCGGCGGAAAAAGAGCGTGAGATCAGAACGAGAAGCGGTCGCAAAACGCATAGGAGAAGGAGATAAGGTGGCGTGGCAAACGCAAGGATACCCTATCAATAAAAACACCCAAGCAACCTGCCCCCTTCTATATCACCCTACAACTCTTATTCACGGCAACTATATGGACGTTTAGGGTCTTTTGAAAGGACCGAATTAAATACGTGACTGGAAGATAACGGTAGGCACCAATGATGTAAATAACAGACCATTAACGTCGCCCGGCCTTAACCTGCCAAAACGCTTAAATAATAGAGCTTTATTTTGCCTGAATAAAAATGAATGTATCACATTCGTTAAGACGCACGATAGTGTATACGTAGGTTTGGTATCGAGGCGATCCTCCACACGGGCCTTCTCATCCACACGCAGCGGTGTTCAATCCCCGGCCGCAGCAGGTCGCCATTCCATCAAATACGACACCCCGTGGTCCTCTATCTTCGCAAAGCCCAGGCGTTCGAAGAGGTGAACGGAGGGCTGGTAGGTCTCCACGTAAATACGCACCGGTTTGCCTGCCTGTTCGGCTTCGTCCAGCAAGGCCCGGATCAGCCGGCTGCCGATACCTTGCCCCCGGTACGCGGGCAGAAGCGTCACATCCAGGATGCGAATCTCGTCGTCGCGCCGATCCACGTAGAGGCGGCCCAGCGGGGTATCGCCGCGCACGATGAGGTGGAACGCGGCCCCGGCATACTCCTCCCGGTAGTACTGGTGCTGGGCCTGAAATTGAAACGTCAGAAAGGCGTGTTTCTGGTCGTCGGTCCACGGTACCCGGGCCAGTTCCGGCATGCGGTTGCGGGCATAGACCTCGAACAGAAATGCCTCATCCTCCGGGGTGATCGGGCAGAGGGAAACAGCCATAGCGCACTACTCCGGCAACGTGATACGGTTAAAGACGGCTTCATAGAGAAATCCGCTCTTCCGCCGGGCCACAGGCACGAGGAACAGGCCGAACGCCCCCAGCGCCGGATGATCCATCTCGTAGATGCGTTGCTGAAGCGGATGCTCAAGCGGTCCCCGAAAGATCAGGGAAAACTGCTCCCCGTCGCTCCAGTCGGGGGTCTTGTCGGTCACCTCCACCAACTCCACGTCGAACGGCTCACCCTCCGCCGGATCGAGCCGAAACACCGTGTTCAGGAGGGGAATAAACGAGGCGAGGTTCAAATGATCCAGCATACGATATCCCGATTGTAGCGTCCCTTAGTTGCGCGAGGGGTAGGTCCCCAACGTCGCGATGATAAAATGGATGACCAGAAACGGCATGACGTTGGTGTGCTGCTGCCCCCCGCCGGCGTTCCCAACGGCCTGGCTATCCATGTTGACCAGGCTGCTCGTATCGGCCGTGTACGTAGGGTTGGCTGCCTCGGCGAGCAGAGCCCCGGTGGGATCCCGGGTGCCGGCCGTGTCGCTGGTACCCATGGCCGCGTGGGTGTGGCTCGGGATCTGCTGCGTCGTGAGGGTCACGTTCTCGGTGCCGCCTTTTTCTCCCAGCCGAACCTCCTGCAACCCGGGACCGGCGCTGCCGCCTGCATGAACCGGAACCCGCCCCTGGAGGTCGGGCAGGGCGAAGGTGGTGCGCCCGTCGCCGCCGAACGTGGTGCCCAGCAACGAAAAGAGGGCCGAGTTCTGCGAAATAAACTCCAACTGCCCGTCGCAAGAGGCCCAACCGCGCGGAGCAAAGTTGCCCCCGAACATGATGATTTCTCCGAGGAAGGGTTCTGCCATCTGTGACCTCGTTTAGTTGCGCGAGGGGTAGAGCCCCCTCGTCGCTATGATAAAATGGACGCCCAGATACGGCTGCATGTTCGTGTGCGACTGCCCCCCGCCGTTGTTTGCGACCATCTCTCCCTTCATCGTCACCAGGGTGGGGGATGCCGCCTTGAGATAGGTGTTGTCCTCGGCGAAGGCCAGCAAGTTGCCGTCCGGCGTCGCTTCCCCGGCAGGATCATTGGTAGCCTGCATGGCGTGCGTGTGCGACGGGATCTCGGTGACGTTCAGGGTCTCCGTATCCGTACCTCCCTTTTGCCCCACCCTTCGGGAAGTCAAGCCCGCTCCCGTGCCGGGATGCACGGGAACCCGGCCCCGGAGGTCGGGCAGGGCGAAGGTGGTGCGCCCGTCGCCGCCGAACGTGGTGCCCAG
>JBHHWM010000364.1:0-3952 GCA_046756545.1 Rhodothermales bacterium | reverse complement strand
AAAAGCGGTAGTTCGGGCGGAGCACCGGCTACGGCCGCCGACTTGTTGACGCCCGGCACAACGGGCGACGCATAGAATCCACCGTCATACAGGGTGTCGAGCCCGGCTGCCTGGAGGCGCGGATCGTGCGGGTGTTTTTGGACCAATCGCAGAAACGCTTCGGCCTTCCGATACGTCTCCAGGGTATCGAGACCCGCATCGTGGAGCGCCTGAAGGACGCGCCGCGTGTGAGACAAATCGACGTGCCCCGTCCGGCCCGGCAGCAGGTGTTGCTCCCCGAACCCCCAGCTTCCATACGCCGGATCTCCCGGCTCGAAGCCCCTGTGTTCGGCAAACTGCTGCCCGAGCAAGTAACGCACCATCTGCTCAACCAGCGGGCCATCAGCTTCCTCTCCATACCGCGCCAATACGCGCACGGCGTAGGCTGTGGCATAGTTAGGATACTCCAGCAGATCCGGGTCGGACAGCCCCACCACCCCCTCTTCGTTGACGTGGTTTCGGATAAAAGCCAGCGCCCGTTCAACGTCATCCTCCGACCTGTCGCACGCCTCGAGGGGAGCCTCCAAAAGCGCGTGTAGCACAAACGTCGTCCAGGCCTGCCCGCCCCGGAGCAGTCCGTGCGTTTCACTGTGCCAGCCGCCGTCCTCGCCCTGCGCCTCCCAGAGAAACCGGCACGACTCGGCAAGCAGCGCTTCGGCAGAAGGCTGAGCAGGAGGCGTACTGCACTGCATCCATCCCACGGACGCAGCGATGACGACAAGCAAAACGGCGCAGGTCCGACACATGTGTTTTCCCATTTGCTGATAGAGAGTAGGATTCCGAACTGTAGAAAAACGTAAGGGTGCTTGACCACGATGGCAAGCACCCTCACAGCATGCAGGCTGTCTATACGTCTTACCCGTTCGCGGCCAGCACCTCGGCGGCCCGGTCAGCCGTCATGGTCAGAATGACCGCAGCGGTGCAAAAGACCGGGCTGGTGATGCAATGGTGCCCGCTCCAGCTTCCATCGGCGTTCTGAATTTTGGCGAGACGCCGATGCATCTTCTGGTACCATGCGTCCCATTCTTTATCATCGGCCACCACCAGCGACTCGCTCGTCATCATGTAGCTCAGGTATTCTTCGCCCCCGTTGTTGCCGAACCCCGAGAGCACCTCATCATTGCGCAACATGTCGGAGGCCGCCTTGTTCTTCCGGTAAGATTCGGCCAATCGCTTGGCATCCTCGTCCGAATACCCCATGCTTTGCAAATTTTCTTCGGAAACCGTCGGGGCCGTCAGGAGGCCGTCCCGTGC
This sequence comes from Rhodothermales bacterium, assembly GCA_046756545.1. GTDB lineage: Bacteria > Bacteroidota > Rhodothermia > Rhodothermales > JBHHWM01 > JBHHWM01. The sequence goes on along the minus strand of JBHHWM010000364.1, from coordinate 2,659 downwards.
CCCTTGTGCCACGCTGTCCTGTGCTTCGCGGGCTTCCTTGGCCGTCGCCCGCTGGTTGCTGGAGAGGGCATAGAGCGAAACACCGGCAGCGCTTTCTGTCCGTACCGCACCGGAGACCTCATCGACGTTGTCTTTCTGGTACTGGCGCGACCGATCAAGGACTTCTCGATCCACCTCTACGCCCATGTCTTCGGCCATTTCCAGCGCGTTGTTGGCCATCGCCGATTGCAACACGCCGGCCCAGCCGCCACGCGAGTTCCAGCTTCCGTCGGCATCCTGGGCCCGGCTCAGCTTGGTCACACACGTCTCCAGCGCATTGGCCACCCGGTCGCGAAGAGCCTGGTCGTGCTCGGTGTGCGGGAGCATCTGCGTAAAGAACTGCGCCGCCATCGACACATCGATATGCTGCCCCAGCTTGACCTGCGGCTGCGTGCCCGTGATGTCGCTGATTTTGACGCTTTCTTTCGGATAGGTCTCGACGAGATTCAACAGATAGGTCAATGCGTTGCGAACGTTGGTTTTGTACGGCCCGTCGGTGAGCGTGCTGCCGGAACGTATAAGCGCCATCGCCGAAAAAGCAGTGGTGGCGGGATCGGTCTGCACGGCGTGCGGATCGCGGATGTCTTGACGGGTGTGGGTCCCGGCTCCCCACCCACCGTTTTCCAACTGGGCCTCGGCCAGCCAGGCAAGCCCTTTTTCGACGAAGGGTGGAAGCGGCTTCGGGTCGTCGCGGGCCTCCGAGGCCGAGCCGTCGACGTAGGCGTTCGTCCCGGCATGGAACAACGGGAGACCGATAAAAGCCGTGGTGGCAAGCGCCATCCCGAGGAGGACCACGATATTACGTATGCGTTTCATAACTACAAGGGGTTTGGTGATCAAAGACGTGCTGCACGACAGCGGTCGCGTAGCGTTCAGGGACCACAGGCGCACCCGTCGGAACGCTGCGTCCTACAGGAAATGAAACTCCCCTTCTCGAAGATGTGACAACCCGGGCGTCGTAAGAAGGACTCTCTGCGTTGGGTAAAGTTGCCGGAGATCACCCCGGCGCTTTCCGGACTCCTAACACCAAGTTAAACAAGGTCCTACCCCTCACTAACGTAGCACCCTACGCGTTATTGTGCGCCGGTATAAAACAGCAGCGCCCGCTCTCGTTAGCGGGCGCTGCCTCGATGAACAAATCTGCCGGAACTCCCTCCTTGATATCTCCTCTCCTCGATTCGTCGTTTCAACACAAGGAGGGCACGACGTGGATCATCGTACATTAATCTCCATGATGCTGTCCAGTGCATGGTGATCTTCCATGACCTGCCTCAACAGGCGATCCAGGTGACCTCGGATGCGAGCCAGTACCATCTCCTCATCGGTGAGCACGATCACGTAGAGATCGCGCACTTCGCCGTACCGCTCTTTGTAGAACACCCAGACGACCTCGTTTTCCTCCTGGGTTTTGACCGCCATATCCCAGCCGTCGCGCTCGAAGCGGCGGAGGGTGGACATGTTGATCTCGTCGAGGTTGGGCAGGTACCGGGTGCGATAGACGCCCACCTTGACGTGGCTGATCTCATGCAAGTAATCCGAGGCCATCTGCGACTCCGGTTCGGGGACCAGCCCGGCCATCCAGCCGAGGGCACCCAGCGAACCGGGACCCAGGCTCATCGTGATGCCTCGATCAAAGCGCGTCCCGGGAAACTGACGTTCGATATCGCGGCGCGTCTGGGAAATCTCGCGTGAGTAGAAACAGCCCGTCAACGGCAAGGCCAACAGCAGCACCGCAAGCAGGGTCCGTAGCGATTGGGTTCTCATAAGGCGGGCCCCGGTCAATTATTATCACGATAGTCAACATGGATGTCATCGAGGGGGTCGATGTCGAACCGACGCCCGATCCGGCCGATCTGTTCGGGATTGATCTCGCCGACGATATTGACGAAGACGCTTTCGTCCTCGTCGGGCGAGATGACCACGACCACCATGCCCGCGATAACCCCGTCGTCCACTCGAACGTATACGTCTACCTGTTCGTCGTCATCGTGGACGCGGAGGACGGTGTCCCACCCGTCCGACTCCAGGCGCTGGGCCAATGCACTGGCGCGGCGTTCCACGTCCTGAAAGTCGGCCCAGCGAAGGCCGAACCCTCGTACCTGGACGGACTTGAGCTTGCGCAACAGGTCGGCCAGTTCGGGATCTTCGTAGCGAGACGCTTCGGCCACGAGGTCGAGCAGGGCCCCTTTGATATTGACGACAATTTTGGGCTCACTATCGAACCAGCCTTCGATTATACTCAGATCCACATATCCGGGATCGCTCTTCAGGTCCTCCTGGGCCCATGCGTTGCCGGTCATGCCGAGTAGCATCACCAGACTACAGAAAAGGATTCGCTTCCACATGGTAACTCCTCTTAGCGTTGACGTTCGTTAGGGGATGGATGGTCGGATCCCAGGGCATCCTGTACCGGCCAGACCACCCGTTCTTTGATCACATCGTCCCGAACGGCCTGTCCGGTTTGTCTTCCCATTTCGGAGAGAAAGGCGAGGGTCCACTGCACTTCGGCCAGGGCTTGCTGCACCTCGGCGGTATGGTGTCTCGGCGGTTTCCCGATGAGCGACGAGGATACCACCAGCAAGAGCAAGAAGGTCATAGCCAGCGCCGGTTGCCACAACGC
>JBHHWM010000363.1:0-3974 GCA_046756545.1 Rhodothermales bacterium | reverse complement strand
GGATCCGTCACGTTTGAAGAATGCATCTCTTCTTTAAGTGAACTCGTCCAGACTCTACAAGCCAAGCAATACACACGAGCCGTGATCGATCTTCGAAGCCTCACGCTCGACATGAAGTTAGGCCAACCGTTCGAATTTGGGAAGATCATCAGTTCAACGCCGGCGCTTTGGAGCACGAAGGTCGCGCTCGTCGTTCCGAGAGAGGAAGACGACTGCGAATTTATTGAGACCGTTGCCCGCAATAGAGGTTTTTCAGCAGCTTACTTCCTGGATATGCACGAGGCCTGTGAGGGGGTAACACAGACCGTGTAAGCTCCTTCTGTTACAGCTTTTCACAGTCGCCGTCACCGAGGGTTCTCCGAAACCTTTCCGCCAATAGCTCGCTGCGAGGGGTGTCAATTTTCTGTAGCACGTCCAACCCACAGGAAACAGTGATCGATTCCGTGAGCCGGGTGTGCTGCGAGGGTAAAACGGTGGCCGGGGTATTCAGGCTCGTCCTTTTCTTATCCATCGCCATACGGCCCACGCGGCCAACAGCGGCCACGTCATCAACACCGCACCGGCGGCAAAAGCGCCGGCACCGTACCCATAGAGCATCTGCTGCAATTCGGTCAGCACCTGGTCGTTGATCAGATAGGTCCAGGTGGCAGAAGGTCCGCGCAACCCGGCCCTGTCGAGATCGATCCCGTCCTTCGTAATCTCCACCGCTGCAAACGCCTCTTCGATCCGCGTCTCGATGGTCGGCATCATGGTCTGAAACGCTTCGGCGATCTTCTTGTGGAACTCCTGGAGCGGATCCAGCCCACCCAAACCCACCAGGTGGATGCCCTCCCGCACCTGGGCGACATACGCCAGATGGTCGGCCCAGCATTGGTCGATGTGGTGCAGCGTAATCGCGCGTTCGGCCTGCTGCAATACGTCCTGTCCAAGCTCATCGCGCAATGCCGCATAGCGTTCAGGGGCGCACGCGACGCACACATCCAGTTCCACCCCTCCCATCAGCACCTCCATACGCCATGCCTGTAGCATCTGACGCTGCCTCTCCATCAGAGAAGAATAGCGCCACAGGGTCTTGCGGATCTCGTAGTTCTGCCCCTGCACAATCCGCTGGAGCCGCTCCACCTCCCGGCGGATGACCGGATGACCGACGGACACTGCCTGTGGCACCGGGCGCAATCTCGCCGGGATCAGCTCGTCAATGCCGAAACGCACCATCAGATCGTCCTCCAGGCTCACAAAAAAGCGCGACACCCCCGGATCGCCCTGCCGCCCGGCCCGCCCCCTGAGTTGGTCGTCGATCCGTCGGCTCTCGTGTCGATTGGTACCGATGACATAGAGCCCCCCGAGTTTCACTACCTGCTCTCGCTCTTCTTCCGCGGAGCCTCCCAGTCTGATATCCGTGCCCCGGCCTGCCATGTTCGTCGAAATGGTCACCGCTCCCAGCGCCCCCGCCCGGGCTATAATCTCAGCCTCGGCCTCGTCATTTTTGGCATTGAGTACCCGGCATCCGATTCCGGCCTCCCGCAGTTTGCCTGCCAGCAACTCCGACTCCTTCACGCTGCGGGTGCCCACCAGGACCGGCCGCCCCGTTTTGTGCTCCCGGTCGATTTCCGCGACGAGTGCCTTGAACTTCGCCGCCTGATGCGTGAAAACCATATCCGGCAAATCGACCCGAATACATGGCCTGTTGGGCGGGATGGGCACAACCTTCAGGCCGTAAAAATCCTCCAATTCCTCGGCTGCCGGCTGCGCCGTGGCGGTCATACCGCCGAACCTGGGATAGTGCCGGAGGAAATGCTGCAACGCAATGGAGCCCAGCACCCGCCCCCCCGGCTGGATGGGTAGCCCTTCCTTGGCCTCCAACGCCGCTTGTAGCCCGTCGGGCCAGCGCCTATCGTCCACCACGCGCCCGGTAAACTCGTCCACCAACTCGATGCCTTCATCGCGCACAATATAATCGACATCTCGCCGAAGCAATACGCGGGCGTGGAGCGCCTGATTCACCTCGGTCAGAAGCAGGTAGTTTTCGGCCCCGTGCAAATCGCCGCAAGCCAACACCTCCTCCACCCGGTCGAATCCTCGCTCCGTGAGCAGCACATTCCGCCCGTGTTCGTCCGTTTCCCAATGGTCTCCCTCTTCAAGCTCACCCACCACCTCGGCAATCCGGTACGGACTGGTTTCAGAAGTCGGTCGATCTTCGGCGATCACCAGGGGCACCCGCGCCTCGTCGATGAGGATCGAATCGGCCTCGTCCACTATCGCATAGTGAAAGGGCCTGTGGACCAATCGGTCGGGGCGGCGACACAGATGCATACGCAAGCAATCGAACCCGGCCTCTTTGGCTGTGGCGTAGGTGATATCCGCCCTGTAGGCGGCCCGCCGTGCATCGATGTCCATACCCTCCTGGACGGCTTCCACGCTGAATCCCAGAAACCGATACACAGGCCCCATCCAGGCCGCATCCCGGCGTGCCAGATAGTCATTGAACGTCAACACATGCACCCCCCGACCTGTCAGGGCGTTCAGACAGGCCGGCAGCACCGCCGCCAGGGTCTTCCCTTCTCCCGTCTGCATCTCCACCAGCTTTCCCCGATGCAACGCGGTGCCCGCCATCACCTGAACATCAAAGGGCCGCATCCCCAACACCCGGTCAGCCGCCTCCCTCACCACGGCGAAAACCTCAACGAGCAGTTCATCCAACGGGCTGCCGTGTTGCGCGCGCGCTCTCAGCGAAGCTGCGACGTGCCGGAGTTGACCGCCCGTTGCCCCTGCGAGGCTTTCTCCCCTGCGGTTTATGTCTTCCAAGACCAGACGATAAGGAGCCAGATCCGCCTCAACCGGCCCTCCTTTCCGCCATTGTTCTAGCCGTTGCGCCCATTGTTTAGCACTCATGGCAATGGCCCTCCATACGCCCTACGGATGCAATCTCGGCGAGGCATCGTATTGATTCAACGGTTGGATAAACAGGTTCGGGTATCGCCTAATTCCAGCCGGATGAAAAACCGTGCAGGGACGCAGCTTCCAGGTCAGTCTATTCCAACGAACACGAGAATGATGCCAAACCAACACGAAGCCACCATGCGATGATTCGGGCTGCCATTCTTGCGGGAGACCTGCTTCTTCGTCAGCTAGTAGTGCGTTCATTGATCGGCTCGTATTGACACGGGAAATGGATAGATCAGGTCGGCATTTATTGTCTCTGTTGGTGGCAGTGTTTATTGTATACCCGAGCCGCACCCGGCGAAAACAAGATGGAGGAGGCAACACGATGAGCAAACGAACGATTCGGGAGTTTCAGCACGAGGGCGACATCTGGCCTGTCGTGGAAAAATGGGCCGGTGAAAAAGGCTACCGCTTCAAAAAGACCTCGGCGTCCGGAAAGCTTTATCAAAAAGGCGTCGGCTTTCTGGTGGCTCCGATGATGTGCCAGGTCGACACCGTAAACGGCACGGTTCACCTCCAGGCATGGATCAGGGTCAACGCATTCATGCGGCTGATGGTGCTCTTTCTGATTCCGGCTGAAATGGGGATCGAATCCGGCGGCTTCCGGCTGGCCCTGCCGAGATCGATGGCTCGAAAGGCCGTCAACGAACTCCTTGGAACACTCGGCCAGGAGCCGATCCCGTGAAGGCATGCCTCCCCTGTGGGGTCGAAAAGCTAGAGCGCCATCGACCGACTATCACCCCACGCGGTATGCTGGGGGAAGGTGCTGAATTCCGTCCAGCCGCCCTCACCTCCGCCGCGTCGGTTTGGGTGCCCTCGATCCGGGTCACGATCACCGGCTCGCCGAGCGTCAGCGTATCTAGATTGAGGCTCTTGCGGATGCCCGTCTCCATAAGGACCACGGGCTCGCGAAGGAGATGGGGATTACTCATACAACAGCGTGTCTCGAACCGAGAGCTTGGCGATGCTCCGCGCCGGAATGAGACAGGCTACTGCCGAAATGAAAAGCAGGAAGGGCAAACTGATTAATA
>JBHHWM010000362.1:0-3999 GCA_046756545.1 Rhodothermales bacterium | reverse complement strand
TCTCGAACACGTTCCAGGTGAGGTTGCCCGAGAGCGAAAGGTTCTCGTTGTTCCGCACGCGCTTGTCCCTGGTAACCTCGAAGTCACGGGCCGTCAGGTGTTCGGCACGGAGCACGGGCAGGAACTGGAACGTGGTCATGTCAACGCCGTCCGGTACAGCCACCGTCGTGCCGTCGTCGAACGAGAGCGCCCCGTTGGTGAGCACGGGATTGCCGTCATCATCGACCACCATCTTGGCCCCATCGGCCAGGCTGTTGGGGATGGGAATGAGCACTTTAGCGCCATTTGCATCCTCCGCCTGGAAAGCGATGGGCGAGGCCTCAAGGTCGGCCAGCAGATCGTCGCTGATGCGCAACTCGCCCAGCGCGCGCGGGCTGCTATCCGCCTGATCCAGGAACTCGCCCGCTACGAAGAAGCTCAGCTTGTTGGCAATGATGGGTCCTCCCAGGGTCGCCGAGGCCAGATTATACCCAAAGGCATCTAACGATTCCGAGGTAATGCCCTCGACCGAGCCGAAAAAGTTAGGCGAGCCGGACTTCGTGGTGATGTTGATCACGCCGGACATGGCGTCGCCGTACCGTGCGTTGATGTTGCCGATGACCATCTCTTGCTCTTCGATGGCCGACTGCGGCAACCCGGTCGTGCCGATCACCTTGACGCCGTCGATGTAGTAGGTCACTTCGGCACCGCGTCCACCACGGATGTTGAGCGTGCCGGAGCCCTCTTTGCTAACCACGCCGGCCTGAATCTTGGCCACGGCGGCAGCACCACGTACGGGCAGGCTAACGATCTCTTCCGAAGAAACAATCTTCGGCACACCGATAGCGTCTTTCTGGATGAGCGGGCGTTCGTACTCGACGATGATTTCATCAAGTTCGACGCCGGGCGACAACTCGAAGTTGATCTCGCGCGTGTACCCGCCACTGATCTCAACACCGGTCTCGATCATAGTCTGGTACCCAACGAAAGACACTCTCACGTCGTACTCGCCTACGGGAACACCGATGATAAAGTAGTTACCATCGATGTCGGTGGCTGTACCGAGCGTGGTGCCATCGAGAATCACTGTCGCGCCGGGTAACCCGTCTCCAGTGGACGCGTCGATGACACGGCCTGCTAGCTTACCGGTACTCTGGCCGTAAGCCAGAATAGGCATCGCCAGCAGGAAGAGTACAAGCGCACCCCATTTGCGTAACATATCCTACCTCCTGTGATAGTGTGAAGTGTGGCTGAAAGGCTTGGAACGAACATGCCAGACCTGCGTCCGGGGGGTTCGTTCGCTCCAGTGGAAGACCTTATCACGGAAATGAATTCACGACGACGCATCCCAGTAGAGCAACGCCGCACAACACCTCGTCAATGGCCCTTCATCAGAAACGGACGTGCCTGTGGTTGGTGAGAGAGGCACGGGGTGGGTGTTTAATAAAGGGTCGGTGATAAGCTGTAGCGTATTCCCGATAAGGTTCTCCTGTGGGTTTTGTTGTATGGATTCGTGGGATCTGGGTAAGATTTCGAACCGGAATATAGAAGGGGGGCTTTCTTTTGTCAAGGCATTAATTCCTCCGCGCTCAACCGATGTGAGGTGTCATGCCTGTGCCACATCGTGGATTCGGAACCTGCCCGGCACAAACGCTGCAACAGAGGTATGCGCCACCTGACCAGGTATACGCCAAGCCCCTCAAAAACAGCATGCTGCCCTTCCAGAGGCACGTCCTCAAATACAATGCCCTTTCCTCCACCATGCTCGCTTCTTTCCAGAAACGGGGAGCCCATCCTCCCAGATCTCCCGCACCGGCTACACCCGGCGAATCCTTGCAATCCACACGGTCTCAGATGCTTCCAACCGCCATATTGAACGTAATATCCACATCCGACCTGCGTTTTCGAGCCTCTCGCTCCACCCGTTGTTTGAATTAATGAGAAAGAAAACCTGTTATACCGACACTTTCTTCAAATCTTACGTTGGGTGTCATGTTGAATCCCGTTCTGGACCGGACCCGGCAGGGGGATCTCCAGGTACCTCTTGCTCCGCATTGTCCACGAGTTGATCGATCCACTCCAGGAGTTCTTCGCGTCCTCTTTTATCCTTGGCCGAGGTCAAAATAATCGGCACCTCCATCGCGGCGGTTCGAAGTACTTTTTCCACTTCGGCCCGGCTACGAACCCGCTGATTCCCCGAGAGCTTATCCGTCTTGGTCAACACGATGATGTAGGGTACCGGGCTGCCGCGCATCTCGGCGATCACGTCCCGGTCTCGCGCCGTAGGCGGATGGCGGCTGTCGATCAGGTGAAAAACAACCCGTAACGGCGCTCGCTCGTTAAGGTAGCGTCCGATGAAGCGGCCCCAGCGGTTGCGCTGGCGGCGCGCAATCCGAGCATACCCGTAGCCTGGCAGATCGACCAGATAAAAACGGCGGTTTACGAGATAGAAGTTGAACTCCTGGGTCTTGCCGGGCGTGCCGCTGGTACGAGCCAGCTGCAGGCGCCCCACCAGCATATTGAGCAACGAACTCTTGCCGACGTTCGAGCGCCCGACGAAGGCCACTTCGGGCAAGCCGTCGGTGGGCAGGTGATCCCACCGGACCGCCCCCTTCACGAAGCGTACGTCGTGGATCTTCATGGCACTCCTCCGGGCATAAACGGAGAGGGGCAGGTAACAACCCGCCCCTCCGATGACATGGGGTGATCTATCCTCTTAAACGGCGGTGCCCAGGTGCTCGGTCACCGTCTCGCCGATGAGGGCCGGGTTTTTAACCACGACGGCTCCGGCCGCTTCGAGCGCGGCGAACTTATCCTCGGCGGTTCCCTTGCCCCCCGAGATGATGGCCCCGGCATGGCCCATGCGGCGACCGGGAGGGGCCGTCGCCCCGGCAATGAACCCAAAGACCGGTTTCCTCATGTGCTCTTTGATGTACCGAGCGGCCTGCTCCTCGTCCGTCCCGCCAATCTCACCGATCATCACGACCGCCTCCGTCTCCTCGTCGGCTTCGAAGAGGGTGAGCGCGTCGATAAAGCGCGTGCCGATGATCGGGTCGCCGCCGATCCCGACGGCCGTACTCTGCCCGAAACCCTGCCGCGTGAGTTGATCGACGGCTTCGTAGGTCAGCGTGCCCGAGCGCGACACGACCCCGATAGAGCCCTCGGAGAATATCATGGACGGCATGATCCCCACTTTGGCCTGGCCCGGCGTAAGCACGCCAGGACAGTTCGGTCCGACCAGGCGCGCGCCTTTCTTCTGCACAAAGTGATAGGCGGGCACCATGTCTTGAACGGGGATGCCTTCCGTAATACAGACGATCACCTCGATGCCGGCATCCGCCGCCTCCATAATGGCATCCGCCGCAAACGGGGGCGGCACGAAAATGACCGACGTGTTAACGCCTTCTTTTTCGACCGCTTCGGCCACCGTGTTGAACACCGGACGGTCGAGGTGGGTATGGCCGCCTTTACCCGGCGTCACGCCGGCTACAACGTTAGTGCCATAGGCTATCATCTGTTCGGCATGAAACGTGCCTTCCTTGCCGGTAAAGCCCTGCACCACAAGGCGGGTATCGTTATTGACGAGAATGCTCATGAGAAAAGGTTTGGGATTCCTGGTTCCAGGTTCTGGGGGTCAAAATATAAAAACGCGACACGTGGATCTGGGAACTTTGGACTAATCCTGTGCCTGTTTCATCACCACATCGCCCACCTGCAACAGCCGTGCTTCGTCGAAGGGGCGGGCCAGCAACTGCATGCCGACCGGCAACCCGGCCCCGCCCGCATGCCGTCCGATGGGCACCACCAGCCCCGGCACACCGGCCAGGTTGGCTGTCACGGTGTAGATATCGCTGAGGTACATTTCCATCGGGTTCTCGGTCCGGCTGCCGAGCCGGAAGCCCGGCGTGGGCGTGGCCGGCGTCAGCAACACATCCACCTCTTCGAAGGCCCGGTCGAAGTCGCGTCGGATGAGCGAGCGAACGCGCTGGGCCTTGCCGTAGTAGGCATCGTAGTAGCCCG
>JBHHWM010000361.1:0-4000 GCA_046756545.1 Rhodothermales bacterium | reverse complement strand
AACGACCCGTTCCGCTGCAAGATACCTCGTAGCTTGCTGCGAGGTAGGTCATTTATCATAACCAGGGGAGATGCAGGATGGCCAGGAAGAACGTGTTCATCGCACAGCAGCCGGAAACCTACGATGCAATCGTCGTCGGGTCGGGCATATCAGGCGGCTTTGCGGCGAAGGAACTCTGTGAAAAGGGACTCAAGACCCTCGTCTTGGAACGCGGACGCAACGTAGAGCATGGGACCGATTACGTCACAGAGCACAAAAAAAACTGGGAATTTGAGCATCGAGGCCGGGGATATCCCGAGAGGTACCGGGAGGAGTATCATGTGCAGCAACGGTGCTATGCTTTCGGGGAGGCTACGGAGCACTTTTTTATTAATGACAAGGAGAATCCGTACATCCCGGTGCGACCTTTTACCTGGATCCGTGGAAACCACGTCGGCGGACGTTCGCTCATGTGGGCCCGACAGTGCTATCGCTGGAGTGATATCGATTTCACGGCCAACGCTGCGGACGGAGTCGAGATCGATTGGCCTATTCGGTACGCCGATATTGCGCCGTGGTACGACTACGTAGAGGCTTTTGTCGGGATCAGCGGCCAGGCGGAAGGCGTGGCGAGTTGCCCGGATGGTCAATTTCTGCCCCCCATGCCGCTGAATTATGTCGAACAGATTGTAAAAGAAGGGATCGAACGCTCGTTTCCCGAACGGGTGATGACCATCGGACGCTGCGCCGTTCTGACGCGGGAGCACCATGGACGGGCTGCCTGTCATTATTGCGGTCCCTGCCAGCGGGGCTGTTCGACGGGGTCCTTTTTCAGCAGCCTGAGTGCTACGCTTCCTGCGGCGCAGGCCACCGCCAACCTGACCCTGCGCCCGCACAGCAATGTGCATAGCGTGATCTACGATGAAGAAAAGGGCCGTGCTGTCGGGGTCCGGGTCGTCGACTATGTGACCAGGGAGATGATCGAATTTCACGCACGGGTCATCTTTTTATGTGCCTCTACGCTGGGCACCACGCAGATCATGCTCAACTCCACGTCGAATAGATTCCCGGACGGGTTGGGTAATGATAGTGGGGCGTTGGGACATTATCTGATGGACCATCATTTCGTGCTCGGCGCGAGCGGCGACATGCCGGGGCACGAGCACATGTACTACCGGGGGAGGCGGCCCAACGGGATCTACATCCCGCGTTTCCGAAACGTCTCGGCGGCTACGAAACGGACGGATTATTTGCGCGGTTTCGGCTACCAGGGAGGAGCCGGTCGCCCGACGTGGCGGCGCGGCGTGCCCGGTTTTGGGGCGGATCTCAAGAATGCCCTCCGCCAACCCGGTCCCTGGCGGATGAATCTGGAGGCGTACGGCGAGATGCTGCCCGACTACAATAACTACGTCGCGTTGGATCCGGACCGGGTGGATGCATGGGGGATTCCCCTCCTTCGCATTCAGTGTGAGATTGGCGAGAATGAGCTTTCTATGCGTAACGATATGGTGGAGGCTGCCGTTGAGATGCTCAACGCCGCCGGTGCCCAAAACATCCAGCCCTTTGACTACTATGTGGCGGGGGGCTATGGAGCGGAAGCCGGACTGAGCATCCACGAGATGGGAACGGCCCGAATGGGGCGCGATCCCCGGACCTCGGTCCTTAACGGTCACAACCAGTGTCATGCCGTACCGAACGTTTTTGTCACCGATGGGGCCTGTATGACCTCGTCGGCCTGTCAAAACCCGTCGATCACCTACATGGCCCTGACGGCGCGAGCGGCTGATTATGCCGTCCGGGAACTCAATCGCCTGAATCTGTGACGACGGGTAGGATGGAGTCCCTCGTGGAACGAGGGTACACGACCCCGTCCGGTGCAATGACAACTCCGCCCATTGATGAATGTAAACAACCTCAGATCCATGGATAGAAGAGAAGCTCTTAGGCGCATCAGCTTGTTGATGGGTGGGACGCTGTCGGTTTCCACCGTTGCCGGTATCCTGGGTGGCTGCAAGGCTGGCCCGGCTGGAATACCCTTTACGCCTCAGACCTTCACCCCGGACCAGAACGAGCTGGTCATCACCTTGACGGAACTTATTATTCCGGAGACCGACACCCCCGGAGCGAAGGCTGCCCGGGTAAACGAATTCATCGACCTGATGATTACCGAGTGGTACTCGGCTGAGGAGCGAGATCGGTTCCTGGCCGGAGTAGCCGAGGTAGACCGTCGTGCGCAAGAAGCGTATGGAAACGCATTCATCGACGCTACGCCCGAAGAGCAGACGGCCTTGCTGGCAGCGATGGAAGAAGAAGCCATAGACTGGGCTGAGGCCGTTGCAGCGGGGACGACCGGCGCACAAGATCCTCCGTTCTTCAATATGATCAAGGAGCTTACGCTCTCAGGTTACTACACCTCCGAAATCGGGGCATCCGTCGAGTTGCGTGACATGCCCTTCGGTACCTACGATGGGGCGGTCCCCTTCGAAGAGATTGGGAGGGCCTGGTCGTAAGACGAACATACACACCTTGAAGAGATGCGCTGTGGTGTGTCTCTTTGATGAACAAGACCCTTTCGTATGGACAGACGCACCTTTATCAAATCCACCGCGGCGGCATCCGTCGGTAGTCTGCTCCTTCAATCAGGCTGCAGGGGCGAAGACGGAGAAGCCAGGGGAGAACCCCCACAAACACAGGAGCACTCGACCATGGTTTCGGGAGGGCGGACCCTCGAACGCATTGGCCTCCAGCTCTACACGATCCGAAGCGTTCTCCGTGACGACGTCGATGGCGTCCTCGGTAAAGTGGCCGAAATGGGTTATGATGAAGTGGAACTCTTCAACTTCACCGCAGAGGGCTATTACGGCAAGAGTCCGGCCGAGATGAGAGCCTTGCTGGAGCAGCTAGGGATGACGACTCCGGCGACGCACGTCTCTATGCAACCCTTGCGCGACAACCTGGACGGACTCATCGAAGCGGCTCATACGATAGGGCATCAGTATCTCATCTGCCCCTGGCTTGCCCCCGATGATCGCCGTACCATCGACGATTACAAGAGACACGCTGCCTTTTTCAACGAGGTCGGGCGGAAGTGCCGGGAGGCAGGCATCCGGTTCGGATATCACAACCACGACTTCGAATTCAAAGCTATCGACGGCCGGATCCCTTACGACGTGTTGCTCGACGAGACGGACGCCTCGCTCGTGATGATGGAAATGGATCTGTACTGGATTATAAAGGGGGGGCAGGATCCATTAGCCTACTTTGAACGCCATCCGGGCCGGTTCCATCTGTGCCATGTAAAAGACATGGCCGGTGGCGAAACGATGGTGGATGTCGGTCAAGGAGACATCGACTTCGCGAGTATTTTTGCGCAATCCGAGCAGGCAGGGTTGATCCACTATTTTGTGGAGCATGACAATCCGGAAGATCCACTCCGGAGCATCGAAACGAGCTATACTTTTCTGAAACAACTTCAATTCTGACGAATGCCATAGGAAGAAAAGTACGATTTGGGATGGTTGGTGGAGGTCCTGGGGCGTTTATCGGTGCTGTGCATCGCAACGCCGCTGCCCTTGATGGGGAGATGGAACTGATCGGGGGAGCTTTTTCCTCAGATCCGGACAAGTCACGACAACAGGGGGATGAACTACACCTCGATCTTCGGCGTGTCTACGGGTCGTATCAGGAGATGGCCGAGAAAGAGGCGGCACTGCCCGAGCGACCGCGTGCAAGAAACAACGGGCTGATGTCGCGCAGGGTCGTGCCGGTGTGTTCGGCCAGGGCCGGCAAGGTTGGTCCGAGGACGGCCATGACCAGGCCCAGACCCACAAAGGCGGCCAAATAGCAAAGCGTGTTCGTCCAGGCAGCGCGGTTATCTACCGTGTTCAACCTGTCAATTTCCTTCAAGCGGATAGCCGTCCCAGCCTTCCGCGTCGGAAGTACAATCGCCGATAGGACGGGTGTCCTCCGGGACGGCGTACCGTTCGCGCAGTCGCTCCAACGCCACTTTCAACTCAGCCAC
>JBHHWM010000360.1:0-4033 GCA_046756545.1 Rhodothermales bacterium | reverse complement strand
ACCTCGCCCAGGCAGGCCGTTTCGCACGAAGGAAACGACCTCCCCAGCGGACAGCGATAACAGTACGGATAGGGCGCGCGGGCGTGGCGGGGCAGCATGTCGAGGAACGGCCAGTGGAAAACCTCGTCCGGTGCCACCCCCATAGCGCCCATGGTGTCGCCGTGGTAGTTATGCGTGAAGCCCAGGATATATTTCTTCTCCGAACGCCCCTGATTGACCCAAAACTGGATGGCCATCTTCAGCCCGATCTCGACGGCGGTGGCTCCGCTGTCGGAGTAGAACACCCGCGTCAGTCCCAACGGAGCCAACGCTACGAGGCGCCTGGCGAGGATGGTGGACGGCACGTTGGCCTGCCCCAGCAGCGTGCTGTGCGCGATACGGTCCAACTGACCGCGAACGGCCTCGTTGAGGGCCGGGACGTTGTGCCCGTGTACGTTCAGCCACACCGACGAGACGCCGTCGTAATACCAGCGTCCGTGCGTGTCTTGTAGCTTGACGCCCTCCCCTCGCTGGATCATCACCGGGTCGGACGCCAGGTAGGCGGTCATGGGGGTAAACGGATGCCAGGAATGGGCTTTATCCCAGGCCGCCAGTTCTTCCGGCGTAAACGGGTACTCGCGCATGGTATCGGACAATGGAAGAGCGGTCGTGTATGCAGGCCCATGCAGTTCATGACTCCACGGGCGCGCTAATTTAACCAGCGGGTGTCACATTATCTGCGAGAGGCCGGTCCCGTTAGATGTGTTTGGAAAGGATTTTCGATCTGTCGGACACCGGCAGGCCGCCGTTCATCGACGGGTTCCATGCCGCCGACGCAACCACCAATAAACAGGAATCCCGGCACTGATAACCAGCAACCCGGCGGCTGACGGGAGGGGGCTGCCATACAGCGCGTTCACGACCACCACCAGGCTGAAGGCGATGAAGAGAAGCGGCAACACGCGCTGGCCCGGTCCGCGCAGGGGCATGCCGTCGGCGGCGTGCGTTCGGCGCAGCACGTACAGGGCCGATACGGCGACGGCAGAGAAAAGCACGATGGCAAAACCGGTATAGACGAGCAGGTCTTCGAAGGTGCCGGTCAACACCAGCACGGCGCTCCATACGGCCTGGGCGGCAATGGCCACGGCAGGCGTCTGACGACGCAGGTAGACGCGTTGCATGGCACCCGGAAACAGGCCGTCGCGAGCCATCGCGTAGTAGATGCGCGGCCCCGCCATCACCATCGCACTCACGTTGCTTGCCAGGGCCAGCAACACGACCACCGACAGCAGCGAGGCACCGATGGACCCGAAAAGAACCTCAGCGGCTGCATCACCGACCTCAATGACGTCGGCCAACCGGGCCAGAGGCAACGCGTGCAGGTAGAGCCCGTTGAGCAGGAGATAGGCGATGATGACCGCCGCCGTCCCCAGCATCAGCGCCTTGAACACGTTACGTGTCGGATCGCGCACCTCTTCGGCCACATAGACGGCGGCATTCCATCCACTGTAAGTGAACATAACCGGAATGAGAGCGAGCAGCCAAGCCGAGGCCCCCGTGCCTGTATCCGCCGGTCCAGGCAGGGGGGCTTGTTCAGCCCGGCCCTCCGCCAGAAAGCCCATGACCACAAAGAACCCGACGGCCAGCAGGCATGCCCCCGCCAACCCGTTCTGGAAGCGGCGACCCGGGTTCACCCCCCGAATATGAATGGCGGAAATAATGAAGATAACCGCCAGCGCCACCAGCGTTTGGGGCGAGAAGGAAAGTCGGGCAATCCCTAATGGAATGGAGAAGAAGGGATCGGCGTCGAGCGCCACAGGAAAAAACCGGCCCAGGTAAGCGGCAAAACCTATCGCCGCGGCGGCGATAGCTCCTGAAAACCCCGCCACAAAAGACGTCCACCCCGTTAAGAATCCGGCTAGCGGTCCAAACGCTTCGCGGAGATACAGGTATTCGCCCCCGGCTCGGGGCAGCATGGCGGCCAGTTCTGCGTAGGCCAGGGCTCCGATGAGGGCAAAAACGCCCCCGACGATCCAGACGGCGAAAAACGCGAACGGCTCGGCCACCATACCGGCTACCACACCGGGCACGGTGAATATGCCCACCCCGATCACGTTGGCGACGACCAGCGCGGCTCCGTCGAAGGGACCGAGTGTTCGCCGTAACACAGGGGGCGTTTCCGTCAAGACGTCTTGCGGCATAAAACCTCCCTCCATCTCAGGAACCTTTCCACCGGATTACGAGTGCCGCGCCAGAAAGCCTACGCAGCCCGTTGCGAGCATCTCCCTACGCATTACCCCACCGGAAGGGTACAGACTGCTCGGGGGCGAAGACGCCTTACTCTGCTTCCGGACGACGGCCTACGAGCAGCCACATTTCGTCGCTGTTGTGGGTACGCTCGATGAAGGGATCACGTTCTTCAAGAATCTCGAAACCCGCCTCTTTCAGATCTGCTCGGGCAAAGTGAAGAGCAATTTCGTGCGATGACATCTGTTGCTTTCGGGAGGCGTCGCGCCGACGGTCCGAGATAGGTTCCACGAGCACCAGCCGCCCTCCGGGCTTCAATGCCGCTTTGATGTGATCGAGCATGGAGGCGTAGGCCCTGAACTCGTGATAGGCATTGACCACGACGACCGCATCCAGCGTGCCTTCGGGCAGCATGGGATCGTCCGGCACGCTGTGAATGAGCGTGACGCGGCTGGTGTCTTCGTCGGCGAGGTTATCTCTCAAATCTTCCAGCGCCTTCCGGTCGATATCGACGGCATAGACGTGGCCATGCTCGCCGACAGCCCGTGCCAGTCGCACCGTCAGGTAACCGTCGCGGGCTCCGACATCGGCCACCCTGCTGCCTTCCCGGAGGTCCATGGCCTCGAAGATGCCCGGCACGTTCTGCCATGCATCTCGCTTTACCCAGCGGTCGTTCTGCCCGCTGCACGTGGACGGCGCAACGAGCAACAGCGAAAAACAGCAAAGAAGCAGCGTATGTACAGGAGGTCTCAGCATCGTACGTCGGCCCGCCATAGGTTCACGCTGTTCACCACTGGAACGTGTGGGTGTACTTCAGCAGCACGGTGCGGTCGTTCGTAAGAGGGAGGACCGGAGTGTCTCGATAGCGGTCCGTATTCAACCCTTCGTTGTAGACGATCCACAGATCGTTGCCCTCGGCAAAATTGTAGCGGAAGCGGACATTCGTCGAGACGAGATTGGCGGCGCTGTTGTACTGAACGAACGCATTGGCCGAGACCTTCGTATTCAGCGCCACCTGTGCGCGGATACGGAATACGTGCGCATCGAAGCCCTGGTCACGATCCGGAAAGCGGATGCGGTTGAGTTCGTAGGATCCGCCCAGTTCCAGGTAGCGAGACAGGTTCCACGTAGGCGTCAGGTTGAACCAGACTCGCCACCCGTCATAGAACGTCCCGATTCCTCCGTTGAGGTTGGCTCGTAAGAGCCGGCCCGTCGGCATCTCATAGCCGCCGTTCACCGTGTAAAAGGTATAGGGTCCCGCAGGCACTTCGGTGTCTTCCGGAAGGGAGAGCGGCTCGCGCAAGTCTTCATAGTTGATGTTGGCCCACGGGTTGATCGTGGCCCCAGATTTTTGCTCGCTGTAAAACCACACGTTGACCATGGCCGATTCCACGGTGCCGTCGTCATTTCGAACGAACGCGCTGCCGAAGAGTCCGGGGGTCATCCAGTTGGTCGCCGATGTTTCTGCCGGGAAGATGCCGTACCGGACCCACCCACTGAGCGCCGTCACATTGGTACGCCGGACAAACCCCATCTCCGGCTCAAAATCGGCTCCCATACGAACAAACCGGACATTGTAGCCCAGACCCCGGCGGGTTCGGTTTTCCCACTGGACGTAGAACAGGCCTGTCTTCAGAAAATCGAAATGGCCGGGCCGGATCACCTCGTCATCGAGGGTCTGGGACCATTTCAGGGTGAGGTACCGATCCCCTTTGACCCGGAAGATGCTGTCGAGCCCGTAGACCAGGTTGTAGCTGCCGTCGTCGCCGAGGCGGCTGGTGATGATGCCGCCGGCATAGGAATAGGG
>JBHHWM010000359.1:0-4067 GCA_046756545.1 Rhodothermales bacterium | reverse complement strand
TCTTCGGCCAGTTTATTGGTGACCTCGCGCTGCAACACACGTTTGAGTGGGCGCGCACCGAAAACCGGGTCGAAACCACAGTCGGACATCCAGTCCTTGGCTTCGTCCGTCAGGTCGAGCGTAAGGGCGTGGCTGTGGGTAGCCAGCGCCTGAATCCGCCGGAGTTGGATCTCGACGATCTGGCGAATCTCTTTCCGCCCCAGCGGGTGGAACATCACGGTTTCATCGACGCGGTTCAGAAATTCGGGCCGCATCCGTTTTTTGAGCAAGCTCATCAACTCTTCCCGAAGTTGCTCCTCGGCTCCTTCGGGCAAGGCACCGTCGAAGGCATCCATCCGCTGCTGGATGATTTCGGAGCCCAGGTTGCTCGTCATAATGATGATGGTGTTCTTGAAGTCGGCGGTGCGGCCCTTGTTGTCGGTCAGGCGTCCGTCGTCGAGCATCTGGAGCAGGATGTTGAACACCTCGGGATGGGCCTTCTCGATCTCGTCGAGCAGGACCACCGAGTAGGGCTTGCGGCGCACCGCCTCGGTCAACTGGCCGCCTTCTTCGTAGCCTACGTAGCCCGGCGGTGCCCCCACCAGGCGGCTGACGGTGTGCCGTTCCTGGTATTCGCTCATGTCGATGCGAACCATCGCGTTCGGGTCGTTGAACAAGAACAGGGCGAGGGCCTTCGCCAGTTCGGTCTTCCCGACGCCGGTGCTGCCGAGAAAGATGAACGAACCGATAGGCCGGGCCGCTTCCTGCAACCCGGCACGCCCGCGCCGCACCGCGTTGGACACCGCCTCGATAGCCTCGGGCTGGCCGACGACCGACCGGGCCAGTTCTTCTTCCATCCGGACGAGCTTGGCCCGCTCGCTCTCCAGCATCCGCGACACCGGAACACCGGTCCATTTCGACACAATCTCGGCGATATCCTCGTCGTCGATTTCTTCTTTGAGGAGCGCGCCGTTTTTCTGGATCTCGGCCAGTTTCTCGTTGGCGGCTTTGGCTTCGTTTTCAATCTTCGGGATACGCCCGTACTGGATCTCGGCCACCTTGTCGTAGGCCCCCTGGCGCACCAGTTTATCCGCTTCAATCTTGAGGGTTTCGACGGCTTCCTTGGCCTGCTGGATCTGCTGAATCAGGTCCTTTTCCTGCTGCCAGCGCGCACGCAACTCCTTGCGTTCGTCGTCCAGGTTGGCCAGTTGTTCATTGATGTGCGCCAGCTTTTCCTCGTCCTGTTCGCGCTTGATCGCCTCCCGCTCGATCTCCAACTGGCGGATCTGCCGTTCCAGCGCGTCGAGGTCCTCGGGCATCGAGTCGATTTCGATGCGCAGGCGCGAGGCGGCCTCATCGATCAGGTCGATGGCTTTATCGGGCAGGAAGCGGTCTGAGATGTAACGATGGCTGAGTTCCGCCGCCGCGATGATGGCCCCGTCGGTGATGCGGACCCCGTGATGCACCTCATAGCGGTCCTTGATGCCCCGCAGAATCGAGATGGTATCTTCGACGGTCGGTTCGTCTACAAGCACCATCTGGAAACGCCGCGCCAGGGCCTTGTCTTTTTCCAGGTACTTGCGGTATTCGTCCAGCGTCGTCGCGCCGACGGCCCGCAGTTCGCCGCGCGCGAGGGCCGGTTTGAGGATGTTGGCGGCATCCATCGCCCCTTCGGCGGCGCCGGCTCCGACGAGCGTGTGGATCTCGTCGATGAACATGATGATCTCGCCGCCGGCCTCCTCGACCGCCTTCACGACCGCCTTGAGGCGATCTTCGAACTCACCCCGGTACTTGGCTCCGGCGATGAGCGCGCCCATGTCGAGGGCATGGATGCGCCGGTTCTTCAATCCTTCCGGCACATCGCCCTGAACGATGCGAATGGCGATGCCTTCGGCAATGGCCGTCTTGCCCACGCCCGGCTCCCCGACGAGCACAGGGTTGTTCTTGGTCCGGCGCGAAAGGATCTGCAACACGCGGCGGATTTCCTCGTCGCGCCCGATGACCGGGTCGATCTTGCCCCGGCGCGCCAGGTCATTCAAATTGCGCGTGAAGCGTTCCAGGGCCCGGTAGCGTTCCTCGGCGTGTTCGTCGGTGACGCGCTGATCGCCGCGCACTTCCTTCAGGATCTCCAGGATCTTTTCCTTGGTCGCCTCCTGATCCTGCAACGCCTGGCCGATCCGCCCTTTCGAGGCGGACAGGGCGATCAACAGGTGCTCGCTGCTGACGTATTCGTCCTGGAGCAGTTGGGCCTCGGCGAGCGCGCGGTCGAAGAGTTTCTTGGCGTCCTGCCCCATGTACTGCCCCGAGACGCTGGCCCCCGTCACGACGGGCAGCTTGCCGAGCGCTTCATCGGTCTTGGCATCGAGGTAGTCGAGGTTGACGCCGAGCTTCTGGAGGATCGACACGACGATGCCGCCGGGATCGCTCAGCAGAGCCTTCATCAGGTGTGGCGGTTCCAGGCCCTGATGGTTCTGCGCGGCCGCGATCTCGATGGCCTTCTGCACCGCCTCCCGGGCTTTCACCGTAAACTTCTGCAAATTCATAGCTATCGTTCAATCTATAGTCTCGTCACAACGGAAAGACTGACAGGATTGTCGCCTGTTCAGGTCTACGTTCATGCGTTCGAAAAACGTACCAGTCCCGGCCCTTGTGACAGGATGTCATGGCCTATATAACAAAGCCCGGAAGCACACGGCCTCCGGGCTTTGTCTCGTTTTCGGTGTGCCTACTCGAAGAAGGTGTCGTCTACCGCCACGTTGATCTCGATGCTTTCGATCATCGTCTCGCTCATCTTGTCGCCGTTGGCGAAGGCGATGGAGAGGAACGGGAGTTTCACACCGTTGACCGTGCGGAAGTCGCTCAACACTTCGCGAGTGGGGGTAGGGGCCCCGCCCATCAACCCTTCCGTCCGGTAGGTCTCCATAAAAGGCACCAACGTTTCGGGATCGAGGTAGAGTTTGAACGAACCTGCGTCGCCGGGCGGGGTGATCTGCACCACCTCGGCCTGCCGCCCCTCGGCCGTTTCCTGCCCCAGGTATTGCACCTCCAGGCCCTCGCGTTCGGCGTGGGCAAAAAGGTAGGCCAGGTCGCGCCAGAGGGTCCCGATGAGTTGCCGTTTTACGGTGGGAGGAGCCGCCATCGAGCCCTGCGGCGCTTTCAAAAAGACGTTCGCGCCGTCGATGACGGCTACGAACTCGCCCCCCGGAAGCTTCTGCACCAGCCGCGCCCGATCCGGATACGCCATGACCACGTCCAGCCCGGTGGCTACCTGCATGTTGTCGGGGGTGGTGACGGTCGAGGAGGCCACCACGCGAATCGTCTTAATCTGACCAAACGCCTGCGCCCCGCCGAGGGCGACGATAGCGCCGTTAAGCAACTGGCGTCCCCTGGTCAGCGTCTCCTCGGTGGCTTCGGGAAGCGGTTCTTCGCCCGTCGGGATGGTGATGTCGATTTCAGCCACGTCCCCCAGCGTCGCGAGAGGCTCGCCGAAGTCGGCGTCGTTGCCCACCGCGAGGATTTTCACCTCATCGGGCTTGAGGTACTGCTTCGACACGCGCAGCACATCCTCCTTCTCCACCTGCTCGATCCCCGCTTTTTGCCGGTCCAGAAAATCTTTCGGATAGCCGTAATACTCATAGGTCATCATCCGATTTACGATTTCCCGGCGCGTATCGAAGTTGAATACGAACGAGTTGAAGTAGCTGTCCTTGGCCTGCGCCATCTCCTCATCCGTCGGCGATGCTTCGCGCATCTTTTCAATCTCGCGCAGCACCGACTGTGCAGCCTCCACCGTCGTCTCCGACTTCGTCATGACGCCGGCGAAGAATCGGCCGGGCCGGTCGTAGCCGGCCGAGTAGCCTCCGAATACCGAATAGGCGAGCCCCTGGTCGTCGCGGACGTTCTGGAAGAGCCGGCTGCTGAAGCCGCCGCTGAGGATCTGGTTCATCACGGTGAGGGCGGCGCGATCGGGATGGTCGAGCCGCACCTCGCCCGGGTGCCCGAGCAGCACGGTCGATTGCGTGACGTCCTCTTTAGGGATGTAATAGACGCCGTAGTCGCTCGCGGGGTCGGCGGGCGGAGGAGCCGGC
>JBHHWM010000358.1:0-4068 GCA_046756545.1 Rhodothermales bacterium | reverse complement strand
GCCTCTCGGGCTGAATGCGAGATTTCCACACGATCCTCAACGGAAGCAGCCCTCATGTGCGATGCATCGTTCCCTACGGCTTCTGCATCCGGCCTGTCCGTTTTCTCAACGGGCCGGTTACGGAGCTGATCGGGCTGATGCGTTCCGAGGTTGACCTTATTCACGTTCATGATCGTGACCGGCTTGGTGATACTTACGTGTGTGAGTAAGCCTCACAATGTATATCGTTTAAGTGCGCTTCTACTTAACCGCATAAGTTTTTGTTCAGAATATGCGGTCGTTGCTGGTGGTGCTGGCGGTATTGCGCCTGCGCCTGTTTGACCTGCCCCAGCTTATCGAGCGAGGACGTCAGATGGTTCTCCAGAGTAGCCAATGCCGTGCCAATTTCGCGATGTTGTCGCACAAGCATCGACATACGTGGCTTCAGGTCTTCATTCATGCGGTCCGGAGGCTCTAATGCACAAAGGCGCTCAACAAGAGCGCCGCGTTCGAGTACCAGTTCGAAAAAGGTGTCGGTTTCGCCAGCCTCCAGTGCCGCGTGCAGGCGTTCACCGAGGGCATAGATCCTATCGAGCAAAGAATACGAGGGGTCGGATGCCATCAGATACAGGTTTCAGGTTCGGTTTAGAAGACGCCAAAGCCCCCTCCACCAAAGAAGAAGCTATTTATGGTTTGTTGCTGTCCCTGGAAGATAGCGACCGCCTCCTGCAAGCGCGCAAATTGCTGGCGCAACTGATTCTCTCGGATCTCCATCAAGTCGTCCCAGCGGGCGATTTGATCGTCCAGCCGGTTAATCCGATCATCGATGACGTCCTGACGATTATCGATGATCCCGTCAATGCCGAGAAAGCGGTCCAGGCGGTTAGTGAGCCGCGTGGCGATTCCGTCGGTACTCGAAAACAAGCTCTGCACGGCACCCGGGTCGTCTTCGACCTCGGCGATCAAGGCATCCGCATCGGACAGCGTGAGCGTGCCGTCATCCCCAATCGTGATGCCGAGATCCGTTAGATAGCTGGGCGCATCAGCCGGCTGCCCGGTCACTTCCGTCGCGATGTCATTACGCATATCGAAACGCAGCCCGGTAAGGGTGCTATCGCCCGCAAAGGGACCCCGGAACCCGGTATCCCCATCGACCTGCGACTTCGCTTCGATAAAAGTCAGAATGTCGTTGTAAGCCGAAATGAAGCTCTCGACTTGCGTTTTAATCCCTTCTGAGTCCGGTTCGACGATGAAATCCGACGCGGTGGTGGTCGTTTGTTTCAGCGACAGCGTGACGCCTTCGAGCGCATCCGTCACTTGGTTGCTGCTGCGGTAGATGGTCAGGCCGTCGAGCAGGAATTTGCTATTGAGATCCGAATCGGTCTCTCCCGTTCCCACCTTGGTAACCTGACCGCCGCTGGTACCGGTAGCAATGACCGCGCTGTTCACTTCCATCAGGGCGAGCAACCCGTTGGCCGAATCGGTAAAATCGACCCGTTTGGCATACCCCGTTTCGCCGCTACGCAACGAGAGGCGCGCCGTCGTCGACGTTTCGTTGATGACAGAGGCCGACGCTTTTTCCGTATTCTTTATCGTGCCCGCCGTCACGGCGGCGTCCATGGCGTCGTCGATGGCGATAGAAATCTCTTTGATGATGTCCTCGTCGGTCGTACCCGTAGGATTGACCGTCACGCTGATGGACACCCGGTTGTTCGGATCGGCATCGGTGGGGCTGGCCACCTCCACCGAAAACGTCTGAGAGCCGTTTGTACTGAAAAAATTTACCAGTTCATTGCCGGAACTGGTAAACTGCTTCGAAATCCGGGTATCGGTGGAAGCCAGCCGCTGGACGGTAAGCGAGTGGGTTCCATAGGCGGCCTTGTCCGTCGCCGAAATATTAAAGGCATCCGATTCGCCGCTGCTGACCGCCCGCCCTTCAAAGGGGTTGGAGAATTGATCTGTGAAGGTATCCAGCAACGAATGAAGCGTCGACAACGTGCTGTCGAAATCACCCAATACATCTTTGAACGTACTCTGCTCCTTTTTCCGATCCTCCAACGCGAACTTCGGTTGGCTTTCGATACGGATCATCTGCGAAATGAGCAGCTCATACGGATCGTTCGCGAGAAACGAAGAGCTTATGGAACTGAGCATATAGCGGGTTCAGATGGTTTTGAAGGAGCCGTGCTCCCGAGGCCCTATGCAGCCTTCCGGGCAAGTACCCCCTTCCATGCGTCGCGCAGGCCCGACAACAACTCCTCCACCTCCCGAAGATCACCCGCTGCCGATTTTTCCATGCAGTACGCATAGAGATCGGCCAATCGCTGTGCAATCTCGCCGCCTTCCTCGAAATTCAAACTGGACAAGAGTTCTACAAGGACGGAGCGCAGCTTGGAACGGTCGTCCCGACGACACGCCGCTATGCCGAGATCATAGAGCTTGAGGATGATCTGCTCAGGTGAGGCGGTGCTGATAGCTTGCTGCTGATACTGGCGCATGCGAAGAGTAGCGTTCATGTATCTACTTCAGGTTAGCGTCAATGAGGGTCGAATCACAAGGGGCATGCCAATCCAAAAGCTGGGAAATACTCCATGCTCGCCCAGAAAAGCATGCCCATGATGGAAGGATTTTCCCAAAAAGGACACCTTTTCCACCACAGTAGAAGCAACGGCCGTTGACGCTTCCCAGGGTATATCGTTACCCCATACCGCTTCTTAAATCGTCCATTTTCAAAATGATTGGGGCTCAGGAGGCTCCTTCTGCCGCTCTCTTGAACACTCATTCCGCCTGCCCAATCCCTCGCACACCGGCTCCGGAGATCGGGAAATAATCCTCTAATCATACATAATGAGCACCTCGTGCTCTCCTTTTTCGACGAGGCCCAGGCCGACTCATCTGCCGGGCAACTTCTCTACACGCACCCTCCGACAGAAAACACGTTGACGATCCCAGACCAGCCTGACCCGCGCAAACCATGGCGTCTGGCAGATACGAGTCGTTGTTTGGCACGTTTACAGCTTCTCGGAACGACACACACACTTAATCTTGTTTCAACCCCCTGATACCCATGTCCCTCCCATTGCGAAAAACTTCTCCTCAGCACCAATCGAATGGCCAGGCGTCGTTTGACAACATTGTTCACCATATAGAAACAGGCAACACGGAGGAAGCCGCTTCGCTTCTCAAGCAGTTCGCCTTCGAGGGGCTTCGGCCCGAGGACGCCCTCATGGCCCGTGCGCTGGCGCTTCAATTGTCCGTAGATCGCGGGCAGCACATCGAGGCCCTGTTCCACGCCGATGCCGCCCTGGAGATCACGGAAGAGGAACCGTTGATTTTTCACTTGATGGGACAGGCGCTCTGGGCAACAGATTACCTCCGGGCCGGGGCCGAGGCCCTTGTGAGAGCCGCCGAACTCTTCGAAACCATCGAGGCCGGAGATCGAAAGACGAACCTGCCCGTCGATGCGCTGGCGATCTATTTCATGGCCGGGGAAGCCTGCAAGCATTTTAAACAATACGAGGCAGCGCTCTCGTTCTTCCAGAAGGCCCTACATCACAACCCGGAACTCGAAGAGATCACGCACGAAATTTCCGCCCTCAAAAATAACTAGGGCGTCCCTCCCCCTGTCGCATGATCCAGCTTGTAAGGTAGTATGTCAACCACTCCTGCGCGTACTCGACGCCGCAAAGGTCTCTCGCTTTGCATGATTGTGAAAAATGAAGCAGAGACGCTGGAAAAGTGCCTTAGCCTGGCACGCCCACACCTGGAAGAGATCGTCATTGTGGACACCGGCTCCACCGACGGAACCCGCGAAATCGCCCAGCGCTACGCCGATATCTACGACGAAATAGAGTGGCCTGATTCTTTCTCTCTCGCGCGGAACCACAGCCTCAACCTGGCTACCTGCGAATACCTCCTCATCCTCGACGGCGACGAGTACATCCCCGAAGCCCAGCACTGGAAACGGATTCGCAAATGCCTCCGCCAACGCGACATCGCGGCAGCTCAACTCCCCATCCGCAACTTACTACGCGACGATCAGATCGTCGCTGCCGACCGCATCTGGCAGGAACGTATCCTCTGGAATAC
>JBHHWM010000357.1:0-4071 GCA_046756545.1 Rhodothermales bacterium | reverse complement strand
CAAGGAGTAGCGTCATGGCGTATCAACCGATTGAAAACTACGGGATTATCGGAGACTTGCACACCCTAGCCTTGGTCGGGATGAATGGATCCATCGACTGGCTCTGTTTTCCCAATTTTGACTCCCCCAGCGTCTTTGCGGCCATTCTTGATGACAAGAAGGGGGGACATTTCAAGATCGCCCCCACCGCCGACGGGCTCATGCACAAGCAATTCTACTGGCCCGAAACCAATGTGTTGATCACACGCTTCCTCTCACCGGACGGCGTCGGCGATATCACAGACTATATGCCAATCGGCGGCACTCCTAAAGGGATTGGCCAACACCAGCTCATCCGACGAGTCAGCGTGCTTCGCGGATCGATGGCCTTCCGAATGGAATGTCATCCGGCGTTCAACTACGCCCGGGATAAACATCAGATGAAAGTCAGCCCAGACGGGGCGTGTTTTTATTCCCCAGGGCTCAGCCTGGGACTCGCCACCCGTGTCACCCTAAAGCAGGACGACAAGGGGGTCAGCGCCGAGTTTGGACTTGAGGAAGGCCAGACGGCGACCTTCCTGCTTCAAGACATTCCCCAAGAAAGCGGTTGCGGCATCTCGCTGTCTGAGCAGGAAGCGATGGAAAGCTTCAAGCAGACAATCGAGTACTGGCGCCGCTGGATCGCGAAGTGCACGTACACGGGTCGCTGGCGTGAGGTCATCCACCGGTCGGCGCTGGCGCTGAAGCTCCTGACGTTTGCGCCCACAGGAGCGATTGTCGCAGCCCCGACGTGCAGTCTCCCCGAGGGAGTAGGTGGCGAGCGGAATTGGGACTATCGGTTTACCTGGATCCGAGATGCGGCGTTCACGCTCTACGGTCTGATGCGCATCGGATTTACGGAAGAGGCCGGCCAGTTCATGCGTTGGATCGAGGCCCGCTGCCGTGAGTTGAACCCGGACGGGTCGCTGCAGGTTATGTATGGGATCGACGGACGCCACACCCTGACCGAGGAAACCCTGGACCATCTGGACGGCTACAAGGGTTCTCGTCCGGTCCGGGTCGGCAACGGGGCCTACAACCAACTGCAGTTGGACATCTACGGCGAGCTGATGGACTCGGTCTACCTGTACAACAAATACGGCAGCCCCATCTCGTATGAACTTTGGGTCCATCTGAGACAGCTTATCAACTGGGTGTGCGATAACTGGCAGCGGAAAGACGAAGGGGTCTGGGAAGTCCGGGGCGGACAACAACATTTCATCTACTCAAAACTCATGTGCTGGGTCGCCGTGGATCGCGGCTTGCGCCTCGCTGACAAGCGGTCGTTCCCCGCGGACCGCGACCGCTGGCTCATGGTCCGCGACCAAATCTACGAAGAGATCATGACCAAAGGGTGGAATCCCAAACGCCAGGCGTTTGTGCAACACTATGGGAGTGATTCCCTGGATGCTGCAAACCTGATGATGCCGCTGGTGTTCTTTCTCTCTCCGACCGACCCGAGAATGCTCAGTACCCTGAACGCTACAAACGCTGCTCCAGAGAAGGGCGGCTTGGTCTCTAACAGCTTGGTCTACCGGTACAACATAGAAGAGACTGCCGACGGGCTCCGGGGGGAAGAGGGGACGTTTAACATCTGTACCTTCTGGCTCGTCGAGGCCCTGACACGGGCGGGGCGGGACAATCGCGCTCGGCTTGACGAAGCCCGACTCATGTTTGAGCAGATGCTCGGGTACGCCAACCACCTGGGACTCTATGCCGAGGAGACGGGGAGCAGGGGTGAGGGATTAGGCAATTTTCCTCAGGCGTTCACGCATCTGGCCTTAATCAGCGCTGCCTTCAATCTCGATCGGGCTCTTGGCACTCGGGGCTAGTGCCGTTCCAACTTGATAGCCCGAATTTGAACGGCCTGCCATGTTGCAAGGGTCGTGAGCGAGTGCATCAAGCAAGTTGGCACAAATAGGTGGAACGGCACTAGTCGTGAGGCCCGCGGAGATCACTCTCACGCAAGGAAAGCATAAGGGGTGGAATTCGTGGCATCTCCAAAGGGGCCAGCTAGAATTGGTCCTCGTCCCCCAGGTAGGTGGGCGAATTATGGGCATGGTCTGGCGCGGCCATGATCTCAGCTTTACCCAGCCAGAGCGTGAGGGACACGTCGAAGACCTTTCGGCGGTTCAAGATGTTCATGCCAAGAAACGAGAGATGGGATTTCCGCTCTGGGGCGCCGATAAGACGTGGCTCGCACCGCAGACCCGATGGACCGACGGGGTTCCATTCCTTGATCTGGACAGCGGCCCCTACGACGTCAGCGTCGAGCGCGCGGGGCCTGAGACGGCAGTCGTCCGAATGACGAGCCAAGTCTGCCGAGAAACAGGGGTTCAAATTACGCGGTCGGTAGCCGTGTCATCGGGGACGCACGAATGGATCGTCACACACCGATTACTCAATGCCTCATCCACAGAGATCCAATGGGGGGTGTGGGACGTCAATATGGTGCTCAGACCCGGGAAGGTTTTTTTGCCGAGACGCACGGATTCTCAATATCCCAAGGGCGTCAAAACGTTTGTCGAGGAAGGTGAATCGGTTCAAGTGCGTGACAAGGTTGTGAGCGAGCTGGGAAACCTGGCGGTTATTACCTGTCGTGAATCGAAGGCGTTCAAGTTCGGTGTGGACGCACAGGAAGGATGGGTGCTCGCCGTGGTCGAAGTCGCGGGGCTGGGCCTGGTCGGCTATCGAAAGCAGGTGCCGGTGTATCGGGATAAACCCTACGGTCATGGTTGCGTTGCTGAGGTGTACAACTCGGACCGGTATCCCTACTTTGAGATGGAAATCCATGGCCCGGTCGTCTCCTTGAAACCGGGCGCAAGCTTTGAACTCGAAGAGCGGCAGGCTCTGTTCGACCTGTCGCGCTGGCCCCAGAGCGAAGACGAGGTCAGACAGCATTTGGAACGTAGGTCGTGAGGACCCAGGTGAAAACCGGCCATGCTCGATGCGCTCAGACTCCACTGGCCCGAATACTTGATGGAGGCTGCCGGGCTCGACATCTTCATGATCTCCGCCTGTGTGTTCGCCACCATCCTGGAATACCCCGGATCGCCCGTTCGTCAGGCCATTCCGGATCCCTTTTTCCGGCGCGTCTTGATGGGAATGGAATAGGGGTTCTAGCAAGAAGGGAGGACGACCATGTCTGGACCAAATCATTTTGACGTGATTATCATCGGCACCGGTGCCGGCGGCGGCACGCTCGCGTACCATCTGGCCCCGTCGGGTAAGCGCATCCTTCTGCTCGAGCGAGGCGGCTACGTGCCACGCGAGAAGGACAACTGGAGCACGAAGGCCGTCAACCTGGAAGGGAAGTATCAGACCAAGGAAGTATGGCAGGATAAGGACGGCAAGCCACTTCATCCGCACACCAACTACTACGTGGGCGGCAACACCAAGTTCTACGGCGCCGCGCTGTTCCGCCTGCGCAGAGAAGACTTCGGCGAGATCAAGCACTACGGTGGCATCTCTCCGGCTTGGCCCGTCTCCTACAAGGAGATGGAACCGTACTACACCCAGGCCGAGCACCTCTACCATGTGCATGGCCAGCGGGGTGAAGACCCCACCGAGCCACCGGCTTCTGCACCCTATCCGCACCCGCCCGTGAGTCACGAACCGCGCATCCAGCACCTCAGCGACGACTTCGCACGCCTGGGCCTGCGGCCGTTCCACACGCCCCTCGGCGTGATGCTGGACGAACACAACCCGCACAAGAGCCGGTGCATCCGTTGCGAGACCTGCGACGGGCATCCCTGCCTGGTCTACGCCAAGGCGGATGCACAGGTGCTGTGCGTCGACCCGGCGCTCGAACACCCCAACGTGACCCTGCTGACCAATGCCCATGTGTCACGCCTCGAAACGAACCCGTCGGGCCGGGAAGTAACTAAGGTGATCGTACAGCGCAACGGGGCGACCGAAGAGTACTCAGCCAACATCGTGGGGGTCTCCTGCGGCGCCATCAACTCCGCCGCGTTGCTGCTGCGCTCGGCCAATGACAAGCATCCGCGCGGCCTGGCGAACGGCTCAGACGTCGTCGGCCGCCACTACATGGGA
>JBHHWM010000356.1:0-4080 GCA_046756545.1 Rhodothermales bacterium | reverse complement strand
ACCCGGACCAGCCCCTGCACCCCTCGCCGCGCCAGGTATTCCCGGATGTTGGCTTCCAGGGTGAGCTGTCGTTCCGTGGAGAACGACTCGGCAGGAAGCACCGTGGACACCGTCATGAGCGCCCGGTTGTGCGTCAACGAAGCCGTCAGGTCGATCAGGTGCCAGCGGCGCATGGGCGCGCCCGAGAGCACCAGGATGTGGGGCCGCCAGTTTTTCGGATCGGCTTCACTGCGAAGCCGCAACAGACCCGCCCTCGTAATCGCCATCCAGATGCCGCGCCGTACGTCTCCCCAGGCCGACTCCAGGCCCCGCCGCTCCAGCCAGACGTATACCATCAACACAAAAAGAGCAGCTACCGCAGTGGCCATCGCGTTGATGAGCAGCATCACTGCGATGCATCCGAAGGCTCCCAGCAACGACAACGACCAGTGTACTTTGAAGGTGGGCCGGAATGAGGGACTGCCCAGAAACCGCTCCACGCCCGCCGCGATGTTGAGCACCCCGTACGTCGTCAGGAAAAACATCGTGAGAATGGGGGCGATGATGTTCAGATTGCCGAAAAACACCGCCGCCAGCGCTATGCCGAGTGTAAGCATCGTGCCGGCGCGGGGCGTGTCGTCAGCTCCGCTGCCGCGCCCCAGCCAGCCGAGCCAGCGAGGCAGAATCCCGTCGCGGGCGATGGCTTGCAACACGCGGGGGGCTCCCAGCATACTGCCCACCGCGCTCGACAGCGTCGCGCCCCAGACACCCAGCAGAATGGCATCGCCCCAGAATGCCATCTTGCGCATCACGAGCGGATCGTCGATGAGCATCGCCGCACCGGCACGGGCCGCAAGCAAAAGCGGCAACGCCATGTAGATGAGATAGCCGGTCCCGATGGCGGCAAACGTACCGCGCGGAATGGATGTACCTGGATGCTCCAAGTCGCCGGACATATTGACGCCGGACATGATTCCCGTCACGGCGGGAAAGAACACCGCAAAGACCGACCAGAAACTCTCCGAACCCTCCGCCCCCATCGCCGGTCCAAAAAACCCGATGTCGCTCTGTTCGATGGGTTTCCCGAACAGCAGGGACAGCAACGAGACGGCAATAGCCGCCATGATGAAATACTGCGCCCGGATGGCAACCCGTGCCGACACCAGCACCAGCGCCGTGACCAGCACCGTCGTAACCAACCCAACGGTGTTCTCATCGAGCCCGGCAAAGGTCCCGACAACACTCTCGGCAAACCCGACGGTGTAGAGCGCGACCGAGAGCGCCTGCGCCAGATAGAGCGGAATGCCGATGGCTCCCCCCGTTTCGATCCCGAGGGAGCGGCTGATCATGTAGTACGCCCCGCCGACCCGCACCCGTTGATCCGTAGAAATCGCCGCGATGGAGAGTGCCGTCAAAAAGGTGATGCTCGTGGAGAGCGTGACGATGACCAGCGTGCCGAGCAAACCTACATGGCCTACCACCCATCCAAACCGGAGGTACATGATGACCCCCAGGATGGTCAGAATAGAGGGTGTAAACACACCGCCGAAGGTTCCTAATCCGCCCGCTTTGGCCGGAATGACCTCCTTCTGCATCGGACGCTTGAGCCGATTGGCATGGTTAGCCATAACACTTCATGGGCTGAACAACAGAAACACAAGCCGGGGAGCAAACCGGGTAAATGTACCGCATCCGCAACTATCGTGCACCTTCAAAAACCCACTCAAGAAAATATTCCTTTCGCTGATACTAAAATGACCGGAAGCTACTGGTTTGCCCGGCACCCACTTTACTTCGAACGTGGACGATGGTAGCTTCTTCTATCTTCCAGCCCCCATTTTCCCGTTGACAGCTCCTGTGTTTATGCAACGAACGATATGCCGGCTCATCCTGGGACTGTTGCTCGCAACGGCACCCTGTCTGACCGTCTTTGCCCAGCATCTTACCGACCGCCCTTCAGACAACCTGCTTACCCGACAGGACCTGCAAAAAGTGGTGGACCTCCAAGTTGAACGGGATGCGGCGGCATTAACGGATCTCCTCTCCGACCCGGACCCCGCCATCCGTGCGCGAGCGGCCTTCGCGCTAGCTTCGGTGCAGGACTCCTCGGCCATCCTCGCATTGGTGGAGCGGCTGGGGGATACGGCACCCACCGTTCGGGCCGACGCCGCCTTCGCGCTCGGACAATCTTCGGGAAGGGTCCCCTCGCAACCGCTCCTCCAGGCCTTAGGGCAGCATTCGGATCCGACCGTCCAGCGACGACTCATTGAAGCCCTGGGCAAAAAAGGCGACCGGGCGTCGTTGAGGCAACTGGTGTCGCGGGCCTGGCCCGACACGTTGCACGCGGAGCTGGCGCTCGCCGTCGGGCGATACGCGATACGAAGCGTCCATGCGGAAGAAGCCGTGGCGTACCTGCTCGAACGCCTCCGTGGCGACGATGCCAGCGCCTGCCTGAACGCAGCCTATTACTTCGCTCGCTCTCGACAGACCGACCCCTGGCAGCCCCTGGCCGATTCGGTTCGGGCCGTCCTCGACAACCTTCCCCTCGACGATCCGACGGCGATGTATCTCGTCGCAGGGATCGGTCGCCTTGAGGACCCCGCCGACACCCCTCGTTTGCTCCACTGGATGAAATCGGCGGAGGACTGGCGTACTCGTGTCAATGCCGCGCGCGCGCTCGCCCGGCGCACCGACGAACAAGGCATTCGGGCCGCCCTCTACGACGAACTCGTCGATCCTTCAGTGCATGTGGCCGTGGCCGCCGCCCAGGCCCTCAACGACGGTAAAGCCTGGTCGAAAGCCGATGCCGACATCATCAAGAAGTGGTTCCAGTACAACACTTACGCCTGGCGTATCACCACGCCCTTGCTTGAAGCCCTGGCCCGGCAGGGAGACGTCGAGTACGTGTTGGATGAGCTAGACCGCCGCCGGGGCGCTCCCCCCCTGCTGGCCTATGCGCGCGGCTTACCTGCGCTGGAGTACCTGCCCTATAACGACGCGTTCGACTACCTGGTCAATGCGGCGCATAGCCAGAACGTGCGCGTGGCCTACGCGGCCCTCTCGACCCTGGCCCGAAGGTGGCGGGAAGATCGCCGGGATGACCAAAAACACCCCGCATATCTGGACGTGTTCGCCTATGGCCTTCAGCGAAAAGACCTCGCCACGGTATCGGCATCGGCGCGGGTCCTGGCCGATTCCCTCTTGCGACCGCATGGAGGCACGGAAGTACTACGGGAGGTGTATGAACAATTCTCTCCTCATGCCGAATTAGACCAGATGACGACGGTGCTTCGCGCGCTAGGGGCCTCCGGCGATCCGGACGTCGTATCGTTTCTCCGACGCGAGCTGACCCACCGGCATCCCGTGGTCAACAAGGCGGCGAGCGACGCGTTGGAAACGCTCACGGGAGTTGCACACATTCCTCCAACCGGCATCGAACCCCCGGAGCGCACCATCAACTGGTCCTACCTCCAGGACCTCGGACCGCACCCCCGGCTCGTGCTCGAAACCCCCAAGGGCACCATCACCCTCGTCCTCGACGCCGAGCAAACCCCATTAACCACACAGACCCTGGCGCAATTTGCCCGGGCCGGTAATTTCGACAACGTGCCCTTCCACCGCGTCGTGCCCAACTTCGTCATACAAGGCGGCGACTTCGCCCGAAAAGACGGCTTCGGCGGCCCCCCCTTCAGCATCCGCAGCGAGTTCACGCGGATCCCGTACCGGCGCGGCACCATCGGCATGGCCAGTTCGGGTAAAGATACCGAAGGCTCTCAATACTTCATCACGCACAGCATGCAGCCGCACCTCGACGGGCGATACACCGCGTTCGGCACCGTGATCGAAGGCCTTGAGATTGTGGACACCCTCTACGAGGACGACCGTGTAACAAAGGCTACGATCATCCCCGACACCAACTGATTATTGGATGAGGCTATTGTACTGGGTGAGGTGCGAGGGATCCACCTGCGTCAGCAGAGCATACGCCTGCGAACTCAATGAGGACTGTTCGAAAACGGCAGACAATTCCTGATACTTGGTGCTGAAGAAAATGTCGATGACGTACTGCCGTGACACTTCTTCGTACAGGTTTTGCAGCGA
>JBHHWM010000355.1:0-4108 GCA_046756545.1 Rhodothermales bacterium | reverse complement strand
ACGCCTTCTCCCGTATCGCCGTCGTCGTCGAGGTCGAGCAGGTCAAACACCAATCCGTCGTTGCGCCCGGCATCGATAGCCGGAGAGCCGAGCATCAGGCGCAGGTCGTCGTCCGCCGTACCCACCACCCCGTCGGCCCCGTCGAAATCGGCAAAGAGGGGATCGGCATCAAGGTTTCCGCCTCCATCCACGGCCCCGTCCGGCAGCCCGCCCCCCACGATGCTGTTAAAAATCGACGGCGCGGTGTTGCTGCCCAGGTTGAGCATTTCCGGCCCCCGGTCCCCGGCCTGGTTGGCCCACAAAACACTGTTGATGATGGTAGGACTGCTGCTGATGTTCAGGACGGCCCCGCCGTCTTTGGCTGCCGTGTTGCCGCTGATCGTGGCATTGGCGATGAACGGCCCCGGCTGCCCGATCTCGTTCAGGCTATTGCCAATCGCGCCGCCGCCGCGCCGGTCGGGATCCAGCGTCCGGTTGCCGGAGAACACCGCGTTCATCAGCACGGTGCTGCTCCCGTCGTTGAACATCCCGCCGCCGTACTCGGTCGCCACGTTGCCCAGGAAGACGGCGTTCGTCAGCACCGAGTTGTCCCGCGCGCTACTCACGCCGCCCCCGCGAAACGCCATGTTATCGATAAACGTGAGGTGAAACATGAGCGCGGCGCTCCCATCGTTGTGCAATCCGCCGCCCCGTCCGGCACTCGTATTACTCATATTACTCACATTGTCCTGGAAGTGAAGGTGCCTCATCGTCGGGCTGCTGGCAAACGTATACAGCCCCCCGCCGTTTTCGGATGCGGCATTGTTGATGAAGACCACGTTCGTCACCGTCGGACTCGCCAGCAAACAGCCCAACCCGCCGCCGAAGCGGGCCGTGTTGGCAATGAAGCGAATGTTGCGCACCGTGGGGCTGCTCGACGTGACGTACAGGCCGCCTCCCGTGTCGTTCGGGTTCTGCGGAGGCGGATTGGCATTGCCGCCCGTGATGGTAAAGCCGTCGAGGACGGCCGTTTCATCGATACCTATGTTCGCATTGACCACGCTCCAGCTATTATCGCTGCGCGTCGGCTCGTCCGGCACCACGTTTTCATTGTCGTTGCTCAGCAGGTCGCCGGAGAGGATGGTGGGGTGCGATGCCACGTCGCGTTCATCGCGGGCCGCCTCGGTGCCCACGAAGCCGCCGTAGAGGGCCACTCCGTTTTTCAATTCGAAGGAGACCGTGCGGTCCCCGTCGGTCACGTTCGCCGAGTCGGCGGGAGCGACGGGTTTGTAGATCCCCTCGACCACCCAGATTTCGTCGCCTGCGAGCGCCGCCGCCAGGGCATCTTGCAACGAGGGATAGGCATCCGTCCACGAACTCCCGTCGTTCATCCCGGAGGCATCGGCATCGACGTAGACCACGCGTTGCGCCAGGGCACGAGCGCCCGGCAATATCCCACCCCACACGAGAAGCCCGACACAGATTAACGGGTAGAGATGCTTCATAGTCTGCCCCCTGATGAGATCGTAGTGCGCGAAAAGGTGTGTCCAGGCGTAAGGTACGATCTCTATCGAACCAGGGGAAATACCCTTACCCATGCACCGACACCGCCCTTTCCCTTCCGCGCAACGCCGATGCAATGCGGCCCTACTCGACATCAAAATGCCACTCAATGCGGCTTACCACGCGGCGCTCCATAATCAACGTCAGATCGAAGGGGCGGGATGGAGTGCTTTCGTAGTGGTACCGACTGTGCTCCTGACGGGTGGGGAGCCCCAACACGGCATACACCTGACTCTCGGCAAACCCTACGCGGAGTCCGTCCGGCGACGTGTATCGGGCATCGGTGAGGGCCATGCGCCACAATGACGACGTGGCAGCAGCAGCGGGCTCGTAGAGCGATAACTCCAGACCGTAATAGATGAGGGTGCGCAGGGTATCCGGCGCGGTCGTACGCGCTGCGTCGGCCACCGCCTCCGCATTGACCTGCACAGGAGGGCCAAGACGCTCCAGCACATCGCTCGCCGCAACGGACGACGCCTCACCGATCACCTCCTGAATAAACGTGTTTACCTCTGCCGACGTGAGCGACAGGGTCTCTCTTCCACTGTTCTTGGAACTCGCACAGGCACCGAGCAGCAGCAACGCGCTCAGTACACACAATAGCCGGGGCATTGAACGAATCATCATACATGCGGCGAGAGCCACGTGCAATCCAGAACACGGGCGTGGCTCCAGGGTGGCTGGGTTTTGAACCTCGCAGGCATGTTAGTGCTTTGCCGGGACAGGGGCAAGTATCCGGCGGTGATTCTTCTAGCGCCTCTTCCAACGAGAACGCCCCGGCACCCATCCTTGCGGACGATACCGGGGCATTGACTTGCTTCCCCAAGCAAACTGGTTCCTAATCGCGTGATGCAACCGCACAGGACCTGTGATCGAGCACGGTGCTCATAAAGCAAGGCCGTTTCGTCTGAGGGCCAGCGGAGAATGGGCGCGCCGGGTAGGCAAGCCGGGTCAACGGGGACGTCACCTACCCGGCGCGCGGCAAGCACAGGGCCTCAGGTGCCTGCCCCCCATTCGATGGCATGCCTCATCAGGGTGTATGCATAGTCTGTTCGTGGATGACGCTTACAGGGTGGTCCCGTTCGGGGAGGCCGGGGGAATCCTGCTCCTCCTGCGCAAGGAAACAAGGAATCAGCGGTGTATGAAAAACCACGTCCCCTGGGCCTCATTGTTCTCTGGAGGCAATAATGCTTCCAAAAGTGTAAAAAGCATGCACATTTTCTACTTATGGATCGCTTCTTGCGCGAGGATATTTCATACATTCAGTTTCGGAATGTCTGTATACCCAAGCTGACCTGTTTCCCCACAGATTGGTTTTACCCTATGCGCACGCATTATCCAAGTCAAATCCGTGAATCGACGGGAAGCCTAGAACGGCTCGAACGCAGCCTACGTGGTCAGGCAAGCTGCGATCGTGTGAAGATGTTACGCCTGTTAAAATCAGGGGCCTATGAAAGCCGCCGCACACTGGCTTCCGTGCTGGGCTATTCCGAGCGGCAATTGCAACGCTGGTGGAAGCTGTATAAAAAGGGCGGCCTCGAAATGTTAATCGAAGAGAAGCCCATTGGCGGTAGCATCGAGCGTATGACCGACAAGGCATGGACCGTGCTTAAACAGGAGATGCAAAGTGGCGACATTAATCAGTTAAAAGAGGCTCAGGCGTTTTTACAGGCACGTTTTGGCATCACTTATAATAGCCTGCAAGGGCTCTCAGATATGATCAAGCGCCGCAGCATCGCGGACCTGATGGCAGAACGCGCGAACAAAAAATCCGCCCAGTCTCACTATGCCGCACCTCCTTCCAAACCAACCGCACCCCAATCCAACGCCTTACTGAAAAAGCAAAACGTCCTCCCTCAGACCCACCTGAGCGCATCCTGAATTCATCAACATACCCGAGCTCCTGCGTGCACTAGACCTCTCGTCCGTCAGCACGCTCTGGGTGCAGACGGACCCTATCCGGACATGATGAATCGGATCGAGTCGTTTTTAAGAGAATAATTAACTGCCTCGCACATGCGCTCATCCCGCACCGCATATCCTTGAAAACTTGTTACTTTATTACACCACCCGTCTCTCCTGGGTAGATAAGTAATCCTCGTCCAGGTGGAGATAGGGTATCATGCATCCCCCCTGTTTTCTCTCTCCATCTCCGATTTGAGGTGGCAGACTTTCTAAGACCTTCGCCTTCGCACCACCTTGAGTAGAGGAATCCTCTATTCCCTATCTGTGCTCCTCAGGCTGTTCTACAATAATTGCTTCGCCTCCGGATGCACGCTGCCGCATAGGTCAAGGCCTGCGCTTTTTCATGGGAAAGGAGCCTCAACCGGGTTAATTCTATCTTCTTGCATCCCGATACTAAAGAGGAAGTCACAAAGTAGGTTGTCAAAAGCACGGGGCGTTACGTTTCAACGGTAGGTCCGAAGCAAGACTTTCCCTGTCCGTCCTTGTCATTACGTCCGACGTACGCAGCGCCAAAAGTTCTGTTTTAACACCCACGGTATATCTCCGGTGGGGCTGACTCTATCTTGCAGGCCCTCGTGGGCAATTCCTGGCACAGCCTTTG
>JBHHWM010000354.1:0-4147 GCA_046756545.1 Rhodothermales bacterium | reverse complement strand
ATTGGCCCATTGCCAGGGAGTAGGAGCCGCTGGCCGTCGTGCTCTGGCCCATTGCTGTAGACGCCTGGCCGCTGGCCGTCGTGCTGTTGCCCATCGCTACGGAGTAGGCACCGACGTTCGCATCGTCCCAGTGCGTACCATCGAAATCGCGCCCGGCGCGGAAGGCGGCCTTGGCCGGGTCCCACATCAGGCGCACGCCCGCTCCGGAGGTGGGGAGAGTGCCGGTGCCAAAGGTGCCCAGGGCCACCATCGCGCCGTCTTCGTTGAATTGCGCCACGGTGGCGTTGCTGCTGTTCTTGACCTCCACGACGGTCGTCTGCGCCGCTGCGCTTGAGGCACCTAGCCCGCCAACGAGCAGGATCAGCAGGCCGGTGAGCAGTCCTTGTATCGTATGTCGTTTCATGGTTTTCCTCTATGTTGGATGCACGTGCGAGCTATCCCTACCTGCTGAATCGATCCACCCGGACTGTTCTCTCTGCCATCAGTGCATCAACGTTGTCTTTTGGCAGACACGGCCCCGCCGTGCCGAAACGGGGCCGGGATCCCCTAAGCATCAACGACGATGATGAAACGGCCCCCGAGCGCGCCCGCCGGGTTCGCTACCGTCGTGAAAAGCGCGACGAAATTCTCCGGCGAGGCGATCAGCGCCTCGGCTTGCGCCGCCGGCAGCACATCTCGGCCCCCGGTGATGATGATACCTTCGCGCGAGGGGTCGAAGGGCAGACTGAACACCGGGCGGATCGGATCAGGCGGGACGGCCTGGAAGATGCCGCCGCCGGTGAACGTCTCGCCCGCCGGGTTGAAGATCTTACCCTTCCACTCGACGGTGTAGGTGTCGTCGGGCGGGGCCACACCAACCTGATCGTCGGGCGGGCCCGCACCGAGCTTGCGGAGCTTGATCTGGAGATGGCCCCGCGCCTGGGACGGGTTCTCACCGGGCAACGGGCGCAGTTGCGTGTTGAAGACCCAGACGCGCCGTTCGTCTCCGCGCTTGGCGGCGGTCGCTGCATCTTCGGCGTGTACGATGGCCGCGTCGTCAGCCTGGGTCAGATCAGCCCCGGTGAAGGTATCGCCAGAGCAGCCCGCGAGCAGGAACAGCAAGGCGGCGAGAAGCAGCGTGGGTGTGATGCTAGTTTTCGTGATCATGGCGTATCTCCAAAACGAATGTGGATAGAAGGGCCTGTTATTCCTACTTGCGGAATCGACCCGCACCGACTGCAATCGCTACGCCTCGTTTTTCCACGCCTGCCCCTGTTGCCCTTGAAATGATCGATACAAGCCCGTATCGTAAGGATGCCAAGACCCAAAAAAACAACGACCTCTCCTCTTGCGTGCTGATCGTGCTCTCCGCGCCCAGACCACGGCTCTGCTCCAGACCGTTCATGCCGACGGTGAGGCTGCGATGGAACGGCTGCTCCCGTTGATCTATGACGAACTGCACGCGATGGCCCACCAGCGCCTGGCCCACGAGCGACGTAACCACACCCTCCAGACCACCGCCCTCGTTCACGAAGCCTATCTCCGTCTCGTCGATCAAACCAAGATCACTCAACGCGGACGAGCCTATTTCTTCGGGGCAGCGGCCCGGGCCATGCGGCAGGTGCTGGTCGATTATGCCCGGAGGCGGAAGGCGGAGAAGCGTGGCGGTGGACAGAAACCGCTGTCCCTGGAGGAAGGCCAGGTCGCGGTGGATACCTATGCCGAGGAGTTGATCGATCTGGACGAGGCGATGAAGCGGTTGGCAGCGCTCAATCCGCGCCACGCCCGCGTGGTAGAATGTCGTTTTTTTGGCGGCCTGAGCGTGCAAGAGACCGCCGAGACGCTCGACATCTCCCCCCGCACGGTCGCCTATGACTGGAAGGTGGCGCAGGCCTGGCTCTACCACGAATTGCATGGGGGAAAGCTCGCATAGCGAGCCCTGATTGCATGATTTGCCGGTGCGCTACGCAGGTATTGAGAAAAGGTGCCTATGGAACCCCAAGACGTTCAGTCCCCCTCAGAGCGCTGGCAGCAGGTCGCAGGGCTGCTTGAATCGGCGCTCGCCATGCCGCCTGAACAGCGGACACCGTTCCTCGACCAGGCTTGCCCCGACGACCCGGACCTCCGCCGCGAGGTCGCCATCCTTCTAAACGCCCACGACCAGGCCGGCGATTTCCTCCAGGAGATCGACGCCGACCAGGCCACTGCCCTGATCGAGTCGGTCGGCGGTGCTGCCACGGAAGGCCAACGAATCGGTCCGTATCAGTTGGTGCGCGAACTCGGACGCGGCGGCATGGGGGCCGTCTTCCTGGCCCGACGGGCCGATGAACAGTTCGAGCAGCAAGTGGCTCTCAAGCTCATCAAGCGCGGCATGGACTCCGAGGCCATCCTGCGACGCTTTCTGCACGAACGGCAGATCCTGGCCCGTCTCCACCACCCCAACGTTGCCCGCCTGCTCGACGGTGGCGTCAGCGACGAGGATCGGCCCTACTTCGCCATGGAGTACGTCGAGGGGGTGCCGTTGACCGATTACTGCGACGGGCACCGGCTCGACGTAGAGGCCCGCCTGCGTCTGTTTGAGAAGGTGTGCCGGGCCGTGCAATACGCCCACACCAACCTGGTGGTGCATCGCGACCTGAAGCCCTCGAATATGCTGGTGACGGAGAAAGGGGAGTTGAAGCTGCTGGACTTTGGGATCGCCAAGCTGCTGGGCCATGACGAGACCGAAGCAGGAGAGGGGACACTGACGGAGGCGGGCCTTCGGGTGATGACACCGGAGTACGCCGCTCCGGAGCAGATCCGCGGCGAGACGATCACGACGGCCACCGACGTCTACGCCCTCGGCGTGGTCTTGTACGAACTGCTGACGGGGCACCGGCCCTACCAGTTCGAGCGTCGGACACCGGAGGAAGTCGCCCATGTGATCGGCGAGGCGCAGCCCGAGCGTCCGTCGACGGCGGTGAGTCAGTCGGCGGAGGTGCGTCGGGGCGATGGCACGACGGAGACGATCACGCCGGAGGGAGTGAGCCGGGCTCGAGGTACCCAGCCGGAGCGGCTCAGGCGTCGGTTATCGGGGGATCTGGACACGGTGGTGCTCAAGGCGCTGCGGAAGGAGCCCGAGCGGCGGTATGCCTCGGCGGAGGCGTTTGTAGAGGACATCCGGCGACATCTGGCGGGGCTTCCGGTGACGGCACAGAAGGACACACTGGCCTATCGCGCCTCGAAGTTCGTCCGGCGGCACACCGTGGGCGTGGCCGCATCAGCGGCGTTGGCGATGTTGGCGATACTGGCGGTAGGCTTTGCCGTAGCCATGGCGTTGCAGCAAGCAAAGACGGCGCAGGAGGCAACAAAGACCGAGCAGGTCAAGGACTTCCTGGTCAGCCTGTTCGAGATGTCGGACCCGGATGCCTCCAAAGGCGAAACGATCACCGCACGAGAGATGCTCGATGCCGGTGCAGCCCGTATCGAGACTGAACTGGCCGATCAGCCGGAAGTGCAGGCCGAGATGATGGACATGATGGGGGAAGTGTACTGGAAGCTGGGATTGTATGACCCGGCCCAGCCGCTGTTCGAGCGGGCGCTGACACTGCGCCGAACGCTGTTGGGGAATGAACACGAGGACGTGGCGACCAGCCTGAACAATCTGGCGTTGCTGCTTTATGAGAAGGGCGACTACGACACCGCGGAACCCCTTTTCCGGGAAGCGCTGGCGATGCGGCGAAAGCTGCTGGGTCAGGAACACCCGGACGTCGCCATCAGCCTGAATCACCTGGCCTTGCTGTTGCAACGCACGGGCGACTATGACGCTGCCGAGCCGCTCTACCGGGAGGCGCTGGCGATGAAACGCAAGTTGTTGGGAGAAGAACACCCAAGCATAGCCATCGGCCTGAACAACCTGGCGCTGCTGTTGCGCGATAAGGGCGACTACGATGCCGCCGTACCTTTTCTCCGCGAGGCGGTG
This sequence comes from Rhodothermales bacterium, assembly GCA_046756545.1. Lineage (GTDB taxonomy): Bacteria > Bacteroidota > Rhodothermia > Rhodothermales > JBHHWM01 > JBHHWM01. The sequence continues at coordinate 207 of JBHHWM010000354.1, read as the reverse complement.
GCCATGTGGCGCAAGGTACAGGGTGAGGAACATACAGACCTCGCCACGGGCCTGCAAAACCTGGCTTCACTGTTGCGACGCAAGGGCGACTACGCTGCCGCCGAGCCGCTCTACCGGGAGGCGCTGGTCATGCGGAGGAAACTGCTGGGCCGGGAGCATCCGAGTGTAGCCACTACCCTGAGTGGCCTGGCTACACTGCTGCGCGAT
>JBHHWM010000353.1:0-4156 GCA_046756545.1 Rhodothermales bacterium | reverse complement strand
TCGCTCTTCGTAGGCAAGCGAGGAGCGGCGGTCGCCATCGATCCCCGTACCGGCGGCATCATCGCGTTGGTGAGCAAGCCGGATTTCGATCCGGCCATCTTTTCGAAGGCCGTCGATCAGGCGACCTGGAACTATCTCAACAACAGCCCGGAAAAGCCGCTTTACAATCGCGCCACGATGAACCTCATGCCGCCCGGCTCAACATTTAAGCCGTTCATGGCCCTCATGGCGCTTGCCGAAGGGCTTATCACCCTGCGCGGCGAGAACAGCACGGTCTTTTGCAACGGGGGGCACCCGGTCGGGCGCGGGCGTTTCTTTCGATGCCTGGGCGTGCACGGCCCCCAGAACGTGCGAAACGCGATCAAGAATTCCTGCAATACTTTCTTTTTCGAAATGGCCCGGCGTGCCGACGTAAACACCCTTAAGAAGTACGCCGGCCTCTTCGGATTCGGCGTGAACGCCCCCACCGACATTGCCGAACAGACACCCGGCTTGATCCCGGATTCGGCTTACTTCAACCAGCTCGACCCGAACTGGGACATCGGCTACTCGATGAACCTCGGCATCGGGCAGGGTAACATGGGAGTCACGCCGCTGCAACTGGCCCGGTACATTGCCGCCGTAGCCAACAGGGGTACGCTGCACGCACCCCACCTCGTCGATTACCTCCGGCATCCCGAAACCGGCGAGATCATCCGGCCCGACCTGCCCCCCCCCGAATTAATCCCCATCAGAGAAGAATATTTCGACGTGGTGCGAGACGGGATGCGGCTGGTCATGGAAGAAGGCACCGGGGTGCTGGCCCAGATCCCGGGTATTCCGTCCGCTGGAAAAACCGGTACAGCCCAGGCTCCCGGTGGGATGGAAGACCACTCCGTCTTCGTCCTGTTTGCGCCGTTCGACGACCCCCAGATTGCCATCGCCGTGCAAGCCGAGAATGCAGGAGAGGGAGCACAGGCCGCCGCTCCCATTGCAAGCCTGATGGCCGAGTTGTATCTGAAAGGCGAACTACCCGATTCATACGAGGTTCGGTTTCGGATGAATCGCGCGCTCAACGCACGCAGCCAGCCGTTGCCGTCGCGTAGACGCTCCTCGGCACCGGCACCCCGCCCCGGCGCATGAGACCGGGCTTTCCAACACAACCGCCGAGAGCTAAAGCAGCAAAACCAACGTCGTATGCGCACCTGGTATCGTAACCTGGACTACATCACCATCCTGGCATGGATCGGGCTGGTGACGATTGGACTGGTCGCCATCTATAGCACCACCCACGGAACAGCCACCGAGTTCTTGCTCGATAGTGTTCGGGACAACTTCGGGCGCCAGTTGATGTGGGCGGGGCTTTGCGTTGTCGGCATCGTGGCGACCTTATTGCTGCCGGTGCGCTTTTTTCAAAAGGCCGCGTATCCGATCTATGGCGTCACCTTGCTCTTGCTGATCGCCGCCCTGGTGTTTGGGCGCGAGATCAACGGGGCACGCTCGTGGCTGACGTTCGGGCCGGTTCAGTTCCAAGTATCCGAGTTGGCCAAAGTGGGGACGGTGCTGGCCGTGGCGCAGTTGCTCTCCTCGCGCCGTCCCAATTCCAGCACCGTGCGCTACGGGTTGATGGCGGTCGGGTTGCTCGTGGTTCCGGGCATGCTGATCGTCTTGCAGAACGATACCGGTACGGCGCTGGTCTTTTTTGCGCTCGTCCCGATTATGCTGTTCTGGAGCGGTTTGCCCATTAGCACCGTATTGCTGATGGTGTCTCCCGCGGTAGCCGGGTACCTCGCCATCGTGTACTGGCCGGCAGCTATCGCCTTTGCCCTCCTCTTTTCCCTGGGGTTGTACTGGCGCACCAAGGACTATCGCATCACCGCCCTCGCCGGTCTTTTCACCGCAGGCACCACCGCCGTCACGTACTTTGCGCTCAACAAGATCTTGCAACCGCACCAGGTAGCGCGCATCGTGTCTTTTACCAATCCCGAGGCCGAGGAATTCCGGCGCGGCGTGGGATTTCAGTTGGTGCAATCGAAGGCGGCTATCGGCTCGGGAGGGTTGCTCGGAAAGGGGTTCAAAGAAGGGACCCAGACGCAGGGAGCCTACATCCCGGAACAGGCCACAGACTTTGTCTTCAGCGTCATCGGTGAAGAATGGGGCTTCATCGGAGCGATTTTTTTACTCGCCCTGTTCGCGTTTCTCCTGATTCGGCTCATCATACTGGGGGCACAGATGAAGCACCCCTTCGGCAGCATGATGGCGGCGGGCGCGGCGGGTATTTATCTGGTGCACGTCTTCATCAACATCGGGATGGTGACGGGCCTGCTGCCGGCCATTGGAATCCCTCTGCCTTTTATTTCCTACGGCGGTTCCGCCCTGCTGGCCAACACGGCGATGCTGGCCATCTTGCTCAGCCTGCACATGCGCCGCGACGACTTCTCAATTTACGGGTACTGACGCCCACACACGACGACGCCCTCATCGCACGTGCAGCATCGCCCCCGCCGTCGTGCCGTCCGCATGGGTGAGCCGGTAGAAATAGACGCCGGTGGGTAAGCCGCGTGCATCAAACCGTATGCGCTGTTCGCCGGACGCCCAGAACCCGTCGGCCAGACGCACCACCACACGGCCCAACGCGTCGTAGACCACCAGCCGGACGTACCCGGCACGCGCCAGCCGGACGTGTATGGTCGCGGCGTCTCGAAAAGGATTCGGAAAAAGGCTCACAAACACAGGAACATTGGGCCGCGCATCGGGGACAGGCTCGGTTGCAGTGCGGATGCGGTCGTTGCGGTAAAAGAACAGACCGCCGCCGATACCGCCCGTAAAAAAATCATCGTCGCCGTCGGCATCGAAGTCGGCGAAAACGGGCGCGGCGTTGCGCGGCACCGTGCCGGGCATCGTAAACGGTTCGCCGGGCGCAAACGTGGCGTTCTGCGGCGTGCCGGTGTTACGAAAAAGAAGCAGCCCGTCCTGTGACGTCCCGACGATCAGGTCGAACAATCCGTCGCCGTCGAGATCGTGGAGGGCCGGGACGCTGCGGGCTCCGGCATCAAGGCCCGCATAGCTCTCCGTCTCCAGCACAAAATTCGGCTGGCCGGGGGTGCCGGTGTTGCGAAAAAAATTGATCGTCCCCGCCGACTCACCGACGAGCAGGTCCAGGTCGCCGTCGGCATCGAGGTCGGCAAATGCGGGCGTGCTATTTTGGCCCACGTCGAGCGGGGCACCCCCTGCGCCGGAGAGTCCGATGTCGGCGGGATCCACGTCGAGGAAAGCGGGCACCGCTGCCGTGCCGTCGTTGCGGTACCACGCGAGCGCACCGCTGAAGCTACCCAGCAGGAGATCCGGATCGCCGTCGGCGTCGAGATCGGCAAACGCGGGAGCCGTGTTGAAGCGACCGTCGAGCGGCACCAGCGCATCGCTTGCCAGCCGGAAGGCCGGGGTGGCAGACGACCCCTCGTTCTCGAACAGAAAAAGCTGCGCCTGCTGCCCCGTAACCGGGTCGATCCGGTTGCCCGCTACCAGATCCAGGTCGCCGTCGGCATCGAGATCGACCCAGGCGGGGGTGCTCTCTTCGCCCACGTCGATACCGGAAACGAACTGTCGCGATTGCAGCGTGAAGGTCATGCCTTCGTCGTGCCGGTAGTAGTAAAAATTACGGGCGGCAAAGGCACCGCCCGGAAACGAGCCTCCCAGAACGCCCGCAAACAGGTCCGCATCGCCGTCGCCGTCGATATCCGCGAAGTGGGGAATATTCCAGCCGCTCGTTCTCAGCGGATCATTCATCGGGAAGACGTCGGAGGTGCGCTCAAAGACCGGCTCGGCGCAGGTACCGGTGTTTTGTAGGAAGTAGAGGCTGGGCGAGAAAAAGTCACCCCAGAAGAGATCCGGGTCGCCGTCGGCGTCGAGGTCGTTGAACGTGATTCCGTTGGCACCGTGCCGCGTCTCCACCCCGGCACCGGTCTTGCCAAACTCCCCGATGATGGCGATGTCCTGATAGCGATCCGTCACGAAGCGAAAGGCCGGAAGCCCGTCGGCATCCGGAGCCTCGCCCGCATAGTAGGTGAGAAAGCCGGCCAGCGTAGCCATGAACAGGTCGAGATGCCCGTCGCAGTCGATGTCGGCGAGGGCAGGCAGGTTCTGCCGGTCGGCAAAGAGGGGGCGCTCGCGGACGCCG
>JBHHWM010000352.1:0-4170 GCA_046756545.1 Rhodothermales bacterium | reverse complement strand
GTTAGGCGGACAGGTCCGGGAGGTGGATGAAGCCCGGTCGATCTAGATTTATGACTGCCACACTCTTTGAAGAGGTGATTTATGACAACGAAACACGACATCGATCCCCAGGAAACTCGGGAGTGGCTTGAATCACTCGACTCCGTCTTGGAACGCGAAGGCGCGGACCGTGCTCATTTCCTGCTAGAACAACTCATTGACAAAAGCCGCCGCTTAGGTGTCCCCCTGCCGTTCAGTGCGAATACCCCCTATGTCAACACCATTCCAGCGGATCGAGAAGAGCGCATCCCCGGTGATCCCGCCCTGGAGTGGCGGATTGGATCACTCATCCGTTGGAATGCGATGGCCATGGTCGTGCAGGCCAACAGCCTGACCACGGAGCTCGGCGGGCATATCGCGAGCTTCGCCTCCGCGGCAACCCTTTACGGCGTCGGTTTCAACCACTTCTTTCACGCCCCGAGCGAGGGACACGGGGGAGACATGGTGTTTACTCAGGGCCACTCCGCCCCGGGAATCTATGCGCGTGCCTTCCTCGAAGGGCGCATCACAGAGGAGCAGCTCCGCAAGTTCCGGCAGGAGGTGGACGGCAACGGGCTCTCTTCGTACCCCCACCCGTGGCTGATGCCTCACTTCTGGCAATTCCCCACCGTCTCGATGGGTCTTGGACCGATCATGGCGATTTATCAGGCCCGGTTCATGAAATACTTGAATGACCGGGGCATCCTGAACACCGAAGGACGCAAGGTTTGGGCCTTACCAGGGGACGGTGAGATGGACGAGCCCGAGTCACTGGGCGCCATTTCCCTGGCCGCGAGGGAAAAGCTCGATAACCTGGTCTTTGTGATCAACTGTAATCTGCAGCGCCTGGACGGTCCCGTGCGCGGCAACAGCAAGATCATCCAGGAACTGGAGGCGGTCTTCCGCGGCGCTGGATGGAACGTGATCAAGGTGCTGTGGGGCTCCAACTGGGATCCGCTCTTCGCCCGCGACACCAAGGGCCTATTGCGGCAACGGTTTGAGGAGTGCATAGATGGCGAATACCAAAACTTCAAGGCGAAGGGTGGGGCCTACAGCCGCGAGCACTTCTTCGGCAAATATCCTGAGCTGAAGGAAATGGTCGCCAACATGACCGACGATGATATCGGGCGCTTGAATCGTGGCGGTCATGATTCGGAAAAAATCTACGCGGCGTACGCTGCAGCGGTCAAACACAAGGGACAGCCCACGGTCATCCTCGCCAAAACCGTCAAGGGTTATGGCATGGGTGAAGCCGGAGAGGGTCAAAACATCACCCACCAGCAGAAGAAGATGGGTGAGCAGGCGCTCAAAGCGTTCCGCGACAGGTTCAACATACCTATCTCGGATGCCGAAATTGGGGATGCGCCCTTCTATAAGCCCGCCACGGATAGCCCGGAACTGAAGTATCTCCAGGAGCGGCGCAAGGCCCTCGGGGGCTATCTGCCCAGCCGCCAGCGCAAGGCCGAAGCCGTCGAGGTCCCGGACCTGAAGGCCTTCGACGCCCAGTTGAAAGGCAGCGTCGACCGGGAGATGTCGACCACCATGGCCCTGGTCCGCATCCTCACCATGCTGACCAGGGATAAGAAGATCGGCAAATACATCGTCCCGATCGTACCGGACGAGGCGCGTACCTTCGGCATGGAGGGCATGTTCCGGCAGTTGGGGATCTACTCCTCCGTAGGCCAACTGTACCAACCCCACGACGCGGACCAGCTGATGTACTACCGCGAGGATAAGGCCGGCCAGATCCTGCAGGAGGGGATCAACGAAGCCGGGGCCATTGCGTCGTGGATCGCGGCGGGCACGGCGCACAGCAACCACGGCATCAACATGATCCCGTTTTACGTGTTCTACTCCATGTTCGGCTTCCAGCGTGTGGGCGATCTGGCCTGGGCTGCCGGCGACATGCGGGCGCGCGGCTTCTTGATCGGCGGAACGGCGGGCAGGACCGCGCTTGCCGGTGAAGGCCTCCAGCACCAGGATGGACACAGCCACCTGATCGCCTCCACGATTCCCAACTGCGTGTCCTATGATCCGACCTTCGCCTACGAGTTGGCCGTAATCATCCAGGACGGTTTGCGGCGCATGTTCGGGGAACAACAAGACATCTACTATTACATCACCACGATGAATGAGAACTACGCCCACCCCGCGATGCCGGCCGGCGCCGAGCAGGGGATCCTGCAGGGGATGTACCTGTTCCAGGAGGGAAGTGGAGGAAAAGAGGGGAAGCAGAAAATCCAGTTGCTGGGCTGCGGCACTATCCTACGGGAAGTCCTTGCCGCTGCCGAGTTGCTCGAGAATGACTTCGGTGTCTCGGCGGATGTCTGGAGTGTGACGAGCTTCAATGAGCTGTGCCGTGAGGGATTGAATGTACAGCGCTGGAACATGCTGCACCCGGAGGAGACGCCCCGGGTCAGCTACGTCGAGAGCTGCCTAAAGGACCGCAAGGGACCGGTGGTTGCGGCGACCGACTATGTGAAGCTCTTTGCGGACCAAATCCGCGCGTTCGTCCCCAAACGCTACCGCGTGCTGGGCACCGATGGCTTTGGCCGCAGCGATACGCGCAAGCAACTGCGCAAGTTTTTTGAGGTTAACCGCTATTATGTCGCGGTGGCCGCGCTCAAGACTTTGGTCGAAGAGGGCTCCGTCCCTGCCTCCAAGGTCACAGAAGCAATTCATAAGTATGGGATTAATCCGGAACAGCCCAACCCAATGACGGTATAACTTGACTGCCAAGAAAAGCGTCATGGCGGAATGGGGGACAGCACCATGGAGGCGCTAAAGGAAGTGCGGGTACCGGATGTCGGCGACTTCAAAGATGTAAACATCATTGAAGTAATGGTAGCACCGGGCGATTCAGTGAACGCCGAGGATTCTTTGATCACCCTGGAAAGCGACAAAGCGACGATGGAGATTCCTTCACCCTTCGGCGGTGTGGTTAAAGAGATGTGTTGCAAGGTGGGCGACAAGGTCTCTGAAGGGTCGCCCATCCTTCTGCTGGAAGTGAGTGACAGCGCAGCGGCGCAGGCGCCGCTGCAGGCGCCTTCGGATGTAGTGACTGCCGCAGAGCCGGCTACGCCCCCTTCCATGCCACCCCCGCCCCCGGTGACCACGCCTTCGCTTCCCCCCGCTGTTTCGGCCTCGTCCGCTCTTGCCGAGATCGACGAAGCGGCATTTGCTAAGGCCCACGCCAGTCCTTCGGTGCGCCGCTTTGCCCGGGAGCTCGGCGTCGATTTGGGCAAGGTTCTTGGCTCGGGTCCGGAGGGTCGCATCCTGAAGGGAGATGTCCAAGGCTTCGTGAAGCGCGAACTGAGCCGACCGTGGGCGGAGGCTGAGGTACCGGCGCCGAGCGTTGGTCAGGGAATCCCGGAGATGCCGGCGGTGGATTTCTCAAAGTTTGGCCCCATCGAAACCCGGCCCCTCAGCCGAATCAAAAAACTGTCGGGTGCCAACCTACATCGTAACTGGCTGGTCGTACCCCACGTTACCCAGTTCGACGAGGCGGACATCACGGACCTGGAAGCATTTCGCAAAGAACTGGGCGAAGAGGCCAAGCGGCAAGGGGTGAAGGTCACCCTATTGGCCTTCTTAATGAAGGCGGCAGTTGGGGCGTTGAAGACCTATCCGGAGTTTAACTCCTCGCTCGATGCCGACCGCGAACGCCTGATCGTCAAAAAGTACTACCACCTTGGCGTGGCGGTGGATACTCCGGACGGCCTGGTGGTCCCCGTGATCCGCGACGTCGACCGCAAGGGACTGTTCGAGCTCGCTAAAGAGCTGGGTGAGGTTAGCGCCAAGGCCCGTGACCAGAAACTGGAGCCGAACGACATGCAAGGCGGCTGCTTCACCATTTCAAGCCTGGGCGGCATCGGCGGTACTGCCCTCACCCCGATTGTCAACGCTCCGGAGGTCGCCATCCTCGGCGTATCTCGTTCCAAGATGCAGCCGGTTTACCGGGATGGTGCATTTGTGCCCCGGCTGATCCTGCCCCTTTCGCTTTCCTACGACCATCGGGTCATTGACGGGGCCGCGGCGGCACGATTCACAAGTCACTTAAGCCTCCTACTGTCGGACCTTCGGCGTTTGTTGCTCTGATCCTAGTAGCTTTATGCCGTCGCCAGTATTAAACGATATCGGGCGTGGGAAACC
>JBHHWM010000351.1:0-4176 GCA_046756545.1 Rhodothermales bacterium | reverse complement strand
AAAGAAGACTATTTCACCCTGGCATATAATCTATCGGAATGAGGAGGTGATTTCGAAGCGATGGGGAGATAGGGAAGACCAGCCGAGGAAGGCAGTACTATGTGTCACAGGCTGAGATTTGATGTTTATCAGGCGTCGGATCGGGGTTCGAAATTCAGATTTGCCTGACACACGGTTGTCACTGCGATTTCGTATATTTAGGACAAGTCTGTTGCATTAGCCCCGTTATTGCAAGTACACCATGTCGTTGATAGAAACCATTCCATTACACGAAACCGCGCGCGAGCGATATCTCAATTACGCATTATCCGTTATTACCAGCCGTGCCCTGCCAGACATTCGAGATGGTCTAAAACCCGTCCAGCGGCGTATCCTCTACGCGATGTACACCAACCTCCGGCTCTACCCGGATGCGCGCTTTCGCAAAAGCGCCACGGTGGTCGGCGAGGTGATGGGGAAATATCACCCGCACGGCGACTCTGCGATCTATGAGGCCATGGTTCGCATGGCCCAGGATTTTTCGCTCCGCGATCCGCTGGTCGATGGGCACGGCAACTTCGGCTCGCTCGACGGTGATCGGCCTGCCGCCATGCGATACACGGAGGCCAAGCTCCGGCCGTTAGCCATGGCGATGCTTCAAGAGATCCGGAAGAAGACCGTCGATTTCCGCCCCAATTTCGACGGCTCCTTGTTCGAGCCCATTGTGCTGCCTTCACGCATTCCCAACCTGTTGGTGAACGGTGCCATGGGCATTGCTGTGGGGATGGCGACGAACATCCCGCCACACAACCTGGGTGAGATCATCGACGCATGCGTGTATTTAGTAGATGGAAAGCGAAAACGTGTAAAGGCGGGCGAATCCGGTTGGCCTGCCGTTCGTGTGCAGACCCTCCTGGAGAAGTTTATCAAAGGGCCGGATTTTCCGACGGGCGCTCGCATCCTCAACACCGAAGAAGAGCTTCTAGAGATATACAAGAAAGGAGAGGGGCCAATCAACCTGCGCGGTGACTACAAAAAGGAAGGGAAGACACGCATCATCATTACGTCCATACCCTATACAGTCACCAAAAGCGAGTTGGTCGAAAAGATCGCGGAGCGCATCGCGAAGGAACATGTGCCGCAGCTTTCAGACATTCGGGATGAGTCGACAGACGATGTGCGGATCGTGCTGGAGTTGAAACGCGGCTCGAATGCCGAGGCTGCCATGGCGTATCTGTTCAAGCATACGCCACTGCAAACGCGCTTTCACGTCAACCTGACGTGCCTTGTCCCGACCGAAAAGCCGGAAGTTTCTGCACCGCAAAAGGTGGATTTGATCACCGTCCTGCATCACTTTCTCGATTTCCGGCTCGATGTCGTTACTCGCCGCCTGCGCTACGAGCTGGAGCAGTTAGAGAAACGCATTCACATTCTGAAGGGGTTCGAGAAGATTTTTGATGCGATTGACGAGGCGATCAAGATCATTCGTGCTTCGAAAAATAAGTTTGATTCCTCGCAGCGTCTCCGGCATCGATTCCGTCTGGATGAGATCCAGGCCGAGGCCATTCTCGAAACCAAGCTCTACAAGCTCTCGCAGTTGGAAATCGAGGCCATCCGCGAGGAACTAAAGGAGAAACAGAAGCAGGCTGCCGAAATCAGGAAGTTGCTCAAAGACGAAGGAGCGCGCTGGGTGATCGTTCGCGATGAACTTCGGGACATCCAGAAGCGGTTTGCAAGCCAACGACGAACGATTATCGCCGGGCCGGATGCAGCGCTTGACTACTCAGAGGAAGATTACATCATCGATGAGGATGTCTATATCATCGTCACCCGCGATGGTTGGGTGAAACGCCAGCGGTCGTATACAGAGAGGGAGAATATTCGCATCCGCGAAGGCGACGAGATCGGCTGGATCTTGCCTGGAAGAACCCGCGGGACGGTGGCGTTTATGACCAACTTCGGACGTGCGTATACGATCCGTATCGATGAATTGCCCAGCACAACGGGATACGGTCATCCCGTGCAGAAGCAGTTCGATTTTTCGGATAAAGAGCGCGTGGTGGGTGTGATCTCCTTCGACAAACGCGTGTTACCCAGGGCGAAGATAGCTCCCGAAGTAGAGCCCGAGCTGTTCAAAAACGGCACGGCGAGGCATGAGGCAATACACCCCTTCATTGTGGCCGTCTCTAGGGATGGGATGGCTGTGCGGCTTTCGGTTGAAGCGTACACTGAGCCATCGACGAAGAACGGTCGGCTTTTTATGCGTCCGGCGAAGGGCGATGAAGCTGTTGGAGCTGAAGTGGCCGGGGGCGATGAGAACGTCTGCCTCGCCACAAAAAAAGGGCATGTTCTCATTTTTCCCGTATCCCAGATTCCCATCTTCAAGAATGCCGCCAAGGGAGTTATCGCGATACGCCTCGGAGCCAAGGATCGGGTTTTAGGCGCGACACTTGCTGGTGCTGCCAGGGACGGGCTAGTCGTCGAGACCAGCCGCGGTCGCCGCGAAATCGTACGGACCACAAAGTTCGAAATCTCGAACCGAGGGAACAAAGGACGCCAGATTATTAAGCGAGGTCATCTGGAGCGGGTCATCGTGAAGCCGATAGAGGTCCGTTTCAATGGGCATGAATAGTTCTCACCGTTGTAGGGAGGAGGACACGCAAGTTAGGACAATCGAATGGCTGAAGTAGCAACAACCTATACAGGGAAAGACATCCAGGTCTTGGAAGGGCTGGAACCGGTTCGGAAGCGTCCGGGCATGTACATTGGTGGCACGGGCAAACCCGGCCTTCACCACCTGCTCTGGGAGATTGTCGATAATGCGGTGGACGAGGCTACCAATGGCTATGCCACAAGCATCGAGGTGACGTTGCACAAGGATGGCAAAAGTATCACGGTGAATGACAACGGACGCGGCATCCCGGTCGACAAGCATCCCAAGAAGAAGGTCCCGGCCCTTCAGGTGATCCTTACTACATTGCATGCCGGAGGAAAATTCGACCATAGTAACTACATCACGTCGGGTGGGCTCCACGGTGTCGGAGCCTCGGTCGTCAATGCCCTTTCGTCCGAACTCGTTGCGACAGTTAAGCGTGATGGGAAGACGTATCAACAAAAGTATGCGAAGGGGAAGCCAAAGACGAAGCTGAAGATCTTAAGTACGTCCGCACGTGGAACCGGTACGACCATCTTTTTTAGGCCGGACACCAGCATCTTTGAGACCGTCGTGTTCGATGCGGAGGCCATCAAAGAGCACCTGGAGATTAAGACGTACCTGAACCGTAATCTGAAGATCATCTTCAAGGATGAGGTAGGGGGGAAGCGTTCAGAATTTCAGCATGAGGGAGGTATCTCCGAATTCTTGCTCGAACTCGTCAAGCAATCCGAGGCACGGAAGGTTCACGACGAGGTTTTCATGATTGCGCAGGAGGAGCTACAAGACGGGGCACGTGTTGAGATCGCCCTTCAATGGACGGAAGCGCCGCGTGAAACCGTCAAATCGTTCGTCAACGGAATTCCAACGCGGGACGGAGGAACCCACGAGCAGGGCTTTAAGGACGCCGTGCGGAGTGCTGTTCGGGCCTATATGGACACGCATAATCTCTTGCCCCGTAACCTTGATATTTCTGCCGATGATATCAGGGAAGGGCTTATTGCCATTGTCAACCTGTTTATGGTTGATCCTCAATTCCAGGGGCAAACCAAAGAGAAGCTGAACAACCCATCTGCCCGCTCGCTGGTCTCCGGCGGGTTACGCCTGGCCCTGGAGCAGTTTCTGATCAATCATCCTACGACGGGCGATGCCATAGCGACGCGGGTGATACAGGCTGCCAAAGCACGGCAGGCCAGTCGTGCTGCCGCCCGAACGGCTCGGCGGAAGTCCAGCGTCAGTCATCGCCTTAATCTTCCCGGCAAGCTTGCCGATTGTTCATCAACCGATCCTAGAGTCTGCGAATTATTCATTGTAGAGGGTGATTCGGCGGGTGGTTCGGCCAAGCAAGGGCGTGACCGTAAGTATCAAGCCGTGCTCCCGCTACGCGGCAAGGTGCTCAATGCCGAACAGGCCAACCTCAAGAAAGTGCAGGATAATAAAGAACTGTCGAACATAGTCAAGGCGTTAGGTTGCGGTCTCGGAGCCACACTGGATCTATCACGGCTTCGGTATCACAAGATCATCCTGCTCATGGACGCCGACGC
>JBHHWM010000350.1:0-4186 GCA_046756545.1 Rhodothermales bacterium | reverse complement strand
TCGGCCTGCTTGCGCTCGGTGATGTCGTGCGCGATGCCGGTGAAGAGCACCCGCTCTCCCAGACGCACTTCGCTCAAGGCCAGATCCAGGGGAAAGACCGTGCCGTCCTTGCGCAGCCCCTCGACTTCCACATGGCCGCCTATGATGCGTTTCTCGCCCGTCTCCAGGTAGTGCTTCAACCCCTCTTCGTGCGCGCTGCGATACGCCTCGGGCATCAACCGCTCGAGCGAAGCGCCGATGAGTTCCGCCGCTTCGTAGCCGAACATGGCCTCGGCCGCCGGATTGCACGACTCGATGTGCCCCTGCTCGTCGATGGTGATGATGGCATTCACGGCCGTATCGAGGATCGTGCGCATGCGCGTCTCGCTCTCCATGAGCGCCTGCTCGGCCTGCCTGCGCTTGATCGCTGCCGCCAAAACATTCGCCACCGACTGCAAATAATCGACATTATCTTTGGTAAACACCCGGTGCCGGGTCGTGTGCGCTCCTAAGATGCCGAAAGGGCTCTCCTTCTCTCCAATAATGACGCTCATGCCACTAACCACCTCGTGCTCAGTAAGCAAGGGTGGACCGATGAAACGTGTCTCCGTCCGCAAATCATCCACGACAACCGGTTCGTTGGAGAGCAGGGTATGTCCTGCCTGCGAATCGTCCCTGGTGTCCACGGTGGCCTGGCCGACCAGTCCCTTTTTCCAGCCAACCCCCGCGCGCAAAAGTAATGTTTGCCCATCGGGAAGCAGTTGCAGCACTTTACAGTATTCAATCTGGAGTGTTCGGGCCACTTCCGAAACCGCATGCTCAAAGAGAACATCGAGGTCAATATTGGTGAGCGCTTCCTGGCCGAGTGTTGAAACAGCTTCCTGTTGAAGAGCCCATATCTTCAACGCATCTTCGGCCTCTTTGCGGGCGGTGACATCTTGCTGGACGGCGACAAAGTGCGTGATTTTACCTGAAGCACCCCGCACCGGCGTGATGGTGTGCTCCTCGATATACTCGCTCCCATCCTTGCGCCGGTTGATCAACTCACCGCGCCACACCTCGCCCGCCAGAATGGTCTTCCACAAGTCTTCGTAGTAGGCCTGATCTTGCCGGCCCGACTTCAGCAGCCGGGGATTCTGCCCGACGGCCTCCTCCCTCGCGTAGCCCGTCAGATCGACGAACGCCTGGTTGACCCAGCAGATGGTCCCATCCGTCCCCGTGATCAGGATGCCGTTGGCGGCGGCTTCGAGCGCGCTGCTCTGCAACAAAAGCTGCTCCTCGGCCTGCTTCTGCTCGGTGATGTCGATCATCACCCCCACCGACTCGACAGCCTGCCCCCCCACCGACAGCACGTTCACGATATCACGCAGCCACACCACCCGCCCGTCCGCAGCGATCATCCGGTAATCGAACGTGTGCGGGCGCAACTCCGCCGTCGCCTGGGCGCAATACGCGGGCACCCACTCCCGGTCCTCGGGATGCACGTGTTCCAGCCAGAATTCCGGCTCTTCGGTCCATCGTTCGCGCGCGTAGCCCAGCAGCGTCTCGGCCTCGCGGCTCACAAACGTGAACCGGAACGTCTTGGGGTCGCCCCGCCACAAGATCGCCGAGGTCGATTGCACCAACTCCTGGTATTGTTTGCGCTGTGCGCGGAGGTACGTCTCATACTGTTTTCGCTTGGTGATATCCACCAGGGATACCAGCACCCGGTCATACGTCTGTTCGTGCCCCTGAGCCACGGCCCAGTGCAACACCACGTGCCGTTGCGATCCATCGGCCACGCGCACCTCGACTTCCGACTCCACCTGCGTCCGTCCGCGCCGGACCGCAGCGACCTCCCGCGCAAAGGCGGCATAGGACGACGCCGTCAATCGCGGCCCCAGGCTTTCGAAGAGGTCGTGGTCGTCCGGGACCTGGTGCAGGGTACGGGCCGCCCGGTTCATGTCGATGACCCCGACCCGTTCACGACAGTGCCGAACGACCTCGGGATGCTGTTTGAGATAGGCGTCGATGTCCCGGCCGCCGATGTTGGAGAGTTGATCGAGGTAGGTTTTGACGCGGGAGAAGTCTTCTTCCCAGACGGCGATGGGGGCGTTTTCGAAGAGGCCCTGGTAACGTTCCTCGCTTTGCTTGAGGGCGGCTTCGGCCTGCTTCCGAGCAGTGATGTCTTGAACGACGGTGCTCACCCCCAGGATCGTACCCTCGGCAGACCGGTACGGGAAATAACTCACCAGCCAATCCCGAAACACGCCCGGCTCCGCCGGGGTGGTGCCGTGGACCTCCATGTCGAGGGCAGGCTCCCCGGTTTCTATCACGCGGCGATAGACAGGCCCTACCTGCTCGGCGATCTCCGGTATCACCTCGCTGAGCGTCTTGCCGATGTGCTCCGAGACGGGCCTGCCGTTGATGGCCGCCAGTCGCTCATTGATGTGTACAAAACGCAGATCCGTATCCATCAGGCACAGACCGGCGGGCGTCGTCTTGTAGAGCAGTTCCAGTTCGTCAAGCTGCATCCGGGCGCGTGCTTCACTCTCGCGCAGGGCTTCCTCGACCTGCCGGCGCTCGGCGATTTCGCGGCGGAGTTCGTCATTAGCAGCCTTGAGATCCGCCGTTCGCTCGGCCACCATGTCTTCCAGACGCTCCCGGTACCGTCTCAACTCCTCTTCGGCGCGCCTGCGGCTGATGGCATTCTCGATGGTCGTTGGGATGGTCCCCAGATAATGCCCTTCCGCATCTTTGATCACGTAATCCAACGTTCCGGCCTTCATCACCTCGACGGCGACTTCTTCGTTCCCACTCCCCGTTACCACGATGAAAGGAAGCGCACCCAGATCGTCGAACAGGTCGAACGCCGTACCGTCCCCCAATACATAATCGACCAGTGCAGCATCGAACCGGTCGGAGGCCAGGGCTGCGCGCGCCTCCGACACGGACCCGGCGATCACGTACTCATAGGGCAACTCTTCGCGTCTCACGAAACGCTCAAAGGCCATCTGGTCTACTTTGTCATCCTCGACAAATAATATTCTAACTTTGCTCTCCATAACTCACGCCCCCGCAGGCAACTCGCTCAACGTCCAATAAAGATCAATGACTCGAATGACTTCTACAAATTGCCGGTAATCCACCGGCTTCAACATATAACCGGCCACGCTCAGATGAAAGCTATCTACTTTGTCCTGTTCGGCATCCGAGGAGGTCAGCACCACCACCGGGATGCTTTTGAGCTGTGCATCATGCTTTATCACCCCCAGAAACTCGATGCCGTTCATCCGGGGCAGGTTCAGATCCAACAGGATGAGACACGGCCTTTCCTGCTCCGGATTCCTCAAGAAGGCCAGCGCCTTTTCCCCGTCGCTGGCGATATCCAACCGGTTCGTCACCTTGATGTCCTTCAAGGCACGCTGGACGATCATGGCGTCTACCCGGTCGTCCTCGACGAGCAGTATGGACCTGGCGCTTTTCATACGTTCGCTTCTACAGGCTCAGGGGACGGAGCGGTACGTATGGATTTGGGCAGGGTGAAATAGAACGTGCTGCCTTCGCCCACGGTCGATTCCAGCCACACGCGGTTCCCGTTGGCTTCAACGATTTTTTTCACCAGCGCCAACCCGACGCCCGTGCTCTCGAACTCGTCGCGGGGCGTCAACGTCTGGAACATCTGAAAAATCTTGTGATGGTATGTCTCGGCAATGCCGGGGCCGTTGTCGGCCACGCTGATCCGCCAGTGAGCGCCCTCGTCTTCACACCCGATACGCACCCGGCCGTTCGGCTTGTCCATGTATTTGACGGCGTTGCTCAAGAGGTTTTGAAAGACCTGCCGGAGGCGAGCCGGTTCTCCCACCACGGAAGGCAACGCCTCGTCGATAGTCACCGTGATGTGTTCCGGCGGAGCCAGCGTTTCTACCGTTTCTTGCACGAGGGTGTGGAGGTTTACCCTGGCCTCATCTTCCCTGACTCGTCCTATTCTCGAATACTGCAAGATGCCTTCGATCAGGTTGTGCATACGATGGATCCGCCCGATCAGCAGGTTCAGCTTCTCCTGTCCCTTGTCATCGAGACACTCTGCATAGTCCTCCGAAATCCAGGTGGCCAGTTGGCTGACGGCGCGTAGCGGCGCTTTCAGATCGTGAGAGACCACGTAGGCAAAATCCGCCAGCTCGGCATTGCTGCGTTCCAGTTCATCATGCGCCTCCCGCAAGTGGCC
>JBHHWM010000349.1:0-4194 GCA_046756545.1 Rhodothermales bacterium | reverse complement strand
GCCATCGACCCAACACGGAGTTTTCCCAGGGATACCCTTCATAAAAACGAATGATAGGAATATTAAAATTATGCAGCAGCCCGGTCAGCACAATAGTCCAGAACGACAGGGCAACCACCCGCCAGGGGGTACCGAAAATCTCCAGGATCTCAAACACCGATGTCCTGGGAGGAAAAAGCGGGGACACCAGAATCAACCACGCGATAACAAAGATTGTAACCGGTAAGAAGGCTCCGAGAATCAGAGACCTGCTGAACTGTCCGGAGATGGCAGACAATACACTGGTCATGGCCGCTTTTCTTTACCTGAATGGGCTTCAACCGCTTGAAAAAAAGGATACGTACAGATCCATCGCAACTAATCAATGACATAGTAATCGTGATTGTGGAGCGAACTTGCAACACAGCAACCCATTTTTTGTGGTGGGACGACGAGATTCCTTCTCCGCCAATCTCCTCTTATGCTGGTTAGATCGTCAACACCTTGAGGGGTCGCCTCTTGAAATGGCGGACGATTACCCTGATTTTCTGTGGACTCGAGCGAGGAAGAAACAGGCCGGAGTCTACCCTACCAACAAAGACCCTTCGTCGCTGTCGCTCCTCGGGATGACAACACAAGTTGACTGCCGCTAACCCCCTGTGCTCTTATGCGCCTCCCCTCTGTTGCCGAGCGATTTATTCGGTATGTGCAGATCGATACGCAGTCGGATCCTGATTCGGCTACAACGCCCTCTTCCGAAAAACAAAAAGACCTGAGCCGATTGCTCGCTCGGGAGCTACAAGGCGCGGGCGTCGTGGACGCGCACATGGACGCGTTCGGCTACGTCTACGGCACCATCCCGTCCACACTCCCAGAGCAACAGGCTGCCCGCACCCCCGTCGTGGCTCTTCTCGCGCACGTCGATACATCTCCCGATGAATCCGGGCATGACGTGAAGCCGATCATCCATCCCCGGTATGAAGGAGGGATCATCGCCCTGCCCGGCGATCCGAACGTCGTGCTCGATCCTGCACGCCAACCCGCCCTCCTCGATCACATCGGGCACGACCTGATTACCAGCGACGGCACCACCCTGCTCGGCAGCGACGACAAAGCCGGTGTCGCGATTCTCATGCAACTGGCTGAGGACCTGTTGCAGGATCGGTCCATCCCATGCCCTACGATCCGCCTTTGCTTCACGGTAGACGAGGAGATTGGACGCGGCGTTGACAAACTCGACCTTGATAAACTGGGCACCGATGTGGCCTACACGCTCGACGGAAGCAGCACCGGTACGCTTTATACCGAAACCTTCAACGCTGCCGAAGCGACGATCACCGTAGAAGGCGTGATGGTGCATCCCGGGTATGCCAGAGGCATGATGGTCAATGCGGTGCGCATCCTCGCGGAGTTCATCACCGCGCTACCGACCACCGAAGCGCCTGAGACGACGGAGGGGTACGAAGGCTATATCCACCCCCACACGATCACCCCCGCCGACGCGTCGAAAGCTCAGGTGAAGCTGATCCTCCGCGACTTTACCGAGGACGGTTTGCAACGTCGCAAGGAGTTAATCTCAAGCCTGGTTTCGCTCCTCCGGCACAAGTATCCGAAGGCCACGATCACACTGAGATTCAAGGACGAGTATAAGAACATGCGTGCATATATCGAGGAGACTGACCCACGCGTGGTGACGTTCGCACACGGTGCAGCACGCGACATGGGCATCGACCTTCAAGAGCGTATGGTGCGGGGCGGAACCGACGGTGCGCGTCTTTCCGAACTCGGCCTCCCTACCCCCAATGTCTTCAACGGAGGCCATGACTACCACAGTCGCTTCGAGTGGAACACCGTACAGAATCTCGAACTCTCGCTGGCTTATACCCAGGCCCTCGTCCGTTACTGGGCTGAACACGGCGCTTGATCGATCTTACTTCACCAGGAGCATGGTCTTGGCCTCCAGATACGGCCTGCCATTACACGTTCGTGCCTTTCTGCCTTGCCATTCGTAGCAGGAAGGTGATACATTAGCAACCATTATCAGAGACCCTTGATTCAGATACGGAACGGTGCTTCATTGTGGTGCCTGAGATGATGTTCGCGTGGGTAAACGCTGCGCCTGACGCCTGTCTTGAATCCTCCTACCACCCGATCTTCGGACTCGTCCATTCACAACTTTCTCCGTGAACGATCCCATGATGAAGCTACCTTACTGGTCTTTCCTGCTCCTGGCTGCCTTGTCGCTATCCTGCCGGCCATCGACGAATACCGGGTTCTCCATCGATTATGAAAAATATTCGCTGGACAACGGCCTGGAGGTCGTCTTTCACATCGACCGATCCGATCCCATCGTAGCCGTCGCCATGACGTATCACGTCGGGTCGGCCCGGGAACGCCCCGGCAAGACAGGCTTCGCCCACCTTTTCGAGCACCTCCTCTTCCTCGAATCGGAGAACCTGGGCAAAGGCGGCCTCGACATTCTCATCAACAAGGTGGGCGGCACCCTCAACGGCTCGACGAACCGCGACCGGACCAACTACTACCAGGTTGTCCCGAACGACGCGCTGGAAAAGATCCTGTGGGCCGAGGCCGACAAGCTGGGCTTTTTCATCAACACCGTTACCGCCCCCGTCGTTGAGAAAGAAAAACAAGTCGTCAAGAACGAGAAGCGTCAGGGCGTCGACAACCGGCCCTACGGCCACACGAACTATGTGATCGACAAAAACTTGTATCCTGAAGGCCATCCCTATAACTGGCAGGTCATCGGGTCGCTGGAGGATTTGCAAAACGCCTCGCTGGAAGACGTCCACGAGTTCTACCGGGCCTGGTATGCTCCAAACAATGCCACGCTCGTCCTCGCCGGAGACTTCGATGTGGTTCAGGCCAAAGAATGGGTCGAGAAGTATTTCGGGGAAATCCCGGCGGTGGAGTTGCATCCCCAGGACCCGGTCGAGCAACCCACGCTGACCGAAACAACGCGGCTATTCCACGAAGACAACTTCGCCCGGCTCCCCGCCCTGACCATCGCCTGGCCCACCGTCGCGCAATATCACCCGGATACGTATCCGCTCCAACTGCTGTCGCTGCTGCTGACCGACGGGAAAAAAGCGCCGTTTTACAAGGTTCTGGTCGAAGACCGGCAACTCACGTCGAACGTATCGATGTTCAATCAGAACAGCGAACTGGCGGGCAAAACCACGCTCTCCATCCGCGCTTTTGCCGGTACCGACCTGGACGAGGTCGATGCCGCCGTCAACGAGGCATTTGCCCGGTTCGAGACCGACGGCTTCACCGAGGCTGATCTTGCGCGTGTGAAGGCCCGCGTAGAAACGAGTTTTTACAACG
The DNA here is from genome assembly GCA_046756545.1 of Rhodothermales bacterium. Classification (GTDB taxonomy): domain Bacteria; phylum Bacteroidota; class Rhodothermia; order Rhodothermales; family JBHHWM01; genus JBHHWM01. The sequence goes on along the minus strand of JBHHWM010000349.1, from coordinate 870 downwards.
GCATGGCGAGCGTCCTGGGAAAAGCGTTCCGGCTGGCGCAATACAACATTTTTGCAGGCGACCCCGGCTATGCTGCCGAAGATATTCAACGCCTGCTCGATGTAACACACGAGGACGTACTGCGCGTCTATGACCACTATATCAAAGACAAGCATTATATCTGCACCAGCTTCGTCCCCAGAGGCCAGACCGACTTGATGCTCGCTGAGTCGCGACAGGCGGAGGTGGTAGAAGAGCAGATCATCGCCGGCGCTGAAGAAGAGTTCCTCCTGACCGGCAGCGGCCCCATCGAGAAAACTCCGTCCTCTTTCGACCGCTCTATCGAACCTTCTTTCGGCTCCTCCCCCGAAATCTCCATTCCAGAGATATGGACGGATCACCTCGACAACGGGATGCGCCTCTTCGGTATAGAAAATGACGAACTTCCCCTTGTTCAGTTTACCCTGCGTATGCGCGGCGGCCTCCTGCTCGATAACCCGGATAAGATCGGGGTTGCCAACATGGTGACCGACGTGATGATGGAAGGCACACGAACGAAAACGCCGGAAGAACTGGAAGCAGCTATCGACGAGTTGGGCGCATCGATCAGCATACAAGCAGGCAGGGAAACCATCACGGTTCGCGGCAACACGCTCGCCCGAAACTATGAACAAACCATGGCGCTCGTCGAGGAAATCCTCCTAGAACCCAGGTGGGATGAAAAAGAGTTCGACCTGGTCAAACAGCGGACACTCGACAACCTTCGGCAGCAAGCCGCCAACCCCAACGCCATTGCTGCCAACGTGTACAACAAACTCCTCTACGGCGAGGACCATATCTTTTCCAACAACATCCTCGGCACCATCGAATCCGTCGAATCCATCAACATCG
>JBHHWM010000348.1:0-4197 GCA_046756545.1 Rhodothermales bacterium | reverse complement strand
GATTAACCAAGATAACCATCGCGTAGTTATGATGAGTGAGAAGGAACGAGGGGGACGATTCGCTCTCGTCGCGTTTTGGTCTTGAAGTCGTCGGTATTGCGAACCAGCAGGCTCTGGTTATCCAGGTCGATGTGTTCCCATCGCAGGTTGACCAATTCACCGGCACGTAGACCAGTGTACACGGCCACAAGGATTACCTCCACAAGCCACGATACTTCCCCCCCAACAGCTTGCTTCGGCGTCTCTACGTATGCACTGAAGCAGGTAGTCCAGTTCTTTCGGCTTCAAGAAGTGAGGGAAAACCTTAGGTGGCTTGGGGATGTCAACCTCGTTTGCCGGATTTCTCTCTATCAGCCGCTCCGTCAGGCACCATCTGAAGAATATTTTGATGTGGCGGAAGTAGGTTTCTCTCCCTACGTCATTCAGGTCTCTTTTGAAGAGAAAATCTCGAATGTGCTTGGGCCTGACGGTTACAAGATGAATACGGGCTGGTAGGCTTTCCCTGAACAATCCCAAGACGTATGAATACATCTTCAGGGTCTTGGGACTGAATCCTTCCTTAGTCGCCAAAAACGCTCTGATGGCCTCTTCGACACTGCTAATATCTAACGGGTTCGGTTGGGGATTCCAAGGATCGAACACACCTTGAGCGAATTCGACTTCCAGACGCGCAAGAGCAGCAATCGCGGCTCTCTTGTTCCGTCCCAACGGAACGTATTTCTTCTTGGGCCGTCTCGCCCTGTCGTAGAACTCAGCGTAGTAACGCCTTCCTTTGGTGTACAGTCTTGCCATTTCGCATTCTCCGTTTCGTTATTCGTTACGAAGGAGATGCGTGGAAGGCCCGTTTCCGAAACGTTTCCGAAACTTCCGCAAGCCGCGTAGAAATGTTACGAGGCCCCAAACGTCGTTCAGGGCCTCGTACGGTGTGGATTACCACATTTCGGTGCGTGCCCGGGAGGATTCGAACCCCCGGCCTTCTGATCCGTAGTCAGACGCTCTATCCAGCTGAGCTACGGGCACGTGCTAGAGAGATATAACGCCGCGACAACATGATTAGTTGCCACGGCGTGGATCGCGAAAATACAACGCCTTCGGCTGGACCGCAAATGAAAGCTGCATTAAGGGCCGAGGATCATCCTTCCGTGAACAGCTCTCTCCGTCACCCATCGTCCGCCGGGAAAAGGCCGGTCCCTTTGAGAAAGAAAAAGTGGTGCGTCGGACCATGACCGGCACCAATAGGCAGGCCGTGACGGATCGCTTCGGTGACGTAGCGCTTGGCCCGCTCGACGGCTTCGACGAGGGCATACCCTTTCGCCAGGTTGGCGGCGATGGCGGAGGCATAGGTACAGCCGGTGCCGTGCGTGTGTGGCGTGGCGATGCGCTCGGCACGGACACTATGGCACTGCGTCCCATCGAAGAGAACGTCTACAGCCTCGTCTCCGCCTTCGAGATGACCGCCCTTGACCAGCACCGCCTGAGGACCAAGGTCATACAATCGCCGGGCCGCTTCACGGGCGTCCTCCTGCGTCCTGATCGTCAACCCGGTCAGGTGTGCCGCTTCATGCGTGTTCGGGGTAAGAACCGTGGCGAGCGGCACTAATTGTTCTCTCAACGTTTCCACAGCATCCTCTTTCAAGAGCGGGAATCCGCTTTTGGAAATCATCACCGGATCGACCACGAGCGGCGTGATGCGATGCTCCTGGACCTTCCGCGCCACGGTCTCGATGATCTCGGCAGACGAGAGCATGCCGGTCTTCGTGGCATCAACGTGAATATCTCCGAAGACGGCGTCGATCTGGGCTTCGATGAGATCAACCGGTAGATCATAAGATGCTGTGACGGCGCGCGTGTTTTGGGCCGTGATCGCGGTAAGCACCGACGCCGCAAAGACGCCGTTGGCTTGCATGGCCTTGAGGTCGGCCTGGATGCCGGCCCCGCCACCGGAGTCACTCCCGGCGATGGTAAGAGCTACACGCATGTTAACCTGTCGATGGGTGAACCGGAGCCGCCGTAGCCAGGGCCGCCTGATAGGCCCGAACAGCTTCGACCGGGTCGGAAGCTCCTAAAATGCCTGAAACGACCGCGATGCCGTAGGCACCGGCATCGAGGCAAACGGCCACGCGATCCGGGGTGACGCCGCCGAGCGCGAAGACGGGTACGCCGGGCACGGCTCTACAAAACGCCCGCAAAGCCGCCTCCCCCACACCGGGATGGTCCGGCTTGCTCGGCGTGGGGAAAACAGGGCTATAAAAAAGATAATCTGCGCCTTCGTTCACCACCCGGCATCCTTCCTCTGCCCGATGCGCGGAATACCCGACGAGGCGCTCCGAACCCAGCACGTACCGGGCCTTGGCTACCGACGGTCCCCGGACGCCGAGATGTAATCCCATGCCGTGCGCTTGCGCGAGAGATAGCCGGGTATTAATCGAGATACACACTGCATCGGCACAGGCACGCAGACGCGACGCGAGGTCCCGGACGGCTCGCTCAAAAATGACCGGCGACGCCGTATGATCGCGAAGATGCACCCACCGGACGCCGGCTTCCACAGCTCTCATCACGCGCGCCGCACACATCGGGGCCGTGAACCCGTCAGCGATCAACACAAGCCTCGGCAGAGGTACGAAACGCTCGCTGGAAGCCGTCAATTTACTATACCCGTCAGGAATCAGGAACCGACCCGGCCTTCGAAGGGCGATGAGGCCTGGGCGTAGAAACGGCGGGGAATGCGACCGGCCTTGTAGGCCAGGCGTCCCGCCTCTACGGCATATCGCATGGCGCGCGCCATGTCAACGGGATGCTTGGCGCGAGAGATGGCCGTATTGAGCAAAATACCGTCGTAGCCCAGTTCCATCGCTTGCACGGCATCGCTGGCCGTGCCGATGCCCGCATCGACGATCAACGGAACCTCGGGGAGGAGTTCGCGAATGAGGCGCAGGTTATACGTGTTGAGAAGCCCCATGCCGCTGCCGATAGGAGAGGCCAGCGGCATCACCGCCGCGCATCCCAGATCCGCCAGCTTACGGCAGACAATGGGGTCGTCGTTGCTGTATGCACACACGGTGAACCCGTCGTCGATGAGCGCCTTGGCCGCCTTGAGCAGTTGTTCGGCGTCGGGCAGCAACGTCTCGTCGTCGCCGATGACTTCAAGCTTGATGAGGTCGGTTTCGAGGGCCTCCCGCGCCAACTGGGCGACGAGCACAGCCTCGCGCGCCGTGTAACACCCCGCCGTGTTGGGTAGCACCACATACTCCCGCCGGCGAAGCAGGTCGAGCAGGCTCTCTTCGGACCGATCCTTCAGATTCACGCGCCGGATGGCAACCGTAACCACCTCGGTCCCGGAGGCTTCCCACGCATCGAGCATCACCTGGAAGTTGGGAAAGCCGCTCGACCCCACCAGTAACCGCGACCCCAACGTGTGCGGCCCGATCACCAGCGCATCGCTCTCGGTACGGGCCACCGGGCTTCCATTATGTATCACATCATCCTGCATCATGTCCATCTCGAATACATGCACTATAACTGAAGCGATCAGGCCGGGCCTGTCTCAACCGCCCTGGCTCGCGTTGACGATCTCGATGCGATCCCCTTCTTGCAGCGTTACCTCGGGCCATGCTTGCCGCCGCACAATCGTGTCATTGACGGCCACGGCAATGCCCTGCGCATGCACGGGGTCGATATCTACGGCCCGGAGCAACTCGGCAAGCGTACTGCCTCCCGGAAGTGTCCGCCGTTCTCCGTTCACCGCCACATCACACGGATCGGCCGGTGCATTCATACCGTCTGTCGGGTTGGATGAGAGGAGGTAAAACGCAGGGGAGAAAACGGCTCCAACCACGAGGAGGTTTCTCCGCGCAGGATGAGGCGAGCGATTTCCTGAGCCGTAACCGGAGCCAGCAAAATGCCGTGGCGATAGTGCCCCGTGGCAAAGAGAACACCCGGCGCTGCCGAGTAGCCCAACAGCGGTTCATTGTCGCGGCTTCCGGGACGCAACCCGGCCATGGCGTTCACGACGGTGAGGTCGTAGATCCCGGGCACGATCTCCCAGGCTCCTTCGAGCAGTTTATACAGCCCGCCTGCCGTCACCGCCGTGTCGAAGCCCATCTCTTCGCTCGTAGCCCCCACGATCAACCGGCCGTCCCGCTTCGGCACGAGGTAGGCATTCGGCCCTCGGATGGTGTAGCGCAGATCAAACGG